>JBLIML010000340.1:0-3064 GCA_047638675.1 Planctomycetota bacterium | reverse complement strand
GGCCCCCAAACCGAAGACCAGTGTCCCTTGCAAGCAGCACAAGGTCTACCCCTATCTGCTTAGGAGCAAGGTAATAGATAGGCCCAACCAGGTGTGGGCATCTGACATCACTTATGTCCCGCTAGAGAAGGGCTTTGCCTATCTGGTGGTCATCATGGACTGGCATTCCCGCAAGGTGCTCAGTTGGCGTCTGTCCAATACCATGGAAGCTGACTTCTGTGTACAGGCACTGGAGGCGGCAATACAGGACTATGGTTGTCCACAGATATTCAATACCGATCAGGGCAGCCAATACACTAGTGACGCCTTCACCGATGTGTTGAAGGGACATGACATACAAATCAGCATGGAGGGTAAAGGCTGTTACCGTGACAATATTTTCGTTGAACGGCTATGGCGAACCGTGAAGTACGAACACTTATACACCTGTGCATTTGCTAATGTCGGGGAGGTCAGACAAAGTTTAATCCACTGGTTTGACTGGTATCATCAGGAACGATTTCATCAAGGACTTGATAACCTGACACCAGATGAGGTTTACTACCGAGACCTAAGTATTTCCCAAGCTGCCTGAGCTTGATTAACCAACCATGTTAGAGCTTAATTTATTCTCAGGTTGTCCAGGTGAAGGGGGCCACTTCAATGTAATAAAGTCCTGTGCGGCCTCAGGTGGTGTGATTGGTTTAAACGGGATCGGAATATTTTTGGGTGACAATGAAGCTACGGTTGAGAACATCGTCAGGCATATCGATTACCTTGTACAACTGGTTGGCCCTGATCACGTAGGTATTGGTCTGGATTATGTGTTTGATCAACAGGAGGTGAACGATTTTGTAAAAGAGAATCCGCACATCTTTCCTCCTGAAGATGGCTACGCCGATGGTATCAATATGATCGCACCGACAGCGATACCTCACATCATCCAGTCGTTGTTAGATTTGGGATATAAAGACGAAGACGTAAAAAAAATAATGGGGGAAAATCACTTGAGAATTGCTGGGCAAATCTGGAAATAAATAAATATTAATTAGCGTTGCTTTAACAATAACCGGTAATTTTATCTCTGCAAGAGCTGATAGAAAGTTTCCACATCAGGCATTTCATCAAAGTGTTGTCCCGACTCTGGAATTCGATCCCAGCCTGCTTTTGACTGAGTATAGATGTGTGCGACGATTTCCTCACCTTCATTGCCCTCAAGCAAGCCTGCCGGGACCCAGTATTTGTCAGACTCTCGTAAACGGTTTGGAACAGTACTGCCGCAGATAGAACAAAAGTCAGAACTAAAACCGGTATCTTTCTTATAGTAAGCAATCTTATCAGCGCCTGTTTTCCAGGAAAAATTGCTTTCATGAACAATCGTTGCGCTATTGGAAGCTGATCCACCTTGCTTACGACACAAGGCGCAATGGCATTGATACAAATTTGGCATCTTACCTGCAATTTCAAACTGAACTTCACCACATAGACATTTACCGATCATGTTCTCTCTTCCTTTGCCTTCAATAAGAGCAGACATTATATGACATCACTATAAATATAGTTAAGCTGAACTCGGGATAAGAGACTTCCATAATTTATTCGTCATTTAATGCCCGAAACCACTGGCTCTGCCGGTGTGAATAACAAGTGCATTGCCGAGTAAGCAATAATTCGGATGTTTGAATATGTAGGTAGTTAGGCATCTTAAAGTAAATCGTCATTCCCGCATGTTTTTGGCGGGAATCCATTATGTATAACATGGATTCCGGCTTAAAAGCTTAGCGGAATGACGCTGTTTCTTTGAGTTTGTGAAACTAGCCCTTTAAACCGAGCTTTGGTTAAATGATCCCAATAATGGTAAGACAGCAATTTATTTCTACAAATAACAAAATTGTCACTTTATCAATGGCACATTGTCATACTCGCCCACGCCTTGAAGCACCAGAAAGGTCGCGGATTCTGAACCACTGTTTACCACCATGTGTGGACGCTTTGATATTGCCTGAAATGTTTCGCTTTGCCCAAGACGAATAGATTCTTTCGGATCGCGTAGATAAATAGTAATTTCGCCTTCAAGAACATAGAAGGTGTCCGTGATGTGGTTATGGTAATGCCAGGGAATTTTCTGTGAAGTCGATATTTGCAGTTCGCTAATACGGAAACCCATCCGTTCTGCATGGAAAACGCATCTTTCTACCTCTGCACCCTGGCTCTCACCCATAGGAATCTCAATCATCAGCTCTACTCCAGATTAAAAACTAAAAAAATGAGTCGGCTAAGAATTTATAGCACTTGCAAAATGTGTGCGCCAAAATAAGCCAGGATTCGCCTGGCCCCACACTTGAAGGTTTTTTGTCATCACTTTCTATCACACATTACGAGGCCAATAAGTAGAAAGGCCGTAACTATGCCTAGAGAAAAAGCATTTTCATTAAATCCCAGGATTTTAGTTTCGATACCGCCCGGATCGTTTAACGCGCCGTTATAAATCTGACGGGTTGCGACAGCAATCCAGAAACCGCCTACAACACATAGGCCTAGCATCGCGGCAATAATTGGCTGCGAACGGATCCAGATTAACCATAAACTTATTATGGCAACAGCGGAGGTTATCGTTAACAACCACACCATATGGAATCGTGCATGCGGCGTCCAATCTGGATGTAAGACATGGCTGGTATTCATATCGGCCACTAATGGACCAATACCGTAAACCAATGTGGCGATTGTGAGTATAATTTTGGCTATGTTGTTCATGCTGAATTCCTGCTTCTTAGAATTATGATGTTTGCTTAAGTCAGGCCGAGCTGACCATTCTCAAGCAACCCCGCGCCTGGCAGCTTGTGCTTAATAAGCTTTCCACCTTTGTAATCAAGATGGATAGAGACAATCAGTAAGCAGGAAAAATGTCATCTGAGCTCTTTTATCTTCTACGGCTTTGTATTCGGCACCAGTTGTGGAGCTTTGAGAAAGAACATGGAGCAGGCACCGATGAGAAAAGGTATTGCCAGGACGATGAAGTAGGTCGATTGTTGCCATTGCAGACCAATGAAAACGCCGCCGATGGCTGGACCAATGATGGCGC
>JBLIML010000339.1:0-3079 GCA_047638675.1 Planctomycetota bacterium | reverse complement strand
TGTCAAAAATAAATATTACAAAATTGAACAACACAGGATATTAGAATGAGTAATAACGATCAGTACACTCCCCCCAAGGTATGGCAATGGGACAAGAAAAACGGCGGGAAATTTGCCAACATCAACCGCCCGATTGCCGGCCCCACTCACGAATTTGAGCTACCTGTCGGCGAACATCCGTTGCAATTGTATTCCCTGGCGACCCCAAACGGGGTCAAAATAACCGTAATGCTTGAAGAGTTGCTGGCGCTTGGACACGAAGCTGCGGAGTATGATGCCTGGTTGGTTGATATTGGTGAAGGCGAGCAATTTGGATCAGATTTTGTTCGACTAAACCCGAATTCAAAAATCCCGGTTCTACTCGATCGCTCAGTCGAACCGGCTCGACCCGTATTTGAGTCCTGCGCAATTCTTCATTATCTAGCCCGTAAATTTGGAGAGTTGATGCCTGAAGATGAAACAGGATATTCTGAATGCCTGTCCTGGCTTTTCTGGCAGGAAAGTAGTGCATCTTTTCTAGGAGGTGGTTTCGGACACTTTTACAGCTATGCCCCTTACCCTATGGGGTATCCTATCGATCGCTATGCGATGGAATCCAAACGTCAGCTCGATGTACTTGATCGCCTGTTGGCCAATCGCGAATATATATGTGGATCAGAATACACGATTGCCGACATCGCTATCTGGTCCTGGTATGGGCAGCTCGTACTGGGCAATGTTTATAGTGCAACTGAGTTTCTCAGTACAGATTCATATGTTCATGTAAACCGTTGGGCTAACATTGTTAAAGAGCGCCAGGCAGTTAAACGGGGTCTGTGTGTTAATAGAGGTTGGGGTGAGGAAAACAAACAGTTAAAAGAACGACATTCTGCAGCCGATATTGATGCGGTGTTGTGATTGATGATGTCATGGCAGCAAGATAAATGCGGTAGGTAGGCAGTAATCTCCTATACAGCTTAGATGCTGCCACTGCGGTTCAGCTCAAAAAATGCATTTATCTAAATCACAATATATGCGCGGACTTCAGTGTCATAAAAAGCTCTGGCTTTATAAAAACAAGCCGGAGCTTGCTTTAACACGCGACCAGACAACCCTCAACAGAATTGAAACAGGGTTTGAAGTCGGTGAACTCGCCAAATCACTTTTCCCGGGCGGGACCGAGGTAGTATTTGACAGGTCCAACTTTGACGGAATGATCGAACAAACCGCCAGGCTTATCAGTGCGGGTGAATCCGTCATTTATGAAGCCGCTTTTCGCACGCGGGGCGTTTTTATCAAGGTTGATATTCTGGTTCGTAATGGCGATGCGTGGGATATTTACGAAGTCAAAGCTTCAACTAAAGTAAAATCTTTTCACAAAAATGATTTAGCGATCCAGTGGTTTGTGATTCAAGATCAGCTTTCACAAGGCACCGCCAGCCTTATTCATATTGATACAAAGTACGTTTATTCGGAGGAGCTGGATCCCTTCCAATTATTAAAAATTGTTGATGTCACTGATACGGTTAAATCGTTACAGGAAGGCATAGCAGATAAGCTATCTACCATGGAGGAAATGTTAGCTAAAGGCGAGCCGGACATAAAAATAGGAACACAATGCATTAATCCTGATTGCGAATTCAAATCTTACTGTTGGGGAAACGTGCCAAGTCCATCCGTGCTTGACCTATACAGGTTGAATGGCGATAGGAAATTTGAACTTTTTCACAGCGGGCAGGTGTATTACGAAGACCTTGAGAATCTTGAACTGACACCAACCCAATTGCTCCAGATAGAAACGACGAGAACCGGGAAAATACATGTCGATAAAAATCCCCTCGGCGAATTTTTGAAACAAGCTACTTATCCAATTAATTTTCTCGATTTTGAAAGTTTTCAAAATGCGATTCCCTGGCTACCAGGGCAAAAACCTTTTATGCAAATTCCATTTCAATTCTCATTGCATATTCTCCACGAGGATGGCGAATTGGAGCACAGAGAATTTATTGGCGATGGGCTTGTAGACCCGCGACTGGCCCTGACTGAACATTTGATTAGTAATTTAACCGGTACCGGTTCAATCGTTGCATATAATCAATCATTTGAAAAATCGGTTATTCGGGGTCTTGCCAGAGAGTTTAAACAACATGAGGAAAGGTTAACGCTTACCCTTGATCGTTTTATCGATCTAATTACGCCCTTTAGGGAATTGATGGTCTACCTTCCCGGTTTTAATGGTAGTTTTTCAATTAAATCTATTCTTCCGGCAATGTTACCGGACAGAGATGATATGGATTATAAAAAGCTGGAAATACCCGATGGAGAAGTCGCAATGGACGCTTATGCCCATTTAATAAAGGTCAGCAGCAAAGAGAAAAGAGACGCAGTTCGGCATTCACTTCTCGACTACTGCAAGCTCGACACTTTAGCAATGGTTGAAATTTGGAAAGTGTTAAGAACTCTGGTCGAAAAATAAGGCGAATAAATTTTCAAATATTGCGGTTTTAATGCCTTTATTATAGTTCGGTATTAGGCTGGGTCAGTTCAACAATATCATCTGGGAATTCCAGGTTTTCTATATTCGGGATACTCTCAAGAAGGTTAGCGGGCCGATATTTTTCTTTAGAATATATTTTGATCGAACGCTCCTTTGTAATGGTCACAACTTCATCAGCTTTAATCCGTTCAAGGACACTCGAATGCACGAGTAATGGATTTTGACCGCGACGTGGAGAGGCCTTTCCTTGTTGTGTTGATAGCGGTCGATCTATTTCAGATTTAATGGTTCTTCTATGCTTGTTTATCTCCCAATGTTCGAGTGATTTTGGCAATCGTTGTAGCGCCCGCCAACCGATTCCCGCCAAAGATTCGTGCGCGACTGCAGTAGCGTCAGGGGGCGGATAATTTGCCGAAAACTTACTTTTATCAATCCAGCTACCGTCTTCATTTTGCGTACGCCTCATTGTACGACCGCAGCGGTAAGGATCAACTTTCATACCCTGCGCCCGAGCCTCATGGACCATCCACTCAAGTGCTACCTTGGACAGCCCGGATTCATTTTCAGGGTATCCACCGCCAACATCCGAATGAACCCCGGGGA
>JBLIML010000338.1:0-3110 GCA_047638675.1 Planctomycetota bacterium | reverse complement strand
ACACATAATCCAACGTTTTACATCAGATCCAACCAGCTCCAAAAACTTAAGTGACAAATCAATATCTTTCCGCTGTTTATCTTCTGGAATCGAGTTGAGCCAATAATGATCAAATCCATGACTTCCAATATACATGCCGTTTCTTTGCAAGCAGGATATTTGTTCTATATTCATATAAAGCTCTTTTGAGAAAGCCGCCTCGTCATTTGACACGAACTGCTTAAACAACTCATCCGTTAAAGTATTTCTTATTTCTTCAGGCAAATCGCGCTGTAACATACGTTTCGCAAATACAACTTCTGCTGGGTCATAACGATTTGGTATTCCACATTGTCTCCAGTAGAATTCGTTTGACTCCAGATGATATGAAGAGCGGTATTTATCCAAAGCCTGGTAAATGCGATTAACCAAAACATCTTTACCTGGAACAGAGGCCAGGATGAAATGGATTTTATTGACATCTAGAACTCGATTTTCAAGGACACACTTTGCCGGAGGAAAAAAGCAACCAGACATATTTTCTTTATCTAAGACAGGGAATACTTCGGTAAAGTGGTCAATGTATGCGTCATCAAATGTAAGCAATAAAGATTTAGGGGGCAACTCTGAGCCGGATTGGACGGCATCCATTAGATCGTAGGCACTTATCGGATTGTAATTCTTTTTCAGATAAGAGATCTGCTCCTTAAAGAGCTCAATGGGAAGTCCCTTGATCCCAGGGTATCGAGTACGACTTAGTTCTCTCACATAGTGATACATAACAATGGTAAGTTTATTCATGAGTGTGCTCCTATATAAAATTTGGTCGATCCTGATCGCTATCTCCCTTGACCATACGATATGCAACTCCAACTGGAGTACTTATGCTGTAGTCAATGTTAACTTTTGTTTTTGAAAACGGTTCAAAATGATTCGGAATTATGATTTCATCGCCCTCTTCGCAACAAAGAAATCCTGAGGCTATTAGATCATCTTCATTGATACCAGCACAATAGAAATCTATATATTCTGCGTTAATGTTTTTTAGAAGGTGAAACCATTCCTCCCGTAGACCGCGCAATGCCGCAGATGGGCCGACAAAATCTACAATCCTTATGGCACAAGACTCTTTATTGTTGCAGACCCTGGTCACAATGATTCCGGTGGTTCGCTCTCTCTCTAGGATTCTATACGTTTGATAGCGATAGACTGGGTGCCGAAAATATCGATTAACCAAGTAGTTTGGGCTTTTTTGCGGCAGATCTTTTTGTGTCAGAAAGCAATCTGTTTCGTCATTAATAATATCGTTTTCCGTAGCTAGTTCAAGTCTCTTATGTGAGGCGTGAGTACTCTCACTAGCCGAAGGCTGACCAGGTTTTTTATTGGCGACCATCTGGAATATATCTTTATCGGGATTAAGAATGAAATGCTGGCGCAATCGCCCGACTTGATAACCCCTGTCTTCGTACATTCGTAAAGTCATTGAACTGGCGGCTACCGCCGAGATGACGTCTGGCTTTACAGTATCTTCCAAATAGGAAAGTATGTGTCGCCCAAGCTTATGCCCTTGTGCTTCGTCTTGAACTTTCCAAATTGCTAACCAGCAAAGTCGCTTAAACTCAATCTCGGGGTCGAACTGAGTTAAAGGGATAAAGCCGAGTATTCCGTGGATGGCTTGGGTTTGTATATCGATTCCGATAACGAAGTTATATCTCCCACGTTTCCGGTCAAGATGCTGCCAGTCGAACAGCTCTTTGCAAGTGACAAATATGTGATCTTTTCGCCAGTGCTGTTCGATGAACTGCCTGAGAGTATCCCCTTCTGATTCGTACGCTAAGCGAATTTCATACACTTTTTTCTTCTATGTTGGGATTATTTAGTAGCTATTAGTACGGCGAACGGGATTGCCGTTCAGCAGCCGGGCAAGCGAATCTTGTAGCCCGGCCTGACTGCAACAGTTATAGAGACCCAGTGCAATTTGTTTTGACATGAATGATTGTAGTGCCTCTAACATGCATTAGCCATCCATTTGCGGCACACAACTAAATTGCCTCCAGGACTACGGTTATGCGACTCACGCCTCCGGCCGCTTTGCCACCAACAGCCGAGCTATATCCTACGAAACCCAGCCTCCATCGCATCCACAAAAGCATCGACCTCAGTCTCACCCATCGGAGTCGACAGCACACCCGCACAAGTATTCAGCATAATAAAACCTGAGGCAAACATGTGGTCGAGCTGCACTTTGTTCCTCTGTAGGCACAATCAATGAGTGTAAACGACTTGTTCGGTTATATCACTACGCATATCAGTGAATTGCAAAATCTCGCCCTCTGGAACAATAGGGAAGCTAAACGTGCCATCGTCGTGAACACCCGTAACGAAATGAGGCGCCCGCATGATGGGCCACCCTATGATGTTGCAGCCAATCATACTAATTCCGGCAGAATCCTTTCCATATTCTTCAATGTATCCATCAACGATTTTTGCTGCATTCATTGCCACGCTCACTTCATTAGAGCCTACATCCTTCTTATTAATTTCCAGCCAACCCACCGAAGATTTACCATCTAAGTCGGAGTGAGTGGCAATCGCAATTCCGTCTTGCAGATTGGTAAAATCGACATCGTATAATGTACCAGAAAAGTTATTGTCAAAAAGACAAGACGTTCGAGTTCGATCCATTGAAAGGCCACTCAACCCGGTAAGGTGCAAAACAGTTCCCACTGTTTTTTGTGGTTCAAGACCATGGATATGTACCTGGCTCAAAATTGACTGAATTACCACTAGCGGTAAGCTGATAATCGGCAGCTGCGCCCGCATATCAAACTCAACCCTTATCTCCTTTTGTTCAAGGACATATCCCTTCTTTAATTTTGGCCATCGCGACTCGAGACCAAAAAGGTAAGTGCCATTTGCAAACCAAGTGCCCGAATTAAACCCATAAATAGATGACGTGATGCCAATTGGTAATTCTATGGCATCCCAATACGTCACCTCGCTGGTCATGAGCACTTTCCCTGCGTGGAAGCTAACTAAAAAATTTGTGCCGAATTCAAGGTCGTCTGATATTTGGGGCAAAAGGAGGACCTCGCCATCTGCGCTTTGATAGTCAACGGTTACCTCAAGTG
>JBLIML010000337.1:0-3143 GCA_047638675.1 Planctomycetota bacterium | reverse complement strand
TAATTGCGATTTCAGCCTTGATTTCAGGAGCTAGTTTCCCAGTGCTGGCTGAAACTCAAATTATTTATGCTGGAGAATTGCTAGCTGTACCTGGTGAGGCATCGAAGACAGAACAAAGCATTGTCATCAAAGAAGGCAAAATAATTGAGGTGCGTGATGGTTATGTTGACACCAAAAGAGTTTGGTGAAATGTCTGAAGTTATTGACCTGAAAAGCAGCTTTGTGATGCCAGGTATGATGGATATGCATGTGCATTTGCAAGGTGAGTTAGGGCCCAACAATGACAGCGAAGATTTGAAAATGTCAGCCGAGCTTAAGAGTATGCGAAGTATCGACTTTGGTATGAAGACACTAATGGCCGGATTTACAACAGTGCGGGATGTAGGCTCTGATAGCCAGCATATGTATGCGCTTCGCGATGCAATTAACAAAGGCTGGGTAAAAGGTCCGCGCATTATTGCAGCAGGAGGGGTCGGTATCACGGGTGGACACGCCGATATTAGTGGCGTAAAGCCCGAATTATTGGAGTTTTATACGGATAAAACCATATGTGATGGGCCTTATGATTGTCGCCGTGCTACGCGCCGTGCTATCAAATTTGGTGCGGATCTTATTAAAATCACCTCAACGGGTGGGGTGCTGACTGACCGTGCCACGGGTACCGGTCAGCAAATGGAAATGGATGAGATGAAAGAAGTTGTGTTGGCCGCTAAACGCATGGGTCGCAAGGTGGCATCCCATGCTCATCAGGAAGATGGCATTATTGCGGCGCTTGAAGCTGGAGTCGATAGTATCGAGCATGGCACCTACACGGGCGAAAAGGCAATCAAGTTATTCAAGAAAACCGGTGCTTACCTGGTGCCAACATTACTGGCGGGTGCGACCGTTAAGCATATGGCCGAAAACTCCGATTTTATGAGTGATGCGATTAAGGTCAAAGCGATTCGTGTTGGCGGCGATATGAAAGCCAATTTCGCGAAGGCCTACCAGGCGGGTGTGAAAATCGCTTTCGGTACCGATAGCGGCGTGTCAAAGCATGGCATCAACGCGCAAGAAGCCGTGTTGATGCATGAGGCGGGTATGCCTGCTATGGTCGTGATTAAGTCTGCCACTGTAAATGCTGCCGACCTGATTTCCATGAGTAACGAGCTTGGCACTATTGAGGTTGGAAAGTACGCTGATATTATCGCGACTGACGGGTCTCCTCTTGAAAACATCAAGGAACTTCTGGATGTCGATTTCGTGATGAGGAATGGAGAAGTATTTAAGAAGTAGATCGTCTATAGGCAGGCGTAATTCTGAGGGTGCTAAACCGTTCGCTCCTGGCACAAAGCGGGCTATCACGACAGTCTATTTTTCTAACGCTGAATGACCGCTGTTAACTTGGGATTAAATGTTCGGGTTAGAAAAGGTTTGACGCCGTCTGTACGCTTGAGAACCGAACAATACGAAAATTATCTGATAAACCTCTCACATAAACTGGCAAAAACCTGTTTCGCATCTGCGTCGATAATATCGCCATGAGTGACCACAATTCTGTCGAAGTCCCAGGTTTTTATCTTCTTTATGAACAAGCAGAAATTCGCTTTGTCTTTATGCATAAAGTCCATTTTCAAAGGCGGTGCAACACACATTCCCTTAAAACCAATGGGCTCAAAGACAAAGCGAGTCATAAATCCGGCAAAGCCCGCAGGCCTCTTGTCAGAATGGTTCTGGATCAGATCGGCGACGATTAAGGATTTTGTGCTCTTATGTGAAAACACTGACTCTTCAAAAAAGGGGACGCCCGGCATACGCGCATGTTCAAAATCGGCTTCCCAGATATTTTCATGCCCCTCATCAATTATCTGGTAGTTCTTAATCTCTACTTTTTTTGGTATGCCAGGCGTGACAAACAATGCGGCATCAGGAAACGCATCTTGCCATTCACTCAACCAGATATTGTGTCCATTATTTGGGCCAACAATAAATTTTACAGATCCCAGAGCCTCAATTTTTTTCTTTAGCTCTGAAGAAAGCGCCGTGGGTGAGTGCACCCACAAATTACCACTTAGCAATTTAACTATCGTCATGCGCAGTCGAAGCTTCGAGCCCGCGAGACTCATGGCATCTTCATGGACCCAGATATTCTCTCCAAGATTCTTCATGATCTACTCACGCATAAGGTTTAGTTAACATAGGTTCAGGCTCTCACATTGAAGAGGATTTTAAAATATGAATAGTGGTTTTATGTCTCCCAGGAGAGATACGTGTTTGTAATGGATGCGGCGTAGGCAATTGCAAAGCGAGAATTCATCGCGAAACCTGAACATATTGTTACTTAACCTGAACTTGGGATAAGAGAATTCTGTAATTTATTCGTCATGCCCGCATGCTTTTGGCGGAGAAGTGGTGCATGGACGCACCGTCTACGGAGCTAAGGATGCAAATCCAGTTTTAATAGCATGGATTCCGGCCTAAAAGCTTACCGGAATGACGCTATTTTTTTGAATTCGTGAAACTGGTCCTTTATCCCAAGTTCAGGTTACTTAACGTCGAAATTGAAATACTCATTCGGGAAAGGTTCGTTCTCAAGTGTAAAATGCCACCATTCTTCTTCTATGGGCATAAAACCGAATTTCATCATTGTGTTTTGCAACAACATACGGTTGCTACGTTGAGCTAAAGTAACCTTCTCGCTAGCAGGCCATGATTGGGGACCAAAGAAATCCCATGTGGTTCCCATGTCCAGCTCCTGTGGTTCCTTTGTTTGTAGGGATATGATCGTCAAGTCAACTGTACTCCCTCTAGAATGACCTGATTTTTCCGCGATATAACCGTTTTTGAAAAGATCTCTCTTATCAACTTCAGGGTAATACGATGATTTCATCTTTGTATCATCAAGATCCCTGGCCCAGCGTACAAAATGATCGACTGCTTTTTGTGGTCTGTAGGCATCATAAATTCTCAGGGCAAGACTTTGGGCGTTCAGTTCCTCTTGAACCTTTTTTAAAGCATTTGTTGATTCAATTGACAGGATACATCTGGGCTTTATGTAACCATCTATATTTTGACCGATAAAATTGTCATCAGTGTAATAACGTACTTCACATTGAATGTTGGGAATCACGTCTTTAATATAAACGAAACCAGACGGTAAGTTT
>JBLIML010000336.1:0-3160 GCA_047638675.1 Planctomycetota bacterium | reverse complement strand
TGCCAAACCTGACGATGAACTCGCAATTGCGCAACAGCAGGGTGGACTTACACGAAATTTCCAGGGCTATTCCACACGAGGGGAATGCGATATTGTCAGTATGGGTATCAGTGCAATCAGTAAAATAGGTGATTGTTATGCACAAAATTATCATGACATTCCGGAATACGAAAAATCCATTAATTCGGGTACCATACCGATATTTCGTGGTTATAAACTAGATAATGATGATTTATTACGTCAATACATAATCACGCAACTAATCTGCCACTTCACTCTGGAATTCTCAGATGTTGAGGAAAGATACCTGATCGATTTTAATGAATATTTTTATAACGAATTACAGGCCCTGAGGAGCATGCAGAATGACGGCTTGCTAACTATAGGGATGGAAAGAATAACAATAAGTCCTGCCGGAAGATTATTGATTCGAAATATCTGTATGGTCTTTGATAAATATCTACGTCAATCGGGAGTGAATCAATTATTTTCCAAAGCTATATGAGTGAAAAAAGAAGTTTATAATTTGATTAACCCGCCCCTTGTCATTCATCCGCATTTTGAATCTCCACAATTTAGACAAGTTAAACAATTATCCAGCTGAATGACTGCTTTCGTCTGGCACCTGTTGCAGAGCCGAGCCGTATCTGGAAACTGATCTGGTGCGGATTGTTCCATCTGACCCAGGGTGCGTTCGTATTCGGCCCGTTTTTCATCAATCAATTTTCTCTGGTGCTCATCGGGCCCATCATCCTTGAGTAAGCCAATCATACGCATATGGCTTTCCAGTACATCACCAATCTCGGCAACCAGTGAAGGCATAAACTTGCCGCCTGGTTTGAAGTATCCGCCTCGAGGGTCGAACACCGAACGTAGCTCCTCTACCATAAAAGTGACGTCACCACCTTTACGAAAAACCGCCGATATAATTCGTGTCAATGCCACAATCCATTGAAAATGGTCCATGTTTTTCGAGTTGATAAAAATTTCGAAGGGACGACGTAATTCATGTTCTGTACCCGGGTTAAGGATAATATCATTGACGGTGACATATAGTGCATGCTCAGATAAAGGCGTTTTCATTTTGTAAGTGGAACCTAACAGCATTTCCGGACGTTCCAGCCTTTCATGCATTTGCACTACGTTATTAAATTTTTCTCCAGCCGTATTCAAATCATTCACTTTTGCCTTTTCAGCGCTTACTTTACTTACGCTGTAGTCAACAATTTTTTTGTCTATTTTTATTACCATGGGGAAAATCCAGTATCCTTAATATTTGCCGTAGTAACCTTCTTTCAAAGCATCAAACAAATTGGCCGCATTATGTATTTCACCATCATATTCAATCTCTTCGTTACCCTTTACCTCAATAATCTCTCCATCGGCCAGGATGAATTGATATAAAGTATTTTCGAGGTCCTGTTCTTTCACCAACACCCCTTGAAATACTTCTGGGTTAAATCGAAATGTCGTACAACCCTTAAGTCCCTGTTGATGAGCGTAGAGGTAAATGTTTTTAAAATCCTCGTAAGGATAGTCGGTGGGTACGTTGACGGTTTTTGATATCGAAGAGTCGATCCAGAATTGGGCGGCGGCCTGAATATCTATATGTCGCATCGGATCTATATCTTCGGCGGAGATGAAATAGTCAGGTAACTGTTCTTCCGTCTTCTCGGAACAAGGCATGGCATCGCGATTGACAAGTGCACGATAAGCTAATAGCTCGTATGAATAAACATCCACTTTCTCTTTAGTCTTTTTGTCCGCGCGAATAATATTGCGTGCATAATTATGTGCGAAGCTTGGTTCAATACCATTGCTGACATTATTAGCCAGGGACAATGCAATAGTGCCCGTCGGGGCTATGGAACTGTGATGAGTAAAACGTGCGCCTGTTTCGGCCAGCTCACGAACAAGGTCCGGTGCTATCTCAGCGACTCGTTGCATGTAACGACTGTATTTCGCATGCAGGACCTTTCCCTTGATGAGATCGCCCTGCTTGAAACCATCGGTCAATAATTCTGGGCGCTTCCTTAACATATCATCTGTAACACTAAAGTCTTCATCCATAATCGGAGCTGGGCCTTTCTCCCTGGCCAATTCCAGTGCCACCTGCCAGCCTGCCAGTGCAAGTTCACGGCTGACCCGCTCGGTAAACTCCAGAGATTTGGCCTCACCATAATGCATACGTAACATTATTAAACTTGAACCTAAACCAAGAAATCCCATTCCGTGTCTACGCTTTCGCTGGATTTCCTCTTTTTGTCCCTCTAATGGCAATCCGTTTATTTCAACCACGTTGTCCAACATGCGGGTAAATATTTTTACAAGCTCACGAAACTTTTCCCAATCGAAATCTGCATTTTCACTAAATGCATCGATTACAAATCTGCTCAGATCCACCGAACCGAGTAAACATGCACCATAAGGCGGCAAAGGTTGTTCCCCACAGGGATTACTGGCGCGAATATCTTCACAAAACCAGTTATTATTCATTTGATTCACACTATCTATAAGGATAAATCCAGGTTCCGCATATTCATAAGTTGACTTCATAATGGCATCCCAGAGGCGGCGTGCAGGAATGACTTTATGAATTTTACAGGCGACCTGTCCCTTATCGTTACCCACATAACTGTCTGCGCAGGGCCAATGGCGCCAGATCACAGTCTCCGCATCATGAATATCGATTTTCCCGCTTTTTATTTCGGACTGCGTCAAGGGAAAAGCCAGTTTCCAGATCGCATCGTCCTTAACGGCCTGTATATATTCATCGCTCAATAATACTGACAGATTAAACTGGCGTAAGCGCCCGTCCTCGCGTTTTGCGCTGATGAAATCCAGTATATCCGGATGACCAATGTCAAAAGTTCCCATTTGTGCACCGCGGCGGCCACCAGCTGAGGAGATGGTGAAACACATGCTGTCATAAATATCCATGAACGATAGCGGACCAGAAGTCCTTGCCCCGGCCCCGGAGACATAGGCACCTTTTGGACGCAGGGTTGAGAATTCGAAACCAATTCCACATCCACATTTAAGCGTTAAACCTGCTTCGTGCAATTTCGTCAGGATGTCATCCATGGAATCCTGAACGGTACCGGAGACCGTACAGTTTATCGTTGAAGTGGAGGGTTTAAATTCAGCGGTACCGGCATTG
>JBLIML010000335.1:0-3170 GCA_047638675.1 Planctomycetota bacterium | reverse complement strand
TCATAGTTTTATAAGCTTCAGGTAGTGAGTCAGGATCGAGACCGCGTTCTCGGGCACTTTGCCTTTCTTTTTCTGAACACAAATAAGCCCAAACCGTATCGTCAAATTGAAGGTAACGACAACCCACCTCATAAAAAGCACGAACAATATTTGCGTACGCGTCTGCCGTATCACTATAAAAATTATCCCAGTTGGGATAAACAGCCTTGCTTATGGAATCTCTGCCTCCGCGAAAATGCAGTACCGAAGGGGCAGGAATGCATATCTTGGGTGTGACATTGGTGATTTCCTTTAGGAAACGAAAATGATCGAGCATGTAATGGCCATTGAAGGCCACCCGGTCGGTGACGCCAATGTTCTCATGTTTGGTCGTGGCCCCCTGAAATGGCAAGCTAGTTTCAGTCATCACCATCTCGACACCTTCTAATCCGGCGAGAAAGTCAAAATGCCACCAGGAACGTCGGAATTCACCATCTGTAACCGCCTTTAAGCCCACAGCTTCCTGTTTTTTTACTACCTCACGAATACAATCATCTTCTATGTCTTTTAGAGCATCCAGATCTATTTTGCCTTCTGCGAGGGCCTCCCGGGCTTTTTTAATTGCGGGAGGCCTTAATAAACTACCCACTTCATCCGCTCTAAACGGCGCGTACGCTTTCATATTCATTCTCATTCCTTAATCGTTTGCTATCTTGGCACCAGGCCTAATGTATTCTCTCGATAATCCATAAAATTAATCAAGCCAGCTCGAAATTTGTATGTGAATCAAGGTATCATATCTCGCTTTTCAACCCATACTGGATTATACAATGGCAACATACAGCACAAGCGAATTTAAAAATGGCCTGAAAATGATGATAGATGGGGATCCGTTTTCAATAGTCGATAACGACATCGTAAAACCGGGGAAAGGCCAGGCATTTAACAGAGTCAAATTACGCAACCTTAAAAATGGTCGCGTTATCGAGAGAACCTTCAAATCCGGAGATAGCGTCGAAGCGGCCGATGTTATGGACGTAGAATTACAGTATCTTTATAACGACGGTGAAATGTGGCATTTTATGGATACCAATAGCTATGAACAATGCGCGGCCGACGAAAAAGCCATGTCCCAGGCCGCGCAATGGTTAAAGGGTGAAGAGATGTGCGAAGTTACCTTGTGGAATGGTTCACCTTTGAGCGTTTTAGCGCCTAATTTTGTCACATTGAAAATCACTGAAACCGATCCCGGTGTTCGTGGTGATACAGCCTCAGGTGGGAGTAAGCCGGCAACACTGGAAACTGGCGCGATCGTTAAAGTTCCCCTTTTCGTAGAACAGGATGAACTCATTAAGATCGATACACGTACAGGCGAGTACGCCAGCCGCGCAAAGGATTGATAATCAGAATCTGGACTTCAGGACATGCCTGAGAATTGGCGGCCTTGCCTTGGGCATGAAGGTCAGCGTTTTCGAGCTGAACTTCTGGTGAAAATTCGCCGCTTTATGCAGGAACGTCAAATCATGGAAGTGGATACACCTGCATTAAGCCGAGCTGGCGTGCCCGATCCGAATATAAGCAGCGTAACCGCCACTTTGTCTTCGCACGGGGGGGCTCAAAGCTTTTACCTGCATACCTCACCTGAATTTTGTATGAAGCGACTCCTGGCTTCAGGCAGTGGTGCGATTTATCAGATAGCAAAAGTCTTTCGCGATGATGAAATCGGACGTTTACATCAAGCTGAATTTTCAATGCTTGAATGGTATCGTCCAGATTATGATCATCATGCCTTGATGGATGAGTTATCTGAACTACTCTCAGTCCTTGGGCTACCCACCGCTGATCGGCGCACATACGAAAGTGTTTTCCTCAACTATCTGGATATAAATCCCCATAGTGCCTCGACCTCAGAACTACAATCTTTAGCAAGTAGTTTGGGGCTATACGAGCAATCAGATGACAGATCGCTTTTACTTGAATTTCTTTTCAGCCATTCGGTCGCACCGCGTCTTGGTCTGAACAAGCCGCTTATTCTTTTTGATTATCCTGCAAGTCAGGCAGCACTGGCGAGATTATCTGAGCTTGAACCTGAGAAGGCCGAACGTTTTGAATTATTTATCAACGGCATAGAACTTGCCAACGGATTTCATGAACTCTGCGATGCTAATGAGCAACGCCAACGCTTTGAAAAAGAAAATCAGCAACGCGGTCGTCGAGGGTTGTCAGAAGTGCCCATTGATGAGCAGTTTTTGTCTGCCTTACAGGCCGGATTGCCCGATTGCTCAGGGGTAGCGCTAGGTCTGGATCGTCTGTTGATGGTGTTATCTGGAAAAGAACATATTAATGATGTTATGACATTTCCCCAGGTGGATGCGTAAAATATGTCCATGACAATCACCTACCAATGATATGAGTATTTATTCTGTCGACAAATTGATCGCCGAAGCCCGTCGTTTAGCAAGGGAATACCGGGAAGCTACTGGTAAAACCCTGGCCATTACCGGCGAAATCGCTATTAATGATGCTATTCGATTGTTAGCTATGAGTGCTGCACCGAAAGACGGAGTTGGTTTTGACGCCATTATGATCTACAAAGCGCAAAAACTGCGCGTACAGATAAAAGGCAGGGCAATCGTCAATACTCAACGCGCCGGGCATCGATTAGGCCAGCTAAAACTGGAACAAAATTGGGATGCCATTGTGCTTGTTATTATGGACGTGGATTTTGAAACGCAGGAAATCTATCTGGCACAACGAGAAGCAATTGTTGAAGTCCTAAGTGAGAGCAAAAATAAACGTGGCAGTATCAGTATTGCACGTTTTAAAATCATCGGAGAATTGCTTTGGAGTGCAGAAAATGGAATTGAGAACAACGCTCATTGGAGTAATACCGATTAATTATTTCGCTGTCCACAGGGATGGTTATGCTAACACCTGAACATATCCTCTCGGAGAAGGGACCTCTATCAGAACTCATTACTGATTTTTCTTCCCGTCCTCAACAAATAGAACTGGCTGAAGCAATAGAGCAGGCATTCACAAATCAGGAATCTCTGATATGTGAAGCAGGCACCGGTACGGGAAAGACCTTTGCGTATTTGGTGCCAGCCTTGTTATCCGGCGCCAAAGTGATCATTTCAACGGGCACCAAACATCTACAGGACCAATTGTATTTGCGCGATTTACCACTG
>JBLIML010000334.1:0-3198 GCA_047638675.1 Planctomycetota bacterium | reverse complement strand
ACGATGCGCCCGATGGCGGCATGCATTACGTCGTCTCCGGTAAGGGAGCACAATTTCCGATGAGCGATGGTTTGGGCGGCGGTTATCCAGGTGCACCCAATGCCTACGTTTGGGTACATAACAATGCACTGGATGATGGCAAAAAAACTGAAGCACATTTTTCCACTAGTTTTGATGCGATGCCAGGCTCAAAAGAAGCGATTGATTGGGGAGTGTTCCCATTGATGGGAGACGATGCTTTGTATGTGCGATGGAACGGTGGTGGTGGTTACGGCGATCCCTTGTTGCGACCCGCAAGTGAAGTGCAAGAAGATGTCATTGCCGGTTTGATCTCTGAACAATATGCGAAAAATATTTATGGTGTCATTATCAATAACCTGGATCTCGATGAGAAAGCAAGCGAAGATAAACGACTCTCTCTGATCACAGATAGAAAATTAAACGGCGCAGGAAAAAACAAAAATGCAACTGTCTCAAACGCTTAAGATTGAGGGTCGAGGTGATAAGGCGACAGTAAGTTGCCTGGGCTGTGAACATGACTTTGGTTCACAATCTGATCACTGGAAAAATGCAGCGAATCTCAATGAAGAAAAAATGAACACCATGGGTGCCCCTTACACGACAGGTGAAGCTGTCTTATTGCGTTCGTTTTCCTGTCCCGGTTGTGGGGTATTACTAGATACCGAATTGGCGATGGCTGGTGAGGCTTTTTTGGAAGACAAAATTTTTGATTAACCAAATTTTATGAGGTGGCTTAATGCATGACATTGGTATCAGTGATGAAATTATAGAACGTGTTATGCAACGTCGAGGTCGTCTGCATCTCTACGACCATATCGATCCGAAGAAAACAGCCTTTGTCGTCATCGATATGCAAAACGCATTTTGTAAAGAAGGGGCGCCGGTTGAAGTGCCTTTATCACGGGGTGTTGTGCCTAATATCAATAAGCTGGCCAGCGAAATACGCAAGCTGGGCGGCGATGTCGTCTGGATTGTCAGTGAGTTCAGTCACCACGGTGGTCGTAGTGAATGGGAAAACTTTTTTACCTACATTGTCGCCAGCGAAGTTCGTGAGCGGACTATGGCTTACATGGAACCGGGCGCAGAAGGCACACTGCTTTGGCACGAACTTGAAACTAAAGAAGGCGATATCTCTTTGGTGAAAAACCGTTACAGTTGCCTCGCCCCCAGTGCCTCAACATTGGAACGTGTGATGCGTAGCCGAGGAATTGAAACCTTATTGATCGCTGGCACAAAAACGAACATTTGTTGTGAGACTACCGCGCGTGATGCCTTTGACATGGATTTTAATGTGGTTCTGGTAAGCGATTGTTGCGCGGCTTTGTCTGATCGGGAACATCAAGCCACCTTGGAATCTATTATTCAGCAATTCGGCGATGTTATGACAACCGATGAAGTGTTACAGAATATGAGTTCATGAGTCCTGCTGAAGAGGATTTATTGAGACTGACCTTTCAGCAGGCTAATCTTGCCCGCGAACACGGTAATCATCCCTTTGGTGCAATACTTGTCGATGCTGATGGACATCCCTTCGTCGCCGCAGAAAATTCGGTAATTACCGAAAACGATGTCACTGCACATGCTGAGCTCAATCTCATCCGCGCGGCAACAAAAAAATATAAAGCAGAACAATTGGCTTCTTGCACGCTTTACAGTAGCGCGGAGCCCTGTCCCATGTGTGCAGGTGCGATAGTTTGGGGAAACATCAGACGGGTGGTCTTTGGTCTAGGGATGGACACCTTGTACGGTCTTGCAGGCGATATGGGGGAGGCCCCGAGTATTAAACTGCATTCGCGCTCTGTGTTTGAACATGCACCATGGCCGATTGAAGTTATTGGTCCGGTCATGGAAAAAGAGGCCTTGATTCCCCATAAAGATTTTTGGTGATTTTACCAGCTAACATTTAGGAGATTAATTATGTCCAATCAATCCTTACAACCCGACGCATTGTTTCGAAGCGCTGATTTCGGCTTCGCCCAGGTGGTTTCAGCCGAAGGTAAAAAACTGATTTTTTGCGCAGGTCAAACCGCCTGGGACAAAGAATTAAATATTATTGGAGGCGACGATCTGGCCTTACAGATGGAAAAGACATTGGAAAATGTTGGGCATGCGCTTAAGGCCGCCGGTGGGAGTCTGAAGGATGTCGTCCGTCTTACTATTTATATTGTTAATTATAATCCAGATCAATTGGATACTATCGCTGGTGTGTTAGGAAAATTCTTCGATAAAGATGCCTTGCCTGCCAATACCTTGCTAGGAATTCAATCATTGGCTTTACCGGATTTCCTCGTTGAGATTGAAGCAACAGCGGTTGTATAAGTTGAAAGTGTAAAGATACGGGTCTTCAGCAGAATCTGTGGGTGAAAATATAATATTCTTTTAAGCTTGGAAAAACAAAGCTCGTCATTCCCGCAGGCTTTTGGCGGGAATCCATGGAGAAAGAAGAACCAGGATGAGTGAGTAGCCCGTTGTGTAAATGCTGGGACGAAATAAATTGAATCAATTGTTTAACTGGATTTGCATCCTTAGCTCCGTAAACGGTGCGTCCATGCACCACTTCTCCGCCAAAAGCACGCGGGAATGACGGTGTTATTTACCTGCCTTTCCTGTTAACTCACAGATTCTGCTGAAGACCCAAAGATACTTGGCATTGTGAATAGTGTCGAGTTCGAGTCGATTCATCTCTTTGGACTTTCAACTTTTAACTGCGTTATACCCATTTCTGTCAGTGTGCTTTTGATCGCAGCAAGCGCTCCATGCATTTCATTTTCACCAAGATCGCCTATACAGCCAATCCGAAATGTATCCGCATGGGTGATCTTGCCAGGATAAATAACATAGCCTTTCGCGCTTAATAGCTCATAAAACTGCGTGAAAATAAAGCCCGGATGTGTCGGTATATGAAAAGTCACAATGATCGGCGCCTGTAGCTCATCAGGTAACAATGTTTGAAAACCCAATTCGCGCATACCCTGCTTCAGAATCTGGCAATTGTTAGTGTAGCGTTCTCCACGTTTAGCAACACCGCCCTCCGCCTCCAATTCCTTCAAAGCCTCTGCTAAAGCCAGCAAGCAATGGACGGGAGGGGTAAATCGCCATTGACCATTTTTCTTCAATGTCTGTGCTTGCTGATATAAATCCAGACTGAGTGAATGGGCGTGTCCTTCACTTTCATCG
>JBLIML010000333.1:0-3314 GCA_047638675.1 Planctomycetota bacterium | reverse complement strand
AGGCCACGCTCGCGGGCAATGTCTGCCGTCAAATCCATGGGGAAGCCATAGGTGTCGTACAGTTTAAATACATCCTCTCCGGCGATAATACTGCCATCGAGATTGGCGAGAATATCTTCCAGGTGACGTAAGCCCTGATCCAGGGTCTCAGCGAAGCGGATCTCTTCCTGTTTCAATGTGCGTTCTACAAATTCCTCTGCTTCGAGTAACTCTGGAAAAGCATCCCCCATGAGTTTGGACAAAGGCTTAACCAGACGATGGAAAAATGGCTCATTAAAACCCAGTTTATTGCCGTGGCGGGCTGCGCGTCGAATAATCCGTCGGAGTACATAACCACGACCTTCGTTGGAGGGAATGACACCATCTGTAATTAGAAAGGCACAGGAGCGTATGTGATCAGCGACCACTCTTGCCGACACAAGGTCTGCTTCCACGCCATCGTTAATTTCTTTAATGGCCGATAACAAACTCTGGAACAAATCAATGTCGTAATTATTATGCACACCCTGCATTACAGCGGCGATGCGTTCCAGCCCCATGCCGGTATCTACAGAGGGTAAGGGAATGGGGTTGAGGTTGCCGTCGCCATCGCGATCATATTGCATAAAGACCAGGTTCCAGATCTCAACGTAACGATCGCCTTCCTGCTCAGGACTGCCGGGCGGTCCACCTTCAATGTCATCACCATGGTCATAAAAGAGTTCACTGCACGGACCGCAAGGTCCGGTGTCACCCATGGCCCAGAAATTATCTTTCTCTCCACAGCGACTAAAACGATCTTTGCTGACGCCGATTTCATTCAACCAGATATCCGCTGCTTCATCATCATCTTCAAATACGGTTACCCATAAACGCTCAGCGGGTAGTTTTAATTCATTGGTAAGAAAGTCCCAGGCAAACTGGATTGCTTCACGTTTGAAATAATCTCCAAAACTGAAGTTTCCCAGCATTTCGAAAAAAGTATGATGACGAGCGGTGTAACCCACATTTTCCAAATCGTTGTGTTTACCACCGGCGCGTACGCAACGCTGCGAGGTGACGGCACGCACATAGCTGCGTTTGTCCAGACCAAGAAAAAGTTCCTTGAATTGCACCATACCGGCATTGGTAAATAACAAAGTCGGATCGTTCGATGGCACCAGTGAACTACTGGCCACGGTTTGGTGATCCCTGCTCTGAAAATAATCCAGAAATTTTTGACGTAGTTCGTTAGTCGTCATGTTCAGTTAGTTTTTTAAACAGGCGGTGAATTTGGTCACTGCTGAAACCCCGGTATTGCAAAAAGCGTGATTGACGAGCTTGCTCCTTATAGTCTTTCGGTATGTCAACTCCAAACTTCTTCTCGCGCACGTCCACCATGCGCTCAATCCAGTGGGGTTCTCTCTCGTCGATAGTTTCCTCGGTAAGCTCGTCCTGAACACCTTTTTGTTTTAATTCCTGGATGATGTGACGCGGGCCATAACCGCGGCTGACACGATCATGTACAAAAGCCTCGGTGAAACGCAAATCACTTTGTAGACCTTCCTTCTTCAACTGCGCTAGCGCGAGGTCGACGCCCTCCGCATCTAATCCTCGTGTAAGCAGTTTTTGACGAAGCTCCTTTTCACTGTGTTCACGTCTGGCAAGTAGTGCCAGGGCCCGCTGTTTTACATCCTTTAAAGCGTTGCTCAGGCTTCAGTCTCCTCTTCCGCTTCTTCTTTAGGAATCGATGCCGATTTTTTGGGGAACAATTTTTCGCGTATGGCAAGTTCAATCTCTTCCCCTATCTGGGGATTCTCCTTGAGAAATATACGCACGTTATCCTTACCCTGTCCAATACGATCACCTTTGTAGCTATACCAGGCACCCGCCTTGTCGATAAAATTGTGCTCTACGCCCATGAGAATTATTTCACTCTCGCGCGAAATTCCCTCACCATAAAGTATGTCGAAGTAGGCTTCCTTGAATGGTGGGGCAACCTTGTTCTTGACCACCTTCACCCGGGTTTCATTACCGACTATCTCGTCACCTTTCTTGATGGCACCAATACGTCGAATATCAAGGCGTACCGAGGCGTAGAATTTAAGGGCATTACCACCCGTTGTGGTTTCAGGACTGCCAAACATAACGCCTATCTTCATGCGTATCTGGTTAATAAAAATTACCAGGGTATTCGATCGTTTAATGTTACCTGTCAATTTACGCAAGGCCTGTGACATCAATCGAGCCTGCAAGCCCATATGACTGGCACCCATTTCACCCTCGATTTCGGCCTTTGGTGTCAATGCCGCAACGGAGTCAATGATGATCAGATCCACAGCACCCGAACGCACGAGCATGTCTGTGATCTCCAGGGCCTGTTCGCCTGTGTCCGGTTGTGACACCAGCAAGTCTTCGATCTTTACGCCCAGCTTCTCGGCGTATTTTGGATCCAGCGCATGTTCTGCATCGACAAATGCGGAAGTACCGCCTGCCTTTTGTATTTCCGCAGCGACATGCAATGCCAATGTTGTTTTACCAGAGGATTCAGGTCCATAAATCTCAACAACGCGGCCCCTTGGCAATCCACCAATACCCAGGCACATATCCAGGCCAAGTGAACCCGTTGAGATGGCTTCTACATCAGCGACAACACCGTCATCACTCATGCGCATGATAGATCCCTTACCAAATTGCTTTTCAATCTGACTTAAAGCAATACCCAAAGCTTGTTTTTTTTTCTCGTCCATTAGACTCTCTCTATAGGTTAGTTTTAAAAAATATTTCGCAGCGAATTGGCCTTCTTCAGTCCTCGCAACACAAAATTCTCCTGGTTGCGCGTCCCTCAATTGCCCTTCGCGACGGGGTTATGATTATCACATAATTTTGAGCGGCCAGCTTACCTTAACTTGATATTCCACCCCGTTTTCACCCGCGATTGATTCCAGTAAACAGAACTCATTGATATTCCAAGAAATTGGGTCTACATGGGTGGAGGAGATGGGTGATGTGACCTTTCTGGCCAGGGTAAGATGGGGTAAATAAGGCCGCTTTTCCAGATTCAAACCACAGTCCTCCGACAAATGCTGTAAATCAGCCGCCAGTTCGGATAACTCATCAGGGAAGGTTGAGGGTGCCAGCCAGGCTATCTTTGGCTTTCTCCACCAACCGAGATTATCCAGACTCAAAGTAAATGGGGGTATTCGCAGCAATGACGCGCCTTTTATCAGGCAGCGACGTGTTAGCTCATCGACACTACCTAAAAAAGCCAGCGTGATATGCGTGTTCTTTGCGGCCACCAGACGAGCACTTTCAAGTGATAAAGCGTCGGCAAAGGTTTGAATCTCCGCCCGTAC
>JBLIML010000332.1:0-3366 GCA_047638675.1 Planctomycetota bacterium | reverse complement strand
GCTGTGGATAGTGGTTTGTTTTTTTACATTTTTCTTATCAGGTCATCGGAATTTCAGAGGGTTGCTGAGTTATGGTCTCGCCATTGTGCTGGTGGCCTGGATGATGCTGGATATTCGTTGGACAATAAATGGTACCAAGCAGATGCAAGAGGCCATTAGCAATCGATGGAATCTGAGCGATCATGACCGGCTTTTAGGTGGACCAGATGGTGAAATTTACGCATTGATAGATCGGTTCAAAGGCAAAATGCTAGAAGAGACGCCCAAACGAATTGTTATTGTGGGTGATAAATCTGCCTATTCTTACTATCTAATGAGAACCAAATATCATTTATTACCAGACGGCGCATTGATTCGCGACCGGCTTTCGGGAAACATTAAGCCAGGCAGAGTGGATTATGTAATATTTATTGAAAATCTTGCTTCCAAAAAGGCTCGTTGGAATGATGTTTGGCTAAAATTACCCATGGACGATGCCTGGCGCGATTCTTTGAAACTCGTGGATTCGGGACCATTGGGGGTTTTGTTTTCTGTGGCGAAGCCAAGCAACGATCAGTAAATCGGTTAATTGTGAATTAAGGCCATATAGGCAGACGTCGCACAGAAAACGTTTGAATCAAAAATTATTTAGATACCATTGATAAGTAGACGATATCCCTTCCTCTAATCCGATACGGGCTTGCCAGCCCAGAGTCGTTACAAGGGAGACGTCCAATAGTTTTTGTTTCGTGCCATCAGGGTAATCGCTATTGTATTGAATTTGGCCTTCATATCCAACCACAGTGCGAATAGCGCCAGCCAGTTCTTCAATCGAGATATCCGTACCGGTACCAATATTTAGATGTGAAAGTCCAGGTTCGGTATGGTCAGCGAGCTTATCTTTCGCCAAACAAGAGACAAACAAGCAGCCGTCTGCAAGATCATCTACATGCAAAAACTCTCGCCGAGGTGTGCCTGTACCCCAGATTTCCACTGAAGGTGCATTAGCCAATTTAGCCTCGTGAAACTTGCGGAGCAATGCCGGTAAGACATGGCTTGTTTTCAGGTCGAAATTATCATTGATGCCATACAGGTTGGTTGGCATGACACTGCGAAAGTCTGTGCCGTATTCGCGGTTATAGCTTTCACAAAGCTTAATACCGGCGATCTTGGCAACAGCATAAGGTTCATTGGTTTCTTCCAGCACGCCGGTCAGCAGGCAGTTTTCTGGCATTGGCTGGGGTGCAAACTTCGGATAGATACAGGAACTGCCCAGAAACAGCAAATTTTGAACACCCGCAAGGTAGGCGCCATTTATTACGTTTATGGCAATCATCAGGTTGTTATAGATAAACTGCGCCGGGTAGGTAATGTTAGCGTGAATACCACCAACCCTGGCTGCGGCAAGGTATATATAATCGGGTTTCTCGGCTTGCAGGAAATCGTGAACCTGCTGCTGATTTTCAAGATCAAGCTCTGCGCTGGTTTTCAATAACAGGTTTTCACAACCTGCTTCCTGCAACCGCCGCACCAGTGCTGAGCCCACCATGCCGCGATGGCCGGCGACATAAATTTTGCCTTCTTGTAATTGGGTGAGACCGTTGATGTCAGAAATACTCATGTCACGTTCTACTCGTGATGCTTGAATGTTTTATAACCTTCCCCGGCAACCACAGCGTCGCGGTTCGCAATTGCGAGATCCTCTTCGACCATTTCCTTAACCAGTTCATTAAAGGTGGTTCTTGGCTCCCAGCCAAGCTGTTTCTTCGCTTTGGAGGCATCCCCCAAAAGAGACTCGACTTCTGTCGGCCTGAAGTAGCGCGGGTCAATACGCACGATGATATCCCCTGGCTGAGGTCCATCCTCATCGCTTGTCTCAACAACCCGACCAACTTCATCAAGTCCGCTGCCTTCCCAAGTGATCGTGATGCCCATTACAGCTACAACACATTCAATAAATTCTCTTACGGAATATTGCTCACCTGTGGCGATCACATAATCTTCCGGTTTTTCTTGTTGCAGGATTAACCACTGTGCTTCAACAAAATCCCGTGCGTGGCCCCAGTCACGTTTGGCATCGATATTGCCGAGATGAACAACATTTTGCAGACCGGTTTTTATTCGTGCCAATGCTCGGGTAATTTTGCGAGTGACAAATGTCTCACCTCGATGTGGCGATTCGTGGTTAAACATGATGCCGTTGCAGGCAAACATGCCATAACCCTCACGGTAGTTAACTGTAATCCAATAAGCGTAAAGTTTGGCTGCTGCATAGGGTGAGCGTGGGTAAAAGGGAGTGGTCTCGCGTTGTGGAACTTCCTGGACCAGGCCATAAAGCTCTGAGGTGGATGCCTGATAAAAACGTGTTTTTTTTGTCATCTTTAATATGCGAATTGCTTCCAAAAGGCGAAGCGGCCCGATCGCATCAGAGTTGGCTGTATATTCCGGTGTTTCAAATGAGACAGCGACGTGGCTCTGGGCAGCGAGATTGTAAATCTCATCGGGCTGAACCTCTTGTACAACTCGAATCAGGTTGGTTGAATCGGTCATGTCGCCGTAATGAAGGATAAATTCCCGGTGCGATTCATGCGGGTCCTGGTAGAGATGGTCAATGCGGTCCGTATTAAAGGAAGATGCACGGCGTTTCAAGCCGTGGACTTCGTAACCCTTGTTTAGCAAGAATTCTGCAAGATATGCGCCGTCTTGGCCGGTAACGCCGGTAATGAGTGCCCTTTTAGTCAATTTCGGATTCCTTAAGAAAATTGTTTGATTCGGTGTGCATAACACCATTGTAATGTAATGGAGATATGCGTTTACTCAATTTCGGTCTGTTTACCAATCAATGCGGCGAATTATGAAGTTCTATGGTAAGTGATTACCCAGCGACCCTAAATTCCGAAATAATGGTCATACCATCCCGCTTCCCTTTCAATATCCCCGTCAGGCAATCCTGGGTGATGAAGTTCCTTGTTCCATTATTCCAATTGTAGTTTCAGGAATTTTGCCTTTTCAGGATTTTAGGCAATCAAATTCTTTGTTTCGTGATCGGTAGTTGAAACATCGAACAGCAACTATTAGTGACCTGCTTTCAGAAACTTCCAATCCCCAACCTTAATTTCTGATTGATCCCAGAACCGCGAAAAAGTGCGTCGTGTGGGTCACCTTTCTTTTCACCACATCATCAATGGCTGAGGGCATTGCCAAAGCATATCGCCTTCGCTCTGGCATTTCTTCAGGGAAACGCTTCAGATTTTTTTCAGTTGCTTCTAGTGGCACATGGAGTTCGAAATATGCCAGATAAAAAAAATAGTTTTTTGTGATTTCTTTTAGTAAATGTAACATCTGCGTCTGACTGAAAATCCAAAAGAAATCGACTGTCAATAATAT
>JBLIML010000331.1:0-3366 GCA_047638675.1 Planctomycetota bacterium | reverse complement strand
AGCGGGCATGTTGTCAGAGGCGCAGTTGGATGAGCTGGTTGATAAAGTGGATGAAGATGAAGTTCATATGCGTCGTATCCAGACAAGAGTGGGCAATACCGGAATAATTCTTTACACCTCGGGCACAACCTCAAATCCAAAAGGTTGCATGATCAGCCACGAATCCATTGTCAGAAATAGTGCGGCAATGGGGAAACGCTATCAACTCACCGAGAAAGACAGCTTCTGGTCCCCCTTGCCGATGTTTCATATCGCAGCAATATTGCCGATGGTGACAATTTTTGATGCGGGCGGTACTTATGTCACAACGCCACATTTTGAAGCAGGTGAAGCCTTGCGTATGTTGCAGGATGAAAAAGTCAGCGCCACTTACCCCTCTTTCTGGGCAATCATGTCAGACCTGATCGGTCACCCGGATTTCGCCAATGCTGATTTGTCATCGATGAAAATGATGAATGCCAACTTTGGCGTACAGCCAGCATTTGTTGGTGAAACCATGGAAAAAGCCATGCCGGGCACAATATTCGTTGGCACCTTTGGCATGACAGAAGCCGCGGGCACGGTCTCCACCAGCAGACTTGATGACAGCCGTGATCAGCGTTTCAAACGCCTGGGTAATCCTTTACCGGGAATGGAAGTCAAAATCATGGATCCTGAAACTGGCGAAGAATGTGCGACGGGTGAACAGGGTGACACCTGGATACGGGGCTGTAGTATTTTCACAGAGTATTATAAATCCCCCGAGAAAACCGCCGAGGCACTGGACGATGAGGGCTGGTTTCACTCCGGTGATATTTGTTCTGTAGATGAAGAGGGTCAGATCCTTTTTCACGGTCGCCTACGGGACATGTTAAAGGTCGGTGGTGAAAATGTTGCTGCCATAGAAATTGAGACCTGTATGCAGAAGCATCCAGCAGTCAAACTTTCCCAGGTGGTTGGCATACCTGATTTACGTTTAACGGAAGTGCCCGCCGCTTTCATCGAACTTAATCCGGACACTGACGCTAGTGAGGAAGAGTTGATTGATTTTTGCAAAGAGCAGATGGCGGGTTTTAAAGTGCCGCGTCACGTTCGCTTTGTCGATGAATGGCCGATGTCATCTACAAAAATTAAAAAATACCAATTGCAGCAAAAGATAATTGAAGAACTTGGCTTGTCTTAAACCCAAAAGAGGATGAACTATGCTGGTATTTATCGCAAAACTAGTAGTTAAAGAAGGAATGGAAGCCGAATTTGAAAGGCTACAAACGGAATTATCTGAACTCACTCATGCCAATGAACCTGAGGTACTTGTTTACGATGTGATCCGACAACAGGAAAAAACAGGCCAATACGTAGTCTATGCCCGTTTTAAGGACCAGGCTGCATTCGACGCCCACATGACCGTCGATTTTCATGACCGTCTGGTGCCTCTTATTTTTGAATGCCTGTCCGAAGAAATGGATCTGCAGTTTTTTGATCACGTGGCCTGATAATTATAACAATGTGTTATGCAGTTTAAAGGCATACATCATGTTTCACTCAACGTTATCGATGTAGAGGAAGCGCAGGCTTTCTATGTTGACAAACTGGGATTGCAGGTTCTGGATAGACCCGATCTGGGATTTCCGGGTTGCTGGTTAAATGCCGGCGAGCAGGAAATTCATTTGATCGGTATTGACTCGGGCAGACCTCTTAAAGAACAGCACTTCGCTTTTTGTGTTGATAGTCTGGATGACACTATTTCTAATCTTACAGAATCCGGTATAAAAGTTTCCAAACCGCTTTTGACCCCCGGGATCTGCCGCGCCGTCTTCGCCCATGATCCCAGCGGCAATATGATTGAGTTTAACGAACGCCTGACTTAATCCGCCTTATATGCAAGCTTCCTATATCAATGCCCTGGGTGGTGGTCTCCTCATCGGTATCAGTGCTTCGATTCTATTATTGTTAAATGGACGTATTGCTGGCATCAGCGATATCTTCAATGGCATCCTGACTCCGCAAAAACATGATGTTAAATGGCGCTGGTGCTTCATTATTGCTCTTCCGGTTGGGGCTTTTTTACACGGAATGATTGTCGATGTTAATTATTATAACCTCGATTCTTTCTCACCCTGGTTGATGATGCCAGCTGGTTTTCTCGTAGGTTTTGGCACTCGTTTGGGTGGTGGATGCACCAGTGGTCATGGTGTTTGTGGTCTTGGCCGTCTCTCTCTACGTTCTCTTGCCGCCACACTCACGTTTATCACTACCGCCATGCTCACCTTATTCATTGTCAGACACGTACTGGGTGCTAACTGATGAGATCATTAATCGCCGCCACGCTTAGTGGTTTGTTATTCGGTTTTGGTTTGTCCATCTCGGAGATGACCAATCGTCAACGCGTTCTGGGGTTTCTTGATGTCACCGGCAACTGGGATGCCAGTCTGATTTTCGTCATGGGCGGGGCCGTGCTTGTTACAGTGATCACATTCCGTTTTATATTGAAACGAACAAACCCCGTCCTGGGCGACAAGTTTCATCTTCCCTTGACTAAATCGCTTGATATAAAACTTTTGGGTGGCGCGGCGATATTCGGTATCGGTTGGGGTATCGCAGGTTATTGTCCAGGCCCTGCCATTTCAGCGCTGAGCTCCCTAAGTGCAAACCCGCTTGTCTTTTTTCTGTTCTTTATTGCTGGCTCCTACTCAGCACATCGAGTTCTTACTTCGGCATCCTGATGTGTATCGATTCAGCTATTATCTGATGCATAATATTTACCTTGTTTCAAAATAGGATATCGAAATTTCATCTTAAACCAGCGAACTTTGCTCGCCCAGTCCATCGAATAAAGTTTCGTAAAAACTTTTCATTTCAAAACCTGGATAGATAAAGCGAAAGCCAACATCATAAGTTGCGGTTTCTGTGTCATGAGCACACCAGCAACTTTCTGCTGTTAGCCTTAGCTTTTTCATTTCACCATCATCAGGAAGTTCAATCACGACCTCCGTCAGTTCTCCATTTATAAACGGATTGATTGTGAGCATTTTCATCCCGCCACAATGAATATTTTTAGTAAGACCCAAACGTTTACCAGTTTCCTGCTCAAAGACTTTGAGGTTTATATTCAGACGATTCGTATTGCGCCTTTCGGCAATTTGTTGAAGCATTGCGATCTCCTCTCGCGCACCTGTACTGATAGAGCGGCTGGATTTAGTAATTCTTTACGAATAAGTGTGAATAATCCGCTAAGGAGCTAATAAACTACGCCGCCTCAAGCGGACAGGATATTGTCACCCGCAGCCTCAGGTATTCTCACCCCGACAGTCAGATATTGTCGCCCCGACCGGAGCGTCAGCGGCGTGGAGGTCATTAAGATACCACCACACCGCAGCCCCTCCCGTC
>JBLIML010000330.1:0-3371 GCA_047638675.1 Planctomycetota bacterium | reverse complement strand
CTGCAACCAACAAAGATTCTAGCTCATGTTGTTCGACCAAAGTGACGATCATTTCAGCACCCCACTCTCGTATTACGTGAAGATCAATATTCAGGTCACGATTCCACGAACCCGTGGCAGAATTAGGCTGTTGCTTACCCGGACAGAATGTCATTCCGATTCGACCACCACCCGGCAAATCTAAGGAATCAATTTGTAAAGGGTGGGATTCGCTGGTTCTCTGCGACGTTATTACTTCCTTTGATGCTTGATTTTGTAATGCATAGTTCAACAGATTATCAGACAACGTTTCGATAAAAAGTTGATCGTGTAATTTGTTTCTCCAGGATTCCGGTATGCTGGAATACCCATAGTGAGCGCCCGCCAACTGACCATAAATTGCCCCGGTGGTATCTGCGTCATCACCCAGGTTTACCGCGGCCAACGCGCCATCTTTAAAGTTATCTGTATTAGCAAAAGCCCAAAGTGATGCCTCCAGTGATTGCACAACATATCCGGTTCCTCTTATCTCGGGTGGCGATTTATCGAGATAAGATCCTCCTGCAACTTCATTGATCTTTTCAATAAGGCTGCCACTTTGCCAGGATTTCGTGGACGGATGAAACAGAGGAGTTAGCAGTTGCCCTTTCGGTATTCCGTTCAGTGCACCAATAATCAGACCCGTATAGAATCGACAGGCATCGACCGCCTCTGTTGCTCCGTGAGTCGTTTTTGACATCTCTCCAGCATAATTAATTGCTTGCAGGGGTTGGAAAAAATACGCCATCGGGATTGGAGCCAGACGCATTAGTGAACCGTTTCCCGCCGTAGAGGGATCTGTTGAACCTGACACAGGATTACCTGACTGCTCAAATCGACTCAAAGCCGCACCAACTGTATTACCTATATCAAAACAATGCCCGGTTGAGCTCAGATACCCATCGTTTTTCCATCGTTGATAACGCTGCATTTGATCCGCAGTATCAAAACCCTGTTTTTTTAAGATACTCATTCCAAGGCAAAGAGCCATAGACGTATCATCGGTCCATTGGCCGGGATCTAACCCGAATGGTCCACCACCAATCATATCCGTAATGGGGCGAAAACTGCCTTGCCGTTTGAACTCAAGTGTAGTGCCCAGCGCATCCCCTGTAGCGAGCCCAAGTAAACAACCCAGATAGCGGTCGATTAACTTATCTTTATTCGCCTGCATTCACTAACCCCCCATTTGATAACCGCCACATCCTGCATTTCAGAAATATCAAAGCTTTATTTACTCCAAAATAGTGTGGAAAAACAACGCACACCAAGGTCAACAGATCTTCAAAGACAACCGCGATGGTACCGGTAAATTAACCATTAACGACAAAGAATTGCTACCTTTTCTACTAACAATTTTTCTGCCGAACACAATACCAGAGGTGAAGCAATAACTATGAATATTCTCAGTTACCTGATTTTTCACTTACCAGGTTCTGTTATCTCTCGTCATCATATTGCCCCCTATAAAAGAAGACTAAAAAGTGGCTATTTGTCATCCACCCGGCACCCTGATAGACTCCGCGACCCATTTTATTCAATCGTAAACTGGAGCAACGCCCATCGAAGACTCTGAACTGGTCAAAGCAGTACTCAATGGCGAAGAACAGGCCAAACACCTGTTTGCAACCAAGCTCGTCAAAGTGGCGAGTGTAATGTTTCGTGTTCAATTTTCTTTCGATGAAACCACCACTGAAGACCTGATCCAACAGGTTTGTGTGAAACTTTTTGATAATAACTATGCCCGGTTACGCAGTTGGCGAGGCCAATGTAGCCTGAATACCTGGCTAAAAGTTATATGCAGAAATCTTGCCGTTGACCATCTTCGCGCTACTGCGAGACGGATTAATGAGCTACCGCTAACGTCAACCGATGCTGACGACGGATTGACTCAAGCCCCGGACACTCTGGATACATTCGCCACAGTTCAGGCCCGGGAACTAAGCACCAATTTCTCTACTCTATTGCAGAGTTTTTCTAAAATTGATCGAAACCTGATAAAACTTTACTATGTTCAAGGATATTCCTATCAGGAAATTAGTCAGTTCTCCAATCTTACTGAATCCAATATAGGCGCCCGACTTTCGCGATTGCGCAAAAAATTGAAGCAATCTATACAGAGCCAGGCACCCTGGATGGTTGATGATTATTATAATGAAATCCATTAGCTTCAAATTGACATGTAATAATTTGCCCTGGCCCACGTCTATTTAGGAACAGGACTACAACTAATATGGCATTTTTACATCTCAAGCCCGATATTCTGATCGACTATATTCATGGTCGACAAATGGGTGCATTTGCCTCGGACCATCTAAGACAATGTGTGCTATGCCAGGCCCGAGTGCTTGATGAGCGATTGATTAGAGCACTACTAACTGATCTTGACCCGGCCCATAACACGGTCCACCTGTCTGCAGCGAAATTAGCGGCTTATGTGGACAACAAACTACCCTCGGAAGAACTGACTCGCACTGCTGAACATATCGTTCGATGTGATGACTGTTTAACGGCTTATCTTGATATCACTGGAACACTGGGTGCACCTGAAGAAACTGTGCCACAAAAATGGGTAAGTACAGTATTAAAAAAGATGCGGCCACCATCTCTGGGCACAGTGCAAATCTATCCTGCCATTCCACTTGCCGGCGTTGTGTTCATACCAATATCAAAACGGGTTGAAGGGATAAAACTATCCAGAAGCGTTCAAACGAACATTTCGGAGATATCGTCTGAAAAGCAGGATCACGTTTTTCAATCAGAAATTTCTTCGCTTGAGAAACCAATGTCAAGGCATATCGAAGAAGAAAATACACTGTGGGACCCAGCCACAACTGATGACATAGAGAAAGAATGTTTAATCAACATTTTCGATCACGTCATCCTCCTCATCCAGGCTAATGAAACACACTTGATGGTAAAGGCCATGACTACCAGCAAGCTACAACCTGTAAAGGGTTTGATCCTTTCGTTGCACTGTGGTGACCAGGTTGCGGAGAGTGGGGTTACAGACCTTCTCGGTAGGGCGGAGTTGCCCCTACCAGATAGTGCTCTGTCCTCAAGGTTGGAGATTCTGAAGCCAATAAGTGCTTCAATTGGTCTTGATATTCAATAATTTCCCGCAAGAATTGAAGTTTACCGAATCACACTAGATGCCGATGTAAGGTTTTTCCTCGCTGACTCGTCTATAGCAGTTACTGATCGAAATTCCGGTCAGCAATGCCACAGGAGCAGCTTCAAAGATGACCTGTTTATTTGATTTCACGCAATGGCAACTTGCCGATCCTATAACCCATAGAAATTTCACCCAATTCCCGCTGATTGGTGGTCTACCCGTCAACCCCCCGTATTTA
>JBLIML010000329.1:0-3385 GCA_047638675.1 Planctomycetota bacterium | reverse complement strand
AAACTACCCGGCGTACGGGCGGTATTGACGCCAGATGATGTCCCAAAGAAGTACTTCACGCCGGTGTACTTTGTCCCCCATCTCGCGAAAAGTATGCCTCATGATTTTGTACTGATGAGTGACACCGTTCGCTGGGCGGGGCAACCTGTCGTGGCAGTGGCGGCGACCAGTGAAGACATTGCCGAACAGGCACTTGAACTCATTGATGTCGAATATGAGGAATTACCAACGATATTCGATCCCGAAGAAGCCATGAAAGAGGGTGCACCACAGTTACATGAGAATGCACCAAACAATATAGCCAAGGCACCGTCTTTTGCCTTTGGTGATATGGAAGCCGGCTTTGCTGAGGCAGATCATGTATTCGAGGGCGTTTACGAAACTCAAAGGGTGCATACCTGTTACATGGAACCTCGCGTCTGTGTGGCCGATAGCGATACGCAGGGTCGAGTGACCATACATTCATCCATGCAGCATACCTTTGGGTTGCGGGAAAAACTGGCCTATGCGCTGGATATTCCCGAAAGCATGGTAAATGTGGTTAAACCAACCTACATAGGTGGCGGCTTCGGCGGTAAACTGGATATTAGCTTCATTGAAGGCTTGTCTGCCCTGTTAAGTTTGAAAACCGGAAAACCGGTAAGAGCGGAGCACAGCAGGGGTGAGGATTTTATTACGACCACGCGTAATCCCATCAAGGTTTATCTGAAAACCGGTGTCAAAAAAGATGGCACCTACACTGCTCGTTCTATTAGAAGCATACTGGATGCCGGTGCGCATGCCACGCATGGTGCTGAAGTCATCATGGTTCACGGTCTATACGGCACCTTCTTCCCCTGGAAATGCGCGAACCAGATCTGGGAAGGCTTTACGGTTTATACCAATAATATTATTGGCGGTGGCTATCGTGGCTATGGGGCACCACAGGGCTGTTTTGCAGTGGAATCCCAGAACGATGAAATCTGCGAAACACTGGGTCTCGACCCGATCGAATTCCGCTTGAAAAATACACATCGTGAAGGCGATCCTCATCCCGTGTTGGAAGGTCACAAATTAGCCAGCTATAAAATTGAGGAATGCCTGCGGCAAGGCGCTGAGCGTATCGGCTTTGACAAGCGACAAGCAGCGGGTTCATCGGAAGGCGTGAAGAAAAAAGGCATCGGTTTTGCCTGTCATCCTCTTTGGGTAAGTGGTTGTGTCGGATTTCCTGATATCTATGAACATTCCGGAGCGACGGTAAAACTGAATCGCGATGGTACAGCGGATGTGATTTCTGCTTGTGTCGATCTCGGTTCAGGACAAATTACCATGTTGTCTCAAATGGTGGCCGAAGAATTGGGCCTCACAACCGATCGCGTGAGGATTGTTTATGCCGATACGGATACCGCGCCCTTTGATGCGCCAACTCATGCCAGTCGTGCCACTTATTCGGCAGGCCTTGCGACGATAGCGGCGGCTAAAGCGGCCAAGCAGAAATTATTTCAGGCTGCCGCTGCCGTGATGGAAGCCAATGCCGACGATCTTGTGTTGGAAGATGGCATGGTCATGGTGAAGGGCGTGCCAGATTCGGCGGTGCCAATGATAGACATTATTGCGCGTGCTGAATCACCCTTTATCCAGGTGGGTGACCAGGGTCCGGTACCCACAACGATCGCTGAGAAGGGCACTATTATTGGTTCGGCCAGTCAGGCACCACCATCAAATCCATCTCCGGTTGGCGCACAATTTATTGAACTTGAAGTGGATACGGAAACCGGGGAGATAGAAATATTACGGGTGGTCTACTCCACCGATATTGGACAGGTTATTCACCCCAAATCTGCAGAGGGACAAGTTGAAGGCGGTTTTCAACAGGGTATGGGATATGCATTGATGGAAAATTTGCAATTTGATCAGGAAACCGGTGCTTGTTTATCAGCTGACTTTCTCGATTATAAAATCCCAACGGCTGCGGAAATGCCTTCAAACATCGAAAGCATATTTATCGATTCTAATGAGCCCTCCGGTCCTTACGGCGGTAAAAGTATGTCGGAGATGTGTTTGATAGTGCCAGCGGCGGCGATTGCCAATGCGGTGTATAACGCGATCGGTGTACGCATTACTTCATTACCGATAACGCCTGAAAAAGTGCTGAAGGCTTTGGGTAAATTATAAGTCTTAAGTAAAAAGTGAAAAGTGAAAAGTGAAAAGTTAAAAGAGAAAGCTTGGAATTGTCTCAACGTCGTATCTTTGAACTTTATACTTTGAACTTTTTACTGGGCGAACTAAAGCTGAGAAAAGATCGCTGACTGTTAATATGAAAAAGATTATATTCTGGGCAAGCATGCTCATAGCACAGCTTGCCGCCTTCATGATCTTCAAAGACCTGGCTGACATCAGTCAATGGTTGGTCCAGTCTACCCGTGAATTCACCATGACCATCTGGTATAACCGGCACCTCATAGGCGCTTTAGGCTTTATCGCTCTATTCATTTCATTGTTTGTCTGGTGGAAAGACAAAGAAATTTGTTCCAAGGCGTTGCTGAGTTTTCTGGTGTTCTTTTTTATCTTCAATTATTACTCGGGAATGATTAATCCAAAATGGATGTTTCGTTCCCAGCAGCATGCCGCGAATTTTGTCGCTGTTGATGAAGCTGAAGCGTACTTGCAACGCAGTCTACATCTAGCGCATTTCGGCCCTGATTCCTACGCATCGGTTGATGACATCAACGTGTTGGTGCTGGAAACCGATAATGGCGCCTATGCCTATTCGGATTATTATTTGTTACAGCCTCATGTCGTGCAGGGTGACGCGATAAATGGGGAAGAAGTGATCATGACTTACTGTGGCCTGACGAACCTGGGTATAGCTTACAGCCCGGTTATTCAGGGTCAAAAACTGGATTTGACTGTCATGACTCAGTTAAAAAATAACCTGGTCCTGTTTGATAAGAACAGTGGAGAGCCTATTCAGCAAATTTGGGGTTCAATGGAAGGAGATGAAAGCAAACAGGCAATGAGAGAATGGCCAACCATCCGTATGCCTTTTGCATCTTTCAGGCAGCTCTATCCAGAAGGAAAAGTGTTTGTTAATGAAATTGCAAGCTTCAGTGAAAATCCGGTGATGGCAGCATGGGACAGGTTAGTGCGCCACACAATGATGTTAAAAGGTGTTGGGCTGAACTGGATTGATAATGATAAACCTGCATTCCCGACAATTGAATTCAAAGATAAACGCCTGCCCATGAAGGAATTGATTTATTCCATTAGCATCAATGGTGATCACGTGGTGTATTCAAAGGACTTTGTTAAAGAGCAGGGAAATAACATTAACGTAGTGATTGGTGGAGAAGAAATTGTTATTGATTATGATGACAAATTCGATTCATTGACGGCTTATTTCAAC
>JBLIML010000328.1:0-3412 GCA_047638675.1 Planctomycetota bacterium | reverse complement strand
TTTATGAGCAAGCCGCACATTCCAGGGTTTGTTCTTGGGCATAGCTATTTTTCCGCAGGCAACTGACTTGCAAGCAGACTTGGCAGAATAAATAACATGCAAACCAATGTCATGGCGACCCCAATGGTGAGTAATTTGCCCAGGCTGGCAGTGCCCAGTTGCGGTGAAAACGCGAGATTGCCGATGCTGCCCATCGTCGTCATGGCGCTAACCACTACGGCTCGAGCAGAACTGGTATTGAGTAAACTGTTATCTGCAGGCAAGGCCGTACGAAAGCGATGCAGGATGTGAATACCGCTATCGACACCAATACCCAATATCAGTGGTAACGCAATGACGTTGGCAAAATTCAGGGGGATATCCATCAAGACGCTCAAGCCACCGGTAAAAATCGCTGCTGTTAGCAAGGACGCAATGATGTAAACAGAATCACGCTTGTGGACTAACAGGATTAAAAGCAAAAGCGTAATTACCAGTAAGGCATAGCTAAATGCTTGCTGAAAGGCGCTGATAACCGCATCGCTAGCCTCTATATTTATCACGGGTGAGCCGACCACTCGGGGATCGGCTGCTTGCAATTGATCGACGAAGCGACGCATCGCATCATTATCCTGGATATTTTCACCTGGATAAATTTCAATCAGATAGCGATCTCCCTCCTTGTTGTACCATCTTTGGGATAATTCGAGGGGTATACTATCCTCGCTTATGTAGTCTGCATTGAGTGATGCTGTCAGTGTCTCCAGACGTCCGGGCAGGGAATCCAACAGACTCCTTTCAAATCGCGACATTTGTTTTGCTAAAACATCACTGTTTTCATTTCTGCTGGCAGCAACAAAGCTGCTGAGATTTTGTTGTAATGTCAGTAATAGCGGATCCGAAATCGTCAATGATGAGTTCTGTAGCTTTACAGAAAACCGATTCAATATCTCCAGGCGCTCCTGGTCATTGAGATTACTGTTCTGTGGTGAACTGGTGAGATCACCCAGTAAGAGATCCATTTCTTCGATAATGGCGAGTTTCTCATCCTGATCTTCAGGGATAAAATCTGACAGCCACAATATTTTTTCTACTAATGGCAATTGTTGCAGCTTTTTAACAATTGCCAATGCGTCTGCTTTGCCATTGCCGAGGATAATACCTGTCCAGGGGGACGTATCGGCGTCGGCTAATAATTCCTGAAAAACCTGTACCGACTCGTTGCTCTGATCCTGTAGGTTTAAGGTATTGTAGTCAAATCGCACTTGTGTAATAAAGCCGAGCAATATTATTACAGCCGCTAAGCTTATTAGTTTTATCTGGCGTGAGTGAGTGAATGGTAATACATACAACCAGGCAAAACGTTTAGCTAAATTTTTCGTAACAGGTTTTAGATTGTTAGATAAAGGTAGTAGATTTAATAAAGCGGGTAATAATGTTAGCGTCACTATCAAACTGATAAACATGCCGCCGCCTGAAATCCAGCCCAGCTCTGCGACGCCGTCGTAGTCAGTTGGCATAAAAGCGAAAAAGCCGATCGCTGTTGTGGACGCACAAAGGAAAAGTGAGCTACCGACATTTAGTGAAGAATCATTAATCGCCGTGATGTTGTCTTGACCCTCAAAGCGTAACTCGCGGTAGCGCAAGCAATAATGAATAGCAAAGTCTACGCCTAAACCGATATAGAGAACCGCAAACGCTACGGATATCAGATTTAAGCTACCGACCGTCAATGTCGCAAAAGCCGCCGTTAATATAAGGCCGAAAACAAGCGTGATTAAAGTGACAATCACCAGGCGGATTGAACCAAGTCCGACCAGCATAATGATGGATACCATCGTAAAAGCCAGAACCATGGCGATTTCCGTTCCGCGTGTCACACTCAGCAGATCTTCATGGGACAAGGCCGCACTACCGCTTAGCCTGATGTTGGCACCAATACCGTCTGACAAATCCAACTCATGACTTAATTGCCTGAGTCTTTCCATGTGCAAGGTGGCGGGCAGTAAATTACTGTAGTCAAGATTTGGCTGCAGCAGTATAAATTCACGGTATAGCGTGTCAGCGTTGTCGTCTTCGCCACTCATGAGCTTGTGCCAGGACACGCGATAGGGCTGTTTTTGACGGGTCGCGTCAATCGCATCATTTATTTGCGTGAGCAACAGTTCAATGTCAATGTCATCTCCGTCTTCGCGGGCATCAATCGCATCTTCAAGCATAGTGAAGAGGCCACGCAGGGTTTGATCCTGTGTCAATCTGCCTAGAAAAGGCTGGATTGTGGCAAGATTATCGGCGAGGTCCTGGAGCTCATTGATATCCAGAAACAATAATGCAGACTCTTTAAATATTGATAATTCATTAGGATAGTAAACAGATTTGAACAACTCTTTTTCATTCAACAGTTTTCTGTACAGCAGATTGGCGGCATCCAGCGCCTGGTCAGGGGTGATTGCCTCAACGACGACAAGAATATTATCCGTATATTGAGGAAAGTTCTTTTCGTACTCCAAATCCAGTTGCCGCCACCTTAACTCTGCCGAGAGCATATCTTTTGTGTCGGTATTCATACCGAGATTATTTTTGGTATAAATCAAAGCCACCACGGCCAGAATAATAGAAAAAAATACGACCCAGAGGTCGAAGCGCTGTACCAGGGAGGTCCAGTTTTTCAGGAAGGTTAATGCAGAATTTCTTAGTTGTTGCATAGTAAGTTGGACAGATAGGACAAGCTTAAGTAGGCGCCACTACGTTTCAATTTTAGTTTCAAACTCTAAACACATATTCTTTGTCAGCATCCCTCTCACAATCAGGGGGATAACTGGCACGCTTATCAATATAGTATTGGCGTCGGTGGTCGCCTTCAGAGAGTTTGTTATAAGTGACATATAATACACGTCTCGCCTTATCGCTAAGGTTGGGTTCTGAGCGATGCGGAGCAAAGGAGTCAAAGAAAATAGCGTCTCCCGGTTCTGTCGGTACCGGCGCATAGTTAAGAGCATTTTCATCCAGTGGTTGCCATTGTTCGCCAATCAAGCCCTGTTTGTGTTGCCCTGCCGCCATTTCCAGACAGCCATTTTCCAATGTTGTCGCATCGACACTGACCAGTACAGTGATGTGCAACCTTGCATAACGATCCCAACCTGCCTGTACATCCTGATGGGCCTTGAAGCCATCTCCACCCGGCATTTTGAAATTAATCTTGTCTTTATAAAGTACGGCTTCTTCACCAAATAACTGAGAGATGTTGCCTTTCATTTTGTCATCGCGGAAAAGTTGGCTAAAGCCTTTGTGATAGGGTTCGAAATCCTCCATTCTGGAAAGAATGCGCGAGTTTCCTTCAAGTTTACTTTGTTCGAAATACATCATGTATTTACCGGGCACTTCAGGATAATTGGTCACCTCATTTGTCCAGGCCGTTACCGCTTGCATTTCA
>JBLIML010000327.1:0-3485 GCA_047638675.1 Planctomycetota bacterium | reverse complement strand
GGCCAACTTAACTTGATCAAGTAAGGTGGCATAGGCAGTAATATTTTTAAAAATATTAATAGAGGTCTCATATCTGTCCAACAAGAGATGATGCAAAACTGGTTTGGTTTTATAGGCAGCGCATGATGGGCCGCCGGAGATTATGACAACAGGCACTTCTTCAGCATAAGCGCCCGCGACGGCATTGATTATGCTAAATGAACCCGGGCCATAGGTCACAGCTGCCGCGCCCAGACCTCTAATCCGTGCATAACCATCTGCGGCATAACCAGCATTGAGTTCATTGCAGGCTGCAATTTGTTCAATATCGTTGTCCACCATGATCTCAAACAAGGGCAAAATAAAATCGCCGGGAATGCCAAAGACATGATCAACGTTAAGGGATTTCAGGCGTGCCAATAAATACTCGGCGACTGTAATTTGATTGTTATTCGTCATTTTTCATCCAAAAGGAATTATTATTAGTGATGTGTGAAATTTTTTTCAATATAGACTAAAGGCAATAATTGAACAAGCCGGAGAAGCATCCTCCAACGACTTGATGTGGAAATTCCACAGCATCGCGATTACACTTAAATCCATGAGCAATCAATTTGAAACATTCAATGAATTTTGGCCGTTCTATGTTGGTGAGCATTCTCGAAATGACACAAGACGATTACATTTTATTGGCACCCTCACCATCATTCCCCTTTGCCTCGGCGCGATTTTATTTAATCCCTATTTAGCCCTGCTAATACCAGTTAGCGCCTATGGTTTCGCCTGGTTTAGTCATTTTTTTGTTGAGAAAAACCGCCCAGCCACTTTTATTTATCCGCTGTGGTCATTGTTGGGGGATTTCAAAATGTTTTGGTTCATGTGTCGTGGAAAGATGTCTGCAGAGTTGATCCGATGTGAGAAACTCAACCTCGTAAGAAGCCTGGCAGATGTTTCGTTTACGGATGATGCAGACGGAATGTGAGTAAGCCCACAGTTATAATTTGTTCACGGTTACACCCGTAGATCGTCTTATGCCAAAATCTGGCGAGCCTTTCGAATATTTCGAGCAGGCTATTCTCGCCGAACCGGTGATTGACTCTGTCATCGAATTGCAGAATTAAAATTAGTAAATTAGTATTTTTCTGAAACTAACCTGATGGATAAATAGATGAATATAACAGTACTTGGAGGCGGTCATGGTAGCTACGCAGCAGCGGTAAGTCTGACTGAGCAGGGTCATGAGGTGACATTGTGGCGACGTGACAAAGTCGGACTACAGGAATTAAAGGAGAAAAAATGCATTACCGTTCTCGATAGTAAAGGCGAGCGCGATGTAGAGCTCGCCAATATCACCGGGGATATAGAGCAGGCCATTAATTCAAGTCAGGTCATTATTATTCCACTACCCGCGACGGCGCATGATGCCTTATCCAAATTGACGGCGACGCTCTGGCAGGATGGTCAGGTGGTTTATTTACCACCCGGTACTTTTGGCAGCTACATATTTGTCAAAGCCGCGCGCGACGCTGGCAATATGGCCGACGTCACTTTTGCAGAAACCGGCACCTTGCCCTACCTTGCGAGGAAGCACGATAGTACCGTCATCGCCATTAGCGGTTATGCCACCCGACTACCTACCGGCGTATTCCCCGCGAAAAATGCAGATTATGCTTTTCCCTTGCTTGAACAGGCTTATCCCACGATTGAGCGGATAGAAGATGCCCTGAGCGGCGCACTGATGAATGCCGGTGCGATTATTCACACACCTCTTATCATGATGAATGCAGGGCCGCTCGAACATTTTGAAAAATGGGATATTCATAACGAGGGCACGCAAGCCAGTATCCGTCGGACAACCGATGTTTTAGACAAGGAACGCATCGCTATTCGAGAGGCCTTTGGCTATGCGGCGCCACATTTTCCTCTTGCAGATCATTATGATGATACGCGTGAGGAGTGGATGTACGGAAATGCGGCACATGAAAAACTGCACGCCAGCGGCGACTGGCGCGAAGACATCGATCTTACCGCTCATCGATACATGCTCGAAGACGTTGAGCTAGGACTGGCTTTTTTAACTTCCTGTGCTGACTATATGAAACTCGATTGTCCGCTTGCAAATGGTTTGCTTGCGATGGGCTCCGCTATTAATGGTAGAAATTTTAAACAGACCGGTAGAACCCTGCATAACCTGGGTCTGGATAATTTGGCGCTCTCCGACTTGAAGGCACTCTTACACGAGGGTATCTGATGAAAGATTTCAGCAATATCGTCGCCCTCGGAGCGGGCAGGATGGGCAGAGGGATCGCGCATATGTTTGCCTACGCAGGTCATAAGGTGATCTTGCTGGATATTAAGGACAGAGCTGAGGTGGATTTTCGAAAACTCGAGCAGGAGGCTTACGAAGAAATTCGATCCAACATGGGTTTACTGACCACACTGAATGTGATGACATCCGAGCAAACAGAAAAAGCCCTGGGATTAATAACTGTTTGCAGTAATAGCGATACCGAGGCGGTATTAGCTAAAGCCGATATTATTATTGAAGGCGTACCGGAGAGAATTGAAGCGAAAAAACATGCCTTACAGAGAATCAGCAATCACGCCCGGAAAGATACGGTGGTCGCCTCCACAACTTCGACAATGTTGGTAAGCGAGCTACAAAAAGAAATAAGCCATCCACAGCGATTTGTAAATACACATTTTCTCAATCCGGCCTTCCTCATCCCACTGGTTGAAGTAAGTCCCGGTCTCGATACAGAAGAGGAGGTTGTGGAATCGGTTATGAATCTATTTCGAAGCATCGGCAAACAACCGGTTCGTTGTGCAGCGAGTCCTGGTTATATCATTCCCAGATTACAATCACTCATCATAGCCGAGGCCTGTCGTATGGTAGATGAAGGTGTCGTCACCGCCGAAGATCTGGACAAGGCCATCAAGTATGGTTTTGGTCCACGTTTTGCGTCAATGGGAATAATGGAGTTTGCAGACTGGGGTGGGATTGACACCGTCTATTTTGCCGGACATCAGTTAGCACAAGCATTGGATTCACCGTCCCACGCACCGCCGGAAGAAGTTAGCAGAATGATGGAGGAGGGCAGAACAGGCCTACGTGCGGGACAGGGTTATTATGACTACCGGGAAATGGATGTTGTCGCCTGGCAAAAAGAAAAACTCTCACGCTTTGTAAACTTGCTTCGCGATCTGGACCAGATCCCTTCAGCGGGCGTTTGACAGAATGATAAATCACTATTTAACATTTTATCTAATACCACTTCTTTGAGTTCTACGGAATACCTCACTAAGATTGCCTTGCCGTCCTTTGTATGATTAATGGAATAAGCAGGCGATAACTACACTGAAATATAGAGTTTGCTGCTTGTCGCTGAAGGTTAAATTTACCGTTTTTAATGTCCGCAGCACCCCCATAAGCCGACATGCAGGTTGTTCCGGTGCGTACTTCCGCTGACGACCCACAGCGGACGTTGAGTGCTTTTGTGATTTCA
>JBLIML010000326.1:0-3604 GCA_047638675.1 Planctomycetota bacterium | reverse complement strand
GGGGAGGGCTATCGGGATGATATCTCGCTACAGCAGAATGAAATTCTGCTGATAACAAAAAATCATTTACCTGGCGCCTTTACCCCAGAGAATAACGGTGACGGTTTGTAGAAGAATAACCGTGTCCAGGAAGAAACTGTAGTTCTTCAGATAATAGAGATCGAATTGAAGCTTTTGCTTGGCATCTTCCACAGAGGCGCCGTAGGGATAGCAAATCTGTGCCCACCCGGTAATGCCCGGTTTGACATAGTGGCGTAAGGAATAATAGGGAATACTTTCAGCCAAATCGTTGACGATCTGTGGGCGTTCAGGCCGAGGGCCGACAAGGCTCATATCACCTTTTAGCACATTAAATAATTGGGGTAACTCATCGATTCTTGACTTGCGCATAAATTCGCCAACTTTGGTGACTCGACTGTCGTTCTTGGTCGCCCAAATGGCTACGCCATCTTTTTCTGCATCTTCACTCATGCTTCGGAATTTGTATATGTCGAAGATTTTGCCACTGGCACCAACACGTTGTTGTCTATACAACACTGAGCCTTTGCCTCCAGACTCAAGCAAAATAGCCACTATAGCCATCAACATAATCGGTAATAAGGCAACCAACATACAAGTACTCACCAGGATATCCATAACACGTTTGTATCTCAGTTTTACCGCCTGAGAAAAACCGTCAGAATAAACAAAGGTACTCGGTCGAAACGTATCCAGGATAATCTTGCCCAACTGACGCTCCAGATAGCTATTAATATCAATAACATTAACACCCAGCATTTTACAGGCAAGCAGTTCATCATGAAGAATGTTGGAACGACGGTCATCTACGGCTATGACGATTTCCTTAATATTATTTTCCTTCACATACTCCGAAAGCGTAGTGCTCAATTTGATAAGATTATTTTTGGCAACATAGCAATTTTTGTGTTCGTTAATATCGACATAGCCCATAATTTCTACGCCAAAATTGTCCGACCTTCTGCGCAGACGTTCCAGCTGCTGCGCCTTTTCACCAGTACCAATGATCACAGTTCTGTGCTTTAAGGCTTCTTCAGTGTGACGATATAAAACCAGGCGAGAGGAGAGAATGCCCATAAACGAACAGGCGAGCGCTACCAATTGCATATCAAGTTCAAGGAATCGCACATTAAATAGAACATCGATTGATTTCAATACGAGTAAGCCTAATGCGAAACTCAGCGCAATTCGCAACATCACGAGTCCTGGTCGGTCACGTAAATCCCGACTATATAATCCCATCGCAAACATGGCGGATTGCATGACACAGATAAAAAATACGGTATTTAGGGGTAAATTGCTGTAGGAAGCCTGTATGGTGAAATCGAAGTAGCCCCATTGCAGTCCTATCAGTAAGGCAAGGTGTACTGAGATTAAAAGTACTAATGCTTCAAACAGCCCGAATATAAACATTGTCTTGGGAATATAATGTCCAAATATTCTATACATTTTCTGACTACCCTCTTAACGCTTTGTTATTTTTGCTGATGGCCCGGATATCATTGTTGCGGGTCGATTTTTTTCTACTTACCCACTACCGAGCAACTACAGTGCCAACAGCCAGTTGTTTGTGAACTGCGTCTCATAAATAAATTACTTATAAATTTAATCATTAAAAAACAATAAGTTACCTCTTCACTTGTTTAGGAAATTATTGACGTGGATCTGTTCTATAATCACTTTTCCTGAAAACCGAGGTATAAGCCTCAAAACTTTTCAAATTGTGTCTCCGCATTGAGACATTTGAATGACGTTATTCAGATTTTTTAATGACAAAACGCGATCGATCAAAGCGATCGCGCGATCAAGTCGTTATTGAAGAAGTGGAGAAACGGCGTCTAGCTTTTAAAATAAAATACTGATTACTAAAGACTTATAGCAAAGTCAGCATTCATATATGAGCTTTGGTTCAGTGATTTACCCGGAGTAATACCATGAAGCAGAGGCGATCCTTTGCTTACGTCTTCCTGTTAAATATTTTTTCCCATTCTAATGCGTCGTAAATTATTGTTTTTAAATCATTATATTCAGGTTGCCAGGCCAATATCGAGGTGAGCAGGGTGTTATCGGCGACCAACTCTGCAGCGTCGCCCGGACGCCTGTCTCCTTGTACAATATTGATGCGGGCACTAATAATTTCCTGAAGAGTATCAAGTACTTGTGTAACTGAATAGCCTGTGCCATAACCGCAATTCAATACCATCGAGTCATTGCTGGTTTGGAGATATTCCAGGGCCTTCACATGCGCTGAAGCGAGGTCGCTAACATGGATATAGTCCCTGACGCAGGTGCCGTCCATGGTTGCATAGTCATTACCAAAGACCGTTATTTGATCCCGTCGACCCAGGGCAGTTTCGCAGGCAATTTTGATTAAATGTGTCGATTGTTTCGAACGCTGGCCTGAGCGTCTTTGAGGATCAGCCCCGGCGACATTGAAATAACGCAATGCAATATAGGTCAGTGACGAGGAATTCGCAGCGTCTTTGAGGATTTGCTCCGTCATTGCTTTGGAGTGCCCATAAGGATTTATAGGTGATAACAGCGATGACTCCTTGACTGGGACCGTCGCATTATCGCCATACACGGCAGCGGTTGAGGAAAAAATAAAATTCCCGACATTCTCATTGATACAGGACTCAATCAGGCGCAAAGACACCAGCGTATTATTCTCATAATACTTAATTGGTTTCTCAACGGATTCTTCGACAATAATGGAACCGGCAAAATGAATAACAGAATTAATGTCGTATTGTTTAAAAACCCTGGGCAATAAATCCTGATCACCTGCATTACCCAGGACAAAGTCGCAGTCATCCGGCACAGCTTCTTTGTGCCCGGTAGACAAATCATCCAGAATCACAACGGGGTAGTCGAGTTCTCGCAAAGCCAGAACGACATGACTTCCAATATAGCCCGCTCCACCGGTAACCAAAACAGGCTTTTTTGACATAGTTTATGAATTAAATTTCGAAAATTTCTATCAGGGTTTCACAGCCTGATGTTTATATTGAGCCAGCTCAATAACATTGGCAAAGGTACTAATATTGCTGATCTATCCACCAAGCTCAGCGGGGCGCAAGCATAAAGGATTTATGCTCAAGCGGCAAGATAGCTAGCGCTGATTTTATCAATAAAATCAGGCTAACAATTGAGAGCAAATTCGAATAATGGAAGCACTCTGATTTTTGTCTATGTGCCTTAGCACTATCTTTAGTTTTCGCCAGAAATGAACATAAAAACGGCATTGGAAAAATATGCATGGCTACCCTAATAGACGTAGATATTGGACTGCAGCGCAATGAACGACGTTACCCATAGAAGACTGGATATATCGAGAAAACTCTCTACACTGCCTGCCGATATGCTACCCGGAATAAACTTAGTTTTGTGATGTTAGAGGGATTTCCAGGATCTATTAACAAGGTCCACGACTAAATGAATATTGTTACTCACATAGGACTGGCCATCGGCCTTTTGTTGCTAATATCACTACTGATTTGGCAGGGTGTGTTGGATGTAGCCAATCTATTGCTAAGTTCAGGCTGGAGTCTGCTCTGGCTGCCTCTCATTTGGCTCCCCAGTTTTA
>JBLIML010000325.1:0-3643 GCA_047638675.1 Planctomycetota bacterium | reverse complement strand
TGCTTCTGGCGAGATGCATAACATTTCCGTGTTAATCAAACCAGCGCCGCCAATCCCACGAGCGCCATAATGGACCAGGTGCCAGTCAGTCGTTACACCATCCTCAGCACAGTACTGACACATAGCTGATAATTGCACGCGATTTTCGACACGCATCTGACCTATCTTAAACGGTTGGAACATCGGCACGACAGGCGTTTCGGTGTTGATATCAGCGAAGCTTGTTGTTCTTTTTGTATGTTCGGCAAACCAACGATCTAAAGCCTTTATATAAGCGGGATCGCGCAGGCGCAGGTTTTCGTAAGTAACGCGTTTTGAACGTGCCATCATATTGAATGTGAATTGCTCCGCATCCTGTGTGGCGTAACGATCTACATGCTCGAACCAACTCAGGCTGGTGATGGCGGTTCGTTGCAAACGATCGGCTTCGGGTTTGCGAATGTCCTGATAGGCTTGTAAGGCAGGCTTAACTTCGTTATTTGACTGCTTAAAACAATCGGTCAATTTTATCGCATCTTCCATTGCCAGTTTCGTACCTGAGCCGATGGAAAAGTGTGCTGATCGACCCGCATCGCCCAAAAGCACCATGTTTTCATGAAACAATTTTTCGTTTCGAATGACTGGAAACTCGCGCCAAACAGATCGATTTGTAATTATCTGATTGCCCTTCAGCTCTTCCTTAAATAATTCGGCAACCAGATTACTGGTATCTTCTTCCGTGGCTTTATCCATCCCTGCTTTTAACCAGGTTTCGTGACTGCATTCTACAATCCAGGTCGCCATACCTTTTTCATAGGCATAGCCATGCACCCACCACCAACCAGATTCATTTTGCCTGAATAGAAACACGAAGCTATCCAGTGGCAAGGTGGTAGCCAGCCAACAAAAGTGATTGGGTCGTACGTCGATACTGGTACCAAATTTATCTTTATACGCTTCACGAATCATCGAGGTCAATCCGTCACCGGCAACGACCAAATCATGCTTGTCCATTTCCAGTTGATCGAGACTGGTGATATCAGTATTGAACTTTAAATTTACGCCGAGCTCATCACATCTGTCATGCAATGTGTTGAGCAATTTCAATCTGGACATGCCGCAAAAACCATGACCTGCGCTGGTGATTTTTTTGCCATTGATATAGGTATCGATTTTCTCCCAATAGGCAAATTGTTCGACGATGCGTTTATAGCTTGTGGCATCGGCATCCATGAATCCATGCAAGGTATCATCGGAAAATACCACGCCGAAACCCCAGGTGGCATCGCGAGGGCCACGTTCTAATATGGTTATATCGTGCTCAGGGTCAAGCTTCTTCATCAATATTGCAAAATACAGCGCGGCGGGTCCCCCACCAAGACAAACTATTTTCAATTTGGACATAAGGTTCTCTGGGATTTTTATATATTTAGCTAGTCATTTTCCAAGCAGGTGCGATCAATCTACGCTTACCATCAATTGATAAACTCGTGGCTCCTTCCCTGTCTTCCCTGTCCCATAGCTGACATGTCACCTGCTTATGCTTCTGATCAAGCCCTTCACAGTAATTAGTAAACGTACACGTTCGAATTTCCTTACCCCGTCCTAATAAGGTTTTTCGAAACCAATCCGGATCTGCCAAACTTTGCCTGGCCGAACCAACAATATCAGCATCACCATTTTTCAATATTGTCTCTGCCTGTTCGTAACTAAAAATGCCGCCAATGACAACGACAGGTGTTTTATGACCTTCCTCTCGTATTGCATGGCGAATACGTGATGTTGGTTCTATATTCCGACCGAAAGGGCCAAACTCATCCGATATATATCCCGGCATACATTCATATCCGCTTTTACCTGTATAAGGATAGGATGACCAGCCCACCAGTGGTTGTTTTGCATCCTCAAACTTTCCTCCTCGAGACAGAGATAAAAAATCCATGCCGGCTTCGGCGAATTTGACAGCGTAATACATCGCATCTTCTACATCGCTGCCGCCGTCGATACATTCATCACTAAGAAATCGGCAACCAACGGTATACTCATCCCCTACCTCTTTCCTTACTTGCTGGAATACTTCTAAAGGGAGACGCACCCTACTCTCTCTCGAACCGCCGTAGCCATCGTCTCGATCATTTTTCGCTGACAAGAACGATGCCATGGTATAGGCGTGGGCATAGTGCAATTCCACGCCATCAAATCCGGCTTCTTTCGCGCGTCGCGCTGCCTGTGCGAATAAATTTGGCAATACACTGGGCAATGCACGAACATGCTCTAAGTCCATATCGGTAACGCGTTCTCTTGATCCCATGCGCAATGCTTCCAATTCGCGCACATTAAGAATCTGGTTCAGCTCTTCATCCGGCAAGGATAACAAGCGTTCACGTAAAATGGCTTCCTCTTCATTTTCCATATTCAGCTTTTCCCTGTGCTCATCCGTGATGATCAAAAACTGTTTGAAATATTTCTCAGCTGCTGGCCGGCGACGTATGGAGAGGAAATCGATTAACTGAATAAATAAACGTGTTTCACCCTGACTTGCTTTATGAACGGCTGCTGTTAATTCTTTTAGCCCCGGGATAAATCGATCGTCACCTATGCGCAGCAAGGGTCCACTTGGAATATCACGAATCCCGGTCGCCTCAACTACAATGGCGCCGGGCCGACCTTCAGCAAAGCGTGAATACCAATCGACAACGTCTTTAGTAGCGAAACCTTCGTCTGTAGATCGCCGGGGGACCATCGCCGGCACCCAGGTTCTTTGTCTAAGTGAGGACTGTCCTACATCAATCGGGCTATACCATAACGATGATGCCGCCTGCTCCGCTGTGGGATAGTGACCCACTTCAGCTTTGTATTTAATTCTTTCAGTTGGTTTCCACATGGTCTTGAGAATTACTTATCCGGAATGACGGCTGTTGTTTCTATTTCTACTTTCGCTTCGTCTTCAATGAGCGCAAGCACCTGCACCATAGACATGGCCGGAAAATGCCTGCCCATTACTTCTCGATATACCTGCCCGACGGCTTTCACTGAAGATAGATATTCCTGCTTATCGGTAATAAACCAGGTCATTCTCACGATGTGCTCTGCATTCGCTCCCGCCTCTTTCAAGATTGTTAGCGTATTGTTTAGCGCCAATCTCACCTGCTCGGCAAAGTCAGCGCTCGGAAATGTTTCATTTTCGTCCCAGCCGATTTGCCCGCCCACGAAAATTAACTCTCCTTTCGCCAGGATACCGTTCGAATAGCCTTTGGGTTTAGGCCATGATTTTGGTTGTAATATCTGCATTTTCTCTACCTTATTGCCCGATTAGAACGGTGTTATGCATTAACAGCTATCTTTATTTTGCACCGCTTTTCTAAATTATCGATTTTATATTTTAACATTAAATATTTTAATGTTAAAATAGTTTTTACATCTCGAATTAAGTCGACATTGCTACAACACATAGTCAGTTATTATTATTTTTAAATGAGCACTTTAGAAAAAAAATCAATTAAAGGTCTGCATGTCGTTATTACCGGTGGAGGACGCGGTATTGGGGCAGCTATAGCGGAGTCATTGGACGCACTGGGTGCAAAAATCACTCTTATGGGGCGTTCTGCTGAGACATTGAAGACAAAATGCAAAACCTTATCAGATGCGCAAGGCATCACGGTTG
>JBLIML010000324.1:0-3705 GCA_047638675.1 Planctomycetota bacterium | reverse complement strand
GCCTGCAACCAATCTTTACGGTCTGCGGCACGCTTTTTGGACAACATCATATTCATAATTTCGAAGGTATTGTCACCAGGCTCCATCGTTAACTGAGCTAAACGACGGGTATCAGGTGCAATGGTACTTTCGCGAAGTTGCATTGGGTTCATTTCTCCCAAACCTTTAAATCGAGTTACAGAGATTTTTCCTTTTCTTTTTTCAGCGGTTAATCGATCAATAATGCCATCTCGCTCGGCTTCGTCTAAGGCATAATACTTATCCTTAGCGATGTCTATTCGATACAATGGAGGCTTAGCAACATACACATGCCCTTGTTCAACCAAAGGCTGAAAATGCCTTAAGAATAAAGCACACAATAGCGTTGCTATATGTAATCCATCGGAGTCTGCATCAGCCAGAATGCATATCTTGCCATATCGTAAATTAGAAATGTCATCAGAGGCGGGATCAACACCGATAGCCACTGAGATGTCATGAACTTCCTGAGACGCTAGTACCTGATCAGAAGAAACTTCCCAAGTATTTAGAATCTTGCCGCGCAGGGGCATAATGGCCTGAAAGATTCGATCCCTAGCTTGCTTGGCAGAACCACCTGCCGAATCACCTTCGACCAAAAATAATTCCGTGCGAGTTACATCCTGGCTGCTACAGTCAGCGAGTTTGCCGGGCAATGCGGGGCCAGATGTAATTTTCTTGCGGACAATTTTCTTAGCGCTTTTAAGTCTTTTTTGTGCGCTTGAAATCGCCATTTGCGCCAGTAAATCACCCGTATCAGCATGCTGGTTTAACCATAAACTGAAAGCATCTTTAGCAATACCGGAAACAAAAGCAGCTGTTTCACGAGACGATAAGCGCTCTTTTGTTTGACCCGAAAATTGTGGGTCAGACATTTTTATTGAAAGAATGTAGCTCACTTTGTCCCAGACATCATCAGGCGCTATTTTAATCCCTCGCGGTAGCAGGCTTCGAAATTCACAAAATTCTCTAATCGCATCGGTAATGCCCGTACGCAGTCCATTAACATGTGTACCACCTTGCGCTGTGGGAACTAAATTCACATAGCTTTCTGTAATCGCTTCTCCACCTGCCGGCAGCCAGAGTATTGCCCATTCTGCCGCTTCATGCTCACCCTTGATGGATGTCACAAAAGGCACTGCAGGTAATAACTCAAAGCCCGCTAAAGCATCCAGCAGATAATCCGAGAGTCCGTCTTCGTAATACCATTCAAAAGAATCCGTAGTCTTTTCTTCATAGAATTTAACGCGCAAACCTGGACATAAAACAGCCTTAGCTCGTAATATGTGTTTCAGCTTTGATACGGAGAAAATTGCGCTGTCAAAATATTCTGATGCGGGCCAAAAGCGGATAGTAGTGCCAGTGTTCTTTTTGCCTACAGTACCAATTTCTTTCAAATCGACCGTTTTATCACCATTTTCAAATCCAATTAAAAACTCTTTTCCATCCCGGCGGACACGAACATCTAGCTTTCTTGATAACGCGTTGACAACTGATATACCCACACCATGCAAACCACCCGAGAATTGATAGTTTTTGTTAGAGAATTTACCCCCAGAATGCAGTTTTGTGAGGATGACTTCGACACCCGGAATACCCTGTTGGGGATGGATATCAACCGGCATACCACGCCCATCGTCAATGACACTTAATGACTGATCAGCATGCAGGATGATGCCTATTTCAGTCGCATGGCCAGCAATAGCTTCATCGACACTATTGTCGATCACTTCCTGTGCAAGGTGATTCGGCCGAGTGGTGTCCGTGTACATACCCGGACGCTTTTTAACAGGATCAAGTCCCGTTAGAACTTCGATCGAAGCGGCATCATATGGATTATTCAAAAGTAGTGTTACCCGTTGGTTCATCATTTTGGCTGGTGATAGCAGCGCCAAATTATAGTGTTATCGTACTTGTAATTGTGAGTATGTCGCCTAAAATACTCAATCAATTTTTCGGAAACAGTATTATGAGCGAGTCACCTTATATTCACAATGTAAACGCCCAAAATTTCCAATCAATCGTACTTGAAAACTCCCTCAAAGTGCCCGTATTGGTCGACTTTTGGGCTGACTGGTGTCAACCCTGCCAAACCCTAATGCCTATGTTAGCAAAGCTTGCAGAAGAATATGGCGGGAAATTTATACTCGCTAAGGTCAATAGTGACGAAGAACAGGAGTTAGCGGGCCATTTTGGAATAAAAAGCCTGCCAACTATGAAGCTTTTTGTTGATGGAAAAATTGTTGGTGAAAAAATGGGCGTGTTGCCGGAATCAGAGATACGTGCCTTCATTGACCAGTACATTACTAATGAATCAGACAACCTAATGAATGCCGCTAATGCAGCTTTCGAACAAGGTAATACAGAAGAAGGTTTAGCGATGTTGAATCAAGCGCTTGCTCTAGACCCAACCAATGCTGATCTCAAAATCAGTATGGCAAGCGTAGTACTGTCTCAAGGCGACAAAGATAGTGCTCTGGCTTTGCTCGATTCACTCAGCGAAGACGATAAGAAAAAGCAAGAAGCGGTCAAGCTATTGGCTATAATCGACCTATCTGCGCAGCTAGAAGGCATTCCATCGCTGGAAGATATTGAAAGCGATTTGGCCAAAGACCCCAAAAATCTGGCTGCCTTGTTACATAAAAGCACTCATTTATCGGCTCAAGGTGATCATGAGTCCGCTATGGATTGTCTATTGGCGGTGGTACAGACAGATCTACAATTTCAAGACGGCGCGGCTCGTAAAGGGTTATTTGTTTTATTCGACATACTCGGCGGCGAACACCCCGCTGTCCAGAAATGTCGGCGTAAACTTTTCACTCTGCTTCATTAAAATAAGTCGATATTAGAATTCTTCATAACTTTCTTATATAGAATGATTTTTTATATTTCAGTTATGAATAGTGTATTTGTAAATATCATTTATCGACCTAATATCACTCGGCTATAGTACCTGCCTGTTTTTTTACTTATGGGATAAAATCAATGAAACTGGAGTCACTTGCACTACATCACGGTTATGAATCTGAGGCAACAACTAGAGCCGCAGCCGTCCCTATTTATCAAACTAGTTCGTATACTTTTGATAACACACAGCATGGGGCAGATCTATTTGACCTGAAGGTACCAGGCAACATTTACACTCGAATCATGAACCCGACCACCGATGTACTAGAGCAGCGACTCGCAGCCATGGAGGGAGGCATCGCAAGCCTAGCCGTGGCGTCTGGTATGGCTGCTATTACTTATGCTATTCAATGCATTTGTGAAGTGGGTGATAATATCATTAGCACCAGTCAGCTTTATGGTGGAACGTACAATTTATTCGCCCATTCATTGCCTAAACAAGGTATCGAAGTACGCCTCTTGTCTCACGATGATTTTGAAGGGTTTGAAAATGCAATTGATAGCAAAACTAAGGCTATCTTCTGCGAATCGATCGGAAACCCTGCTGGCAATATTGTTGATATTCAAAAGCTAGCTGAAATTGCTCATCGACATGGTGTTCCTGTTATTGTCGATAATACGGTGGCTACGCCCTTCCTATGTCAAGCATTCGAAAAGGGGGCTGACATTATAGTCCACTCGTTAACTAAATACATTGGCGGTCATGGTACTTCGATTGGTGGTGTAATCATTGATTCAGGTAAGTTTGACTGGGTCGCTAATAAAGAACGTTTCCCTGTA
>JBLIML010000323.1:0-3831 GCA_047638675.1 Planctomycetota bacterium | reverse complement strand
CTATCTATTAGATAAACTGCCAAACACAGATGATGCAGAGCTGTATAAACTCTTGCCGCACAATCTAGCACCGATCACATTTGAGAAAGAATAGGTAGGTGGGGAGATAGAGCGGTTACTTTCAACTAGCAGCGATAGTAGAAAAGCAATACCCAAGCGTAAAAATCCAATTAGTGAGCGGTTATGCCGATGACATACATTCGAATTTGATTGATGGTCGTCTTCAAAAGAGAATGTTAAAAAAACCATTTGATTCTCTTGTTCTTCGTATGAGTATCAGACGGGCATTGAATAATAATGTAGAAGAACCCTAAGTTGTAATAGTAAATGTGACTAACTTAGGGCGTATCTAAACTTACTTTACCTCAACGCCTGCAACGCAGAGAAGAGACTCTGCGCAATCCCGAATCGAATCATCTAAGGATCGAAACTCTATCGGGAAAATTGATTTTATTTTTTCATTACGAAGATCACAGCCCTGCCAGACTTTGCGAAACTCTTCCTCTCTTGCCTGAATTCGTTCTGGAAATGGGTCGATGACGTCTGAAGGTACAAAGCCTAACTCCGGCAGCAGTCGAGCGATGCTGGCACAAATGTCTTCTACATTTCTCATGTCAGTTGACCAGGCGATATATCGTTCTCCATTGCTCACCTTGTCACTTTCGAGCAAGGCGATATGACAGGCAGCGTCATCACGAACATCTACTGTCATCCAAGGCCGATAGGCACCATTTTGGTAGTACTTCCCTAATAGCATCATCTCGATGTTATGTTGCCAAGGCCCCATATTCTTTTGATGGGCAGATAGAATCGGGCCGACGTTATCGGCGGGGCAACAGGTGATAGCATCCCAAGAACCATTGGCCTCAGCGGCATCAGAAAATGCTCGTTGGGCAATAACTTTACCCATGGAATAACCTTGTCCCTTTGCTACGGATCGCTTGGGGTTTTGTTCATCAGGGTAGCGATCTTCATCACAAATTGGCCGCTTCACTAGTTCCTGCAGATCCACTTCAGAGATGACTGCGGCAATACTTGAGGTGACAATTACTCGTTTCACTGTACCTGATTTGTTAATACTGGCAATAATATGGTCACAGACGCGCTGCACATAATCTTGATCTTCGTAGTCGCTGACATGGGATACGTGGCAAACGCCTTCACAACCGGAAAATATTTCATCAAAGCAGCCATCGGTATCGAGATCTGCTGTGTGTAGTGTCAATCGCCCACTCGCATAGGCGCCCATCGATTTAAGAAATCCGGTTTTTGCATTGTCATTTTCATCCCGAACGCAGGCTTTTACCCTATACCCTTTTTCAAGTAATTGACTCACAATCCATCCACCGATGAATCCTGCTGCGCCTGTAACTGCTATTACGGCACTTTTTTGAACTATAGACATAAGTTTACCCCTTGTTGTATTGACGCTGAATTACGACACTCTGTTTGCCTATGACTACTTACCATTGAAGACGGGTTCACGTTTTTCAACAAAGGCTTTAGTCGCATTTTTATGATCCTCAGTCTGGCCGCAATGCACATGATGTGTGGCTTCAAGATCCATGCAATCATCTATATCACCAGCAAGTGCTCGGTTTAAGTTTTCCTTCATATATCGATATGCCACTGTCGGACCACTGGCTACGCGTAGCGCAATCTCGAGTGCCTTAGCCTGTAGTTCTTCAGCGTCACAAATCCAATTGGTTAAGCCTAGCCGTAATGCCTCTTCGGCGCTGACTCTCTCCGATAGGTAATAAAGCTCCTTGGCTTTTGCGGTGCCTACTAGTTGCGCCATAAAATATGTGCCGCCGTAGTCCCCAGAGAATCCAACTCTTGCGAAAGCGGTTGTCATAATGGCATTACTGGCCATAACGCGTAAATCACAGGCTAGTGCCAGAGATAAACCTGCACCTGCAGCGGCGCCAGGCAAAGCGGCAATCGTCGGTTTCGGCATTTTGAATAACTTACCTGCTGTTGCTCGTTGGTTAATCCGCTGCGTGTGGATAGCCTGATCGATTGTTGCCGGTTCACCTGTGCCATCTCCCGAACTTGCCATGCCTTTTACATCGCCGCCGGCGCAAAAACCTTTGCCGGCTCCGGTTAAAATAATACATTTGATATCGTTGTTTAGCTCGGCATCTGCAAGAGTTTGCTGCAATGCCGCATTCATCTCGCCGGACATCGCATTTCTTGCTTCAGGGCGATTAAGGGTAATGATTGCAACGCCATCATTAATCTCTGCCAAGAGATCCTCGGTGCCTGTTTCGATTTTAGTCGTTGTCATATAGTGCTCCCTTGTGTTTTCTCTAGTTTTAGTTAGTAAGTTGTACTCATAACCCACTGTACCAAATCCATAACGTCATCGTCACATCCCGAAATTGAAGGTCATTAGTGCCATTGATACAGCGAGTGTACAAACGATAAGACGAGGGCCGTCATCGGCATGGGAATTATTGGGTATTTTCGTTGGTAAGTTGTTCATTGATAGAGGCTAAAATCGACAGCAAAATAGACGCTGAAGTACTGTCCAAGACCTTAATGTCTGGGGGCAGGACAGATGTAGATAAATAAAGAAATGGGTGCAGATCAGTAATACTAAAAATGACAGGCATAAAAAAAGGCGCTGATTTCTCAACGCCCTTTATCTAACTCAGTTTCTAAAACGTGTTTAGAAAGGATTCAAATTATACTTGAATCCAACTTTATACATTCTGCCAAAGGCATTATGTGTATACTTTCGGGATGCCTATTGGCCATATTAGAACCCGTCATTAATCCTCTTGTTCTGGAATTGAAATAGCCATAGGCACGTTTAATATCCTCCCTATATCCAATGCATGAACGAGTGAATCTGTAGAAGCATTCAAGTCTGGTATCACTACTAGGCTTCTATCCGGCATTTCTGCGTGTAATGCAGACAAGTAATTCAGTAATGCACGTTTGTCTGTATGTTTTCTGTTGACGTAATAACGGTTGTTCTCTGTTATTTTTATTATAAGACTTTCCGTAGCTTTCTTCGTCATGGGCTTATTGTTGTCGCCTGGCAGATCGATTCCAATTTCATCGACAAACGATGCTGTAATAATAAAAAATATTAACATGATAAAAACGACATCAAGCATGGGCGTCAGGTCAATCTCGGACTCGTCACTCAGGTATTGTTGTTTCATTTTTATTCCCTCTATGATTCCGTTAACGTGATTCTGAAAAATAAGGGTTAATGTTTTGATAGATTTCGATGGGCCTAAAAATAAGCGTAGTTTACCGATGCTGATGATTTAGATTACACTGCCCTCTACCACGAAGCTGATAATGCTTACGCTACCTAGTACAGCATCTGCCAAGTAAATCACCGACACGAGAAAATACGCTCATGATTACAATTACATTGCTTATAGTTATTATTCTGATGTTTCATGTTTATCGGCAATACACCACAAACAAAACTATTAAACCAATAGTACCCGACGCCTTTGACGGTGATTTGTTTGAGGTAGGTGAATCTGTTTTTGCTATACGTCGTTGTCAGGGTGGAGAGGACAAGACTATCGTTTGTTTTCCAGGTTTTACGGAAACGATGAGCTATTTTGTCGAACTTTATAAAAACGAAAACTGCCAATTAATCTTTGTCAATAATGCCCTCTACCACTGTCCTTTTGATATGAAAAGTTCAGAAAAACTCAATTGGGATGCGAATCCCTTCCAGCCAGCGACGATTCAATATGATGGTTTTTATTTGGCCAAGATTATTAAGGACTATGCGAGTCACGATAAAATATTTGTTCATGGCCATTCGCGTGGTGGTGCTGTCGTATTAGATGCTGGCCG
>JBLIML010000322.1:0-3849 GCA_047638675.1 Planctomycetota bacterium | reverse complement strand
CTGGCAAAAATGTAGTGATCCTAATAAAAATCGCCCATCAATTGTCTGATTTTGTTTTAGTGTTGACTTTATATAAGTTTAACGTTAAAGTTACGCAAAAGAGGTTGTTTACCTCTTTTTTTTAAGCTTGGATTTAACGTTAAAGTCCCGGTGCGGTTTTCTTTCAAATTAGTATAATAATTACCCAGGGGGTATTGGATATGAAAAACATTAAATTAGACGGGCCTTCGGTTCGAGTTTTGGCGGCGGCTATAGGCTTAGTATGCGCCAGTAGTAACCTATATGCTCAAGAGACTGTTGAGAATCGGAGTGTACTTGAAGAAATAATTGTTACGGCACAGAAACGTGAACAAGGCCTTCAAGACGTGCCGGGAACCGTCTCTGCATTGTCTGGTGAGTCACTGAATGCTCGAGGTTTGGGGGGTATTCAGGACTATTCTAACTTTGTCCCAGGGATGATTTTTTCCGGGACTGCCTTCGTTGGTGAACGCTCAGGTCCTGACATCACCGTTCGAGGTGTTGCTAATTCGAGACTGTTCGACATGGAGACAAGTATAGCGACTGCGACTACTGGCTTTATTTACGGTCAAATGCCAGCATATTCGTTTAACCCTCGACTGATGGATGTCAAGCGAGTGGAGGTCCTAAAGGGGCCGCAGGGTACTCTGTATGGCGCTGCGTCAATGGGTGGTACTGTAAAGGTTATACCTAATGAGCCCGATGTCGGCGGCTTCACCGGAAAAATTTCAACAGGACTGGGTTATACAACTGATGGGGCTGAAAATTCTGAATTGAGTGGAGTGGTGAATATTCCATTAATTGAAGATATTCTTGCAGTCCGTATGTCTGCCTACTCCTTCACGGACTCTGGCTTTATCGATGCTCGGATGGTAACTGGTAACCCCAATGCTCAGAGAGGCGGTAGTGCTCTTGCTAGTGGTGCCAGTGGGCCAATTAATGGCAATGATGTGGTTATTTACAACGTGGGAGAATCCTCTCCAAACGTAATTGAAAATATTAATGATGTGGAAACTGTGGGTGGCCAGTTCGCTGCAAAGTACACGCCGAGCGAAAAATTTGATGCTACGCTTTCAGTCTTTTTCCAATCTAAGGATGAGGGTTCATTGGGTAATTATGAGCCATCCTTATCAAGCAGCATGAATGAGAGAACAACAGAACTATTTATACTACAGCCATCTTCGACGGAGTATGCGATAAGTCAGTTAGAGCTCCGTTATGACGTAGGTTTTGCAGAGCTACACTCAGTGACAGGTAAATTAAATCGAACATTCACGAATGCAACCGATTTCTCTGCGATTGTTCATGGTTCGCTTGGTGGTGATGGCAACACCCAGGTTCCAGGTACCGCGCCAGTAAACTTCAAAGCCGATATTGACGTTTTCAGTCAGGAGATTCGTTTAGATGGAACTGCGGATGTGCTATCTGGACTTAACTGGTCGGTGGGGTATTTTTACCAAAAAGAAGATCGTTTGGCTACTGGCGCAGTTCCGGTGAGCCCGAGTTGGATGGCAAACGGGGGCGCTAATGACTTGCTGCCGCCAAGTGGCACACGCTGGGTTTGGGCTGGTGAATACGATTCCGACTATGAAAACAATTCTCTTTTCGTTGATCTGAGCCTTTCCCTGACGGATAGTATTGTCTTCAGCGTTGGCGCGAGAAATTCCAAACAGGATTTGAGTTCAACGCGACGTGATTTTGGTAATGTTTTTGCTGGAGCTAGCACGCCTGATGGTTACACGTTGGCATCGCAGAAAATCGATGAAGATCAAACCACGACTCGTATGGCTTTGACCTGGAACCAATCTGATGATGTGATGATTTATGCAAGTGCGGCCGAGGGCGTCAGAATTGGTGGAGCTAACCCTGCTGGAAATCTCAGTACAACAGGTTGCCAAAATGCACTTAATCAATTAGGGATAACTGATGCGGGAGCTTTTGAGTCTGATTCGGTATGGAATTATGAATTAGGGGCAAAAACGCAATTTGCTGACAATCGTATTCAGCTCAACGCAAGTGTTTTTCAAATTGATTGGGAAGATCTGCAGGTTTCTACCTCTCTATCCGCGTTCGATGATACATGCGGGGCGTCAATAGTGGCTAATGTAGGTGCAGCTGAAATACGAGGAGTAGAAGTCGAGCTTACCGCGTTAGTGGGTGACAAGTGGCAGATTGGATTAGTTGCGGAGTCAAATGATCATGAGTTAACTAAGGGTAATGCTGGAGTTCCAGGAGCGCAACCAGGTGATCCATTAAAAAACATTCCTGATTTTGCTGTCTCAATAGGTATCCAGTATGATCTTACCGCGATCGCAGGGAATGACTCATACATTCGACTTGACTATGTGCATTCTGATGAGCGTAGTTTCAGTGATGTTGCCGCGGGACCGAGCGATGCATTTAATTTAGAAGCTTATGACTTATTGAATCTTCGCTTAGGTGCTAGTTACGAAGATTGGGATTTCACTGCTTTTGTTGATAACTTGACTGATGAAATTACACATTTAGGTGTTACTTCCTTACCTGGAGGCCCTGGCGTTTACTCTGACGGTGATTCTAGTCAGCGTTTTGTTTCTAGCGGGCGTCCAAGGACATTTGGGTTAAAAGTTAGTAAAAGCTTTTAGGTAGCTTCTGAAATTATCTTAGCCACATGAAGAGGGGTGTTGCTATATTGCAGTGCCTCTTTTTATTTAAATACCAAGAGCTTTATTACAAAAAGGATCGACAGGCACGTTTTATGAAGATAACTAAAGTAGAGACCATTGTTTGCAATGCAAGAATGCGCAACTGGATATTCGTCAAAATTGAAACTGACCAGCCAGGATTAATTGGGTGGGGGGAGGCAACTCTCGAGTGGCATACACGCTCAGTTGTCGGTGCGGTCGAGGATATGGCGTCACTTTTGATCGGCGAAGATCCAGTTCGAATAGAGCATCTGTGGCAGTCGATGTTTCGGCAGCACTTTTGGCACGGTTCGGGAATTGTTAGGGCAACGGCTATTTCAGGTATAGACCTCGCACTTTGGGATATTTTAGGCAAGATTCATGGCGTCCCCTGCCATCGGTTGTGGGGCGGTCCAGTACGGGATCATGTTCGTCTATATTGTCACCTTGGCGGTGGTAAGATGGAAGATTTTTATGAAACCCCAATGGACAACGCACTGCGTTTTGCAGAACTGGCTGAGGAGGCGGTCGATCGCGGTTTTTCTGCTTTCAAGTCTATGGCTGTTCCGCCGACGATGGCCCTGGAAGGCAGCAAGGCTGTTAACGCCGCTGTAGCAGCCGTAGCGGCAATGCGAGAGGCCGTTGGCCCAGATATCGATATTATGGTGGACTGTCATGCAAGGCAGTCACCTGCTATGGGCCGCTGTTTTGCTGAAGCTCTTGACCCCTATGATTTATATTTTCTTGAAGAGCCCTGCTGGATTGAAACGCCTAAGGATATGGCGATTATCCGCGCTTCCGTGAAAACACCAATTGCTACTGGTGAGCGTCTAACCCATTTGTCTCAATTTAAGGATTTACTGGCTATTGGCGCATGTGACGTAATTCAGCCTGATATTACTCACTGCGGTGGTCTTTCTGCCGCGCGTAAAATTGCCGCCATAGCGGAGGCGCACCGTGTTGCTGTAGCACCACATAATCCGCAGGGGCCAGTGAGTACATCCGCATCTATTGAGTTTGGCTTTGCCACCTCTGATTATGCGATCTGTGAAATGGTTGATTCTGATGTTCCCTGGCGCCAAGACGTGGTGACGGCTGGTTACATAACCGATGAAAAGACTCGTACGGTCCGGCCTAGTAATAAGCCTGGTTTGGGTGTTGAAATCAA
>JBLIML010000321.1:0-3904 GCA_047638675.1 Planctomycetota bacterium | reverse complement strand
ATTCAGGTCCTTGCGCATTTGTTGTTTATTTGTCGGGATAACCAACACTTCCAGACCATATATTTGACGAAACTCAAACGCTTCCGTATCGGCAGTACCTGTCATTCCAGACAGCTTTGAATACAGCCTAAAGAAGTTTTGGAAAGTCGTAGAGGCAAGAGTTTGGCTCTCGCTTTGTATGTTGACGCCCTCTTTAGCCTCAATCGCCTGGTGCAGCCCCTCTGATAACCGACGCCCGGCCATCGTGCGGCCGGTATGTTCGTCAATCAAAACAACCTGACCGTCCTGTACGATGTACTCAACATCACGATGAAATAACACATGCGCACGTAGACCTGAGTGCACGTGATGCAATAAATTCAAGTTGGTCGCGGCGTAAAGACTATCACCCTCTTCCAGCAGTTTTTCCTTGATCAGAATCTGCTCAATGTGCTCGTGACCCTCTTCGTTCAACTCCACCTGACGCTGCTTTTCATCAACGGTGTAATGGCCACCAACCACTTCATCGTCAACTTCGATCCCAGGCTCTAAAGTGGGAATCAACGTATTAATGTGACGATAAAGCTCAGAACTGTTCTCGACGGCTCCCGAAATAATCAGCGGCGTGCGCGACTCGTCGATCAGAATGGAATCGACTTCGTCGACAATGGCAAAACTCAAGCCTCCCTGCATGCGGTCTTCCTGAGAGAACGCCATATTGTCGCGCAGATAATCGAATCCGAACTCGTTATTAGTGCCGTAGATAACATCTGACTGATATGCCGCGCGCTTCTGATCCTGAGCCTGACCGGAAGTGATAACACCTACTTCTAATCCAAGAAAGCGATAAAGTGGCCCCATCCAGGCCGCATCGCGACTCGCCAGGTAGTCGTTAACGGTAATCAAATGCACGCTATTGCCGGTCAGAGTATTGAGATAGGCCGGTAATGTGGCCACCAGCGTTTTACCCTCACCGGTCCTCATCTCTGCGATTTTGCCTTCGTGGAGCACCATGCCGCCGATCATCTGCACATCAAAGTGCCGCATAGCCAGGACGCGCACACCTGCTTCGCGGACTACCGCAAATGCTTCTGGCAGAATATCATCCACAGTAGAGCCATCAGCCAGACGCTGCTTAAACTCGACGGTTTTTGCCGCTAACTGCACATCATTGAGAGCCTTAAGCTCGTCTTCAAAGGCGTTGATCTTCTTGACCACCTTGCCCATGCGCTTTAACTGACGATCGTTACGAGTGCCAAATGTTTTCTTTATCAGATTAGGAATCATCTTTCATCAACGTTTTAGATAGGGGGAGCTCACTGCAGGATAATATCCCGCGGTGAATTGAATGGGTAATCGGGGTGTAACTCAGCGCTGCGTGCGGTGAACGTAACTGGCAGGATCGACAGTGCGACCGTTGCGGTAAACTTCGTAATGCACATGTGCGCCGGTCGAGCGACCACTAGAGCCCATTAATGCAATTACCTGGCCCTTTTTGACCATATCTCCAAGCTCAACAAGATTTTCCCTATTGTGCGCGTAGCGAGTAACAAAACCATCACCATGAGATATTTCTACCATGTGCCCATAACCCGATTGTGGGCCTGTCCAGGTCACAACACCCGACGCTGCTGCGATGATATTCGAGCCCGCCTTGCCGGCAATATCAAGTCCTTTGTGCATAGCCAAACGGCCAGAAAAAGGATCTGTTCTCTGCCCGTAGTGCGATGATATCCAACCTTTCTCAGTCGGACGACCAGACAGCCAAGCCTGATCCTCGAGTTTCCGATTAGCCAACAAAGACTCAAGCAATTCCAATTGCTGCTCGCGATCTGAAAGCTTGGCTTCAAATACATCGAACTCACCCAATATTTCCACTGAAGTGTAGTCAACATTAAATTCAGAGGCCATTGGGCCACCTAATGCTGGAGCGCGACTGAAGTCAAATTCGCCTTCCTCAAGATTAGCCATCCCCGTGAGGTGCTCACCGAGTGCATCGAGGCGAATCATTCTGGCCTGTAATTCCGCCAGATTAAGCGTGAGGGCTTTCAATTTGCGCTGGGCTTTTGCGCGCAGTCCATCAAGTTCCTGCGCTTGATCCTCAAGTTCGCCCTGTAATGTACCCAAGGCAACCGCCCTCACCGAACGGGCATCACTTTCCACACCCGCCAGATAGCCAGCAGCAGCAATACCCAGGGGTAACCCCAGACAACACAGAGACAGGACGGCTCGCGACCAGCGACCCAACTCAATAGACCGCGATCCACCGTGCTTTTGATTAATGAGAATGACTTTCATTTAATAAGCAGGCAAAGGAATTAGACACGCACTATGCCACATCCGGGCACGAGTTTCCACGCCCCCACAGAACGCAGCCGGTGTTAACTCAATACAAGTCCGGAAACCGGGACGGGATTGGTCACATAGGAAATCGGTGCCGAGGCTTCATCTTCAAAAGTCACCATCTCCCAACTTTCTGGTTGGGCTATCAAGGCACGTAACGAGGCATTATTGAGTGCATGACCAGACTTATGGGCGCGAAACTCACCGATTAAGCCATGACCAAGCAGGTAAATGTCGCCAATTGCGTCTAAAACCTTGTGTTTAACAAATTCGTCGTCGTATCGAAGACCATCCTGGTTGAGAATTCGGTATTCATCAACCACGATGGCGTTATCAACACTGCCGCCGCGGGCCAGGCCCTTGGAGCGCAGATATTCTATTTCATGCATGAAACCAAAGGTCCGAGCACGGCTCACCGCCTTCACATAGGATGTGGTGGAAAAATCCACCTCGGCCTTGGCTGTGCGATCGCGAAACACCGGGTGGTCAAAGTCGATAGTGAAGGAAACTTTGAAGCCATCAAAGGGGAGGAAGCTGGCAACCTTGTCTCCATCTTTTACCGTGACCGGATGTTTAATGCGAATGAACTTCTTGGCTGCATTTTGTTCCTCAATACCAGCTGACTGGATAAGAAAAACGAAGGGGCCCGCACTGCCGTCCATAATCGGAACTTCCGGGGCGCTGACATCGACATATGAATTATCAATACCCAGGCCCGCCATCGCCGAAAGCAAATGCTCTACGGTAGATACGCGCTCATTTCCGGTAACAAGACTGGTCGACAACGTAGTATCGCCAACATTCTCGGCTCGGGCACGTATTTCTAGCACGGGGTCAAGATCTACCCTGCGAAAAACAATGCCCGTGTTGATGGGGGCAGGGTTGAGCGTAAGATAAACCTTCTCACCCGTATGCAGGCCGACACCTGTCGCCTTTATTGAGTTTCGCAGTGTGCGTTGTCGAATCATAATCTGTAACCATTCATGTGCCGGCATAAGTCCACCCAAAAAAGAGTGAACGTACCCAGTGCCTTAGTTTTTAGTCCGCCTGGCGGCGCAAAAAAGCGGGAATATCAAAATAATCCTCACCACCCCCAGCCGTGTCTGGCGAAATCGGAGCGTCCCGTCCCGCTACGGCAGCTCGCTTACGCCCAATTGCCGGACGATCCAGATCCTTATAATTAGGTGCCTGATCGTGTTCTATCGGCCTTGCTGTACTTTCCACCATCTGCAGAGGCGCTCGTGTGATCTCGCTTCCCAGACCCGTGGCTACCACTGTGACCTTCAATTCGTCTGTCATCTCAGGATCAATAACTGTTCCGACAACCACAGTCGCTTCTTCTGAAGCAAATTCTTCAATGGTGTCACCCACCTCGGAAAACTCACCCAAAGTAAGGTCCAATCCCGCCGTAATATTGACAAGAATGCCTCTAGCGCCCTGCAGATCAATATCGTCAAGAAGTGGACTGTTGATCGCTTTTTCAGCAGCTTCGCGAGCTCTATCTTCGCCCCTCGCGCTGCCGGTACCCATCATTGCCATGCCCATTTCGGACATTACGGTCCTGACATCCGCGAAATCTACG
>JBLIML010000320.1:0-4015 GCA_047638675.1 Planctomycetota bacterium | reverse complement strand
TTATCTGTGACGGCATTGGCTTCTATAAGAAGGCATTGACTTACATTGTTAATGATGTCCAGACACGCCCCCATCACCTGCGGTTGACACCTGAGTGAATAGGGGTCCTGCACGTGATCACAATCCAGATGTGAGGCCCGGATATCACTTCCTTCCAAAAGTGATAAATATTTCTCAGCGAGAATAATTTGACCCAGCTGTCCCCGCACCTTGTGTATTCTTGGGTCGAAGGATGCATCCGTTCCTTTCATCGCATCGACGGACATCGCTCCGGCGATAATGGCGGCAGAAAAAAGATGCTCCGTTTTTAATAGCCCGACAATGGCGAGAGCGGTTGAAACTTGAGTACCATTGAGAAATGCCAGACCTTCTTTGGGTCCAAGTGTCAATGGTTCCAGATTTACTTCCTGCAACGCACGCACGGCTGACATAAGCGTGCCTTTGTAGATAACATCACCGATCCCCATTAATGCGGCAGTCATGTGTGCCAATGGAGCCAAATCGCCGGAGGCGCCAACCGAACCTTTAGCAGGGATATACGGCAAAATATCGTAATTAATAAACGCGGCCAGGGTAGTAAAAGCCGTTCTAGATACACCAGAATAGCCCAATGCAAGGCTATTTAGTTTCAAAAATAAAATTAAGCGCGTCGTACAGACATCAAGATTAGAGCCGACGCCAGTGCTATGAGAGAGGACCAGATTCTTCTGCAACTCGGCCAACTGATCATCTTCGATACGCGTCTGCGCGAGCAAACCAAAACCGGTATTAATCCCGTAAACCGTTTGACCCGTCGCCAGGATATCTTTAACAACAGCCGCCGATGCGTCGATCGCGTCATAGACTGCCTCATCCAGCGTCACTTTGATTTCCTGCTTGTAGACCTGCCTTAACTGGGCGAGGCTGACGTTTCCAGGTTGTAGATGGAGAGTGCTCTGTTTCATGTTAATAAGAAATCATTTAGTCACTTTATAGAAGGTAAATTTAAGCCATGTTCATTAGCACAATCGATAGCGTCCTGGTATCCGGCATCAGCGTGTCGCATGACACCCGACGCTGGGTCATTCCACAATACACGTTCAATTCGTTTGCTTGCATCATCCGTTCCGTCACACACAATCACCAGGCCTGCATGTTGAGAAAAACCCATACCGACACCACCACCGTGATGAATCGAAACCCAGGTCGCACCACTGGCCGTACTCAATAGCGCATTGAGTAAGGGCCAATCCGAAACTGCGTCTGATCCATCACGCATACTTTCTGTTTCCCTATTAGGGCTGGCAACCGATCCACTGTCCAGATGATCACGACCAATCACAACAGGGGCTTTTAACTCACCACTTGCCACCATCTCATTGAATGCCAGACCAAGCCGATGCCGTTCTCCTAAACCCACCCAGCAAATGCGGGCAGGTAATCCCTGAAAATGAATTTTCTCTCTGGCCATATCCAGCCATTGATGCAAGTGCGGATTGTCAGGGATTAATTCTTTTACTTTCGCATCAGTCTTATAGATGTCTTCAGGATCGCCAGATAGCGCCACCCAGCGGAACGGACCAATTCCACGGCAAAATAATGGGCGTATATAAGCGGGGACAAAACCGGGAAAATCAAAAGCATTCTTGACTCCTTCGTCGAACGCAACCTGGCGAATGTTGTTACCATAGTCGACCACTGGAATTCCAAGGGCGTGAAATGCCAACATAGCCTCGACGTGAACAGCCATCGATTTTTTGGCAGCCGCATCCACCGCACCCGGATCGGATTGACGTTTTTCCATCCATTCCGTCATGCTCCAGCCTATGGGTAGATAACCGTTGATGGGATCATGCGCAGAGGTCTGATCGGTAACGACGTCAGGTCTGATTTCACGTTTTACCAATTCTGGTAATAGCTCCCCAGCATTTCCTAACAAGCCGATCGATACAGCTTGCTTCTTCGTAACGGCATCATTAACGAGCCGCAAAGCCTCATCCAAAGTCACCGCCTTTTTATCCAGATAGCCGGAGCGAATGCGAAAATCAATGCGGGATTCATCACATTCAATCGCCAAGATGGAGGCGCCCGCCATAGTCGCCGCCAGAGGTTGCGCACCGCCCATGCCACCAAGACCCGCCGTCAATATCCATTTACCGGCAAGATTACCGTTAAAGTGTTGGCGACCCATTTCAACGAAGGTTTCATACGTTCCCTGGACAATCCCCTGACTACCAATATAGATCCATGACCCTGCCGTCATTTGCCCGAACATCATCAGGCCTTTCCTGTCCAGTTCGTTGAAGTGATCCCAGTTCGCCCAATGGGGAACCAGGTTAGAATTGGCAATAAGTACCCGTGGGGCATCGGTATGTGTTTTGAAAACCCCAACGGGTTTACCTGACTGGATCAGTAGTGATTCATCTGCCTCCAGCGTTCTAAGGGAAGTACAAATTTGATCAAAGGCCTCCCAGTTCCGGGCAGCCTTGCCGATGCCGCCATAAACCACCAGTTCTCCCGGTCGTTCTGCTACCTCGGGATCAAGGTTGTTCATCAGCATGCGCAAAGGCGCTTCGGTGAGCCAACTCTTCGCACTCAGCTTCGTTCCTGTCGGTGCCTTTATATTCTCTCTGTTCATAATAAATAACGCCTGATAGTGTATACCTGTATATACAACTTTGGCAAAGGCAATTTAGCACTTTTCTGGCAAATGACAAGTAATGAATCGAGGTCAGGCAGTCCGTTAGGGCTGGAATTGACCGGATAATTGAAAGCGTGACCCAGGATGTGTCAGCAAGGCGAGGGATGCAATTTTTCCATCCGTCCAGGTACGTCGTTTAAGCAGTAAGCAGGGTTCATTATCTTCCAGTTGCAGGTATTTTCTCGTTTTGGCATCGGCTACAATCGCCTGGACGATGTGTTCCACTTTCTGTAATGGTGCGAGTTCCAACAGATATTCGGCGGGTGTTGTTTTTTCAAAATCAATCTTGCCATAACCCGGTACTATCTTTCTATTCACGTAACGATTTTCCAGTTGAATAGGTTGGCCCTGTTCTTCATGGACGATAATGGAGTGAAACACGAGAGTATCCTTTTTAATTTCCATTTGATTACTGATTTCGGCTTTGGCTTTTTCTTTATCATTTTTAATAATCTTTGCGCTATATTCGTGACCCCGTGCTTTTACCTCATCAGCAATATTATGAATTTCCAGTAAATGGCTTTGCGCCTTTTTTGTGGAAACAAAGGTGCCAACACCGGTTACGCGAACAAGATGTCCCTCGGTAGTCAGTTCACGCAATGCACGATTTGCGGTCATTCGAGAGATACTGAATTCTTTCACCAATTCATTTTCCGAAGGCACACGCTGGGATTCTTGCCATTCCCCCGATAAAATTCGACTTAAAATGTGATTTTTTATTTGCTTATAAAGCGGAGCAATTTCGTTTTTCATAACAATTCTTAACTATTCTTTAATTGTAAAAAAGGGTGTCTAATATGGCGAATAAACTACTAAAAAAACTCCTCATCGTCATGCCGGATTTAGTCCGGCATCCAATTGTTAATCAACTGTAATAAACCTCGACGTGATCAAAAAAACTAAACAATATTCTGATAAATATTTTTTATAGCGTCTCTATAGTTACTACTAATCTTTGCATGATTGATGTGCTCAAAATCCCTCACAACCCAACGCCCAGCAGTCATTACATCGCGCACTAAATTCTCATTACCACCAAATATAAAACTATCCAGTAAATGTTTTAGCGGTTTACCCACAAGCTGCTCTGATTCGTGATCCAGGAACAGAATATCCGCGCGGCATCCGGTGGCAATCGCACCAATATTTTGCGCACAAGCCTGTGCCCCGCCAGAAAGCGCATGTTTTAACAAAGACGCACCGCAAGATGCTTCAGTTTCGTCGCTAAGCACATTGCGTTTGCGCGTGCTGAGTCTCTGCACGTATTCCAGCCAACGAAGTTCTTCAACTGGGCTAACCGAACTATTGCTATCGGAGCCGATGGCAATCTGACCG
>JBLIML010000319.1:0-2500 GCA_047638675.1 Planctomycetota bacterium | reverse complement strand
AGCGATTTCTTCCTTACTCAGCGCTTTTCGAGTGATGTTTTTACCACTTGGGTCACCAATTAAGCCGGTAAAGTCACCAATCAGAAACATCACGTGATGTCCAAGGTCCTGAAAATGTCGCATCTTGTTGATCAGCACCGTATGACCCAGATGCAAATCTGGCGCCGTGGGGTCAAAACCCGTTTTCACCCTCAAGGGTTTCCCCTTTTTCAGCCTGGCTACCAGTTCATCGACTTGAATAATTTCTTCTGCACCGCGGCCTATTTGCTCAAGCGCATTCTGATAATCTGTCATTTACGGCCCTTTCAATACCAAATTTGCTAGCTTAGCATAGTCGCCTGGCGCCAAGCAGTGCCAGATGTTGATTGACTCCAGCCACAACAAACGATATTTTCAACATAAATTTATCCAATTAGCACCGTGACTTACAGAGCCTATATCAAGAAAGACTATAAACCTGAAATTCGATGGGTGCCAGATCAACCTTGGTATTGTCGAATAAACGGCGTCCTGACCGTTGTCGCAGTGGGTATTCTAGTGACGACGACCTACCTGCTCTTTCCCCGGGCTGAACCCGAGCAAATGGCTATTTTGCCAAGCCCATCTCTCATCCTGCCAATCAAAAACGAAGCACTGGATAATGATGTACACGAATATCTGGTAGAACAGGAAGAAACCTCGGAGCTGCTGGCTGTAAAAGAAACCGCCCCGACTCACCCTGCATTGCCCTGGCAAACCATCGATGTTAGCACTGGAGACAATCTATCCATCATTTTTGAACGACTGGGTCTGGGGCCAACTGTGTTGTATCAAATTATGTCTTCGGGGGAGGAGACTGATTTATTGAAAGAATTAATGCCGGGACAAAAGCTGAATTTTCTCATCGAAAAAGGAAAGCTCTTAGCCCTTAAGTTTGAATCCAATCTCACGACAACATTGGAAATTGTAAAGGAAGACTCAGGATTTTCCAGTCAGGTTCAAGTTGTAGAACTTGAAAAAAGAACCAATGATTCTCGAGGTGAAATTAAAAGTTCTTTGTTCATCTCCGCTCAACGCGCAGGACTATCTGATAATCTCATCATGCAAGTTGTATCCATTTTTGGCTGGGATATCGATTTCGCACTGGACATACGCGAAGGCGATGAATTCAATGTGATTTACGAGGAATTCTACAAAGACAATATTAAAGTCGGCGAAGGCCCAATCCTTGCGGCGGAATTTATTAATCGAAATCGCTCTTACCGTACTGTGCGTTATACCTCAGCGAATAACGATTCTAATTATTTCAACCCAAACGGCCAAAGTATGCGAAAGGCATTTTTACGTACCCCCCTTAAGTTCAGCCGTATCAGTTCACGATTTAATTTGAATAGAAAACACCCTGTGCTAAACAGAATTCGTGCGCACAAAGGTGTAGATTACGCTGCGCCTACGGGCACACCTATCAAAGCCACTGGTGATGGAAGGGTTCTTTTAGCCGGTAACAAAGGTGGCTACGGAAAGGCTGTGATCTTAAAACACGGCGGTAATCGCAGTACTTTGTATGCGCATATGTCGAGCTTTTCAAGAAATATCAGGAAAGGGGTGCAAGTTAAACAGGGCCAGATTATTGGCTACGTAGGGAAATCGGGGCTGGCAACCGGACCGCACTTGCACTATGAATTCCAGGTAAACGGCGTACATCGAAATCCACTGACGATTGAATTACCGAAAGCCTCAGGTGTACCCGAGAAAGAGCTGGCCGAATTCAAACGACAAACAAGCACTCTATTGGCCCAATTGGACGGCGTAGATACTACAAAGATTACCAGGCAGGAAAATGCCGATGCCGATGAGAAATCTGTTATCGCCCTGGACAACAGTATGCTAGCTACCAGCAGCGTTCATTAGAAAAGCGCTCACTAAAACATCGTGTATTACATTGGCCTCATGTCAGGAACGAGCATGGATGCCATTGACGTTGCACTTGTGGATATAAACAGTCAGACGGTTACTACGCTGGTTTATCAACAATTCCCTATCCCCCACCACATTCAGCAAAGAGTAAGAACAGTTGACGTCACCTCCTCAATTGAGGAGATAACAGAGCTGGACGCCATTATGGCCAATTTATTTGCTGACGCTGTTTGCACTCTTGTTAGCAGTAGTGACATAAAAGCCGAGGATATCGTTGCCATCGGGAGTCACGGTCAGACTGTTTTGCACCTGCCTGACGATACTCACCCCCGCACTCTACAGATTGGTGATGCCAATATAATTGCCAATAGAACCGGCATTACAACCGTAGCCGATTTTCGGCGTATGGATATCGCCGCAGGCGGGCAGGGAGCTCCGCTAGCACCGGGATTCCACGCATGGTATTTCCGCTCACATCATGAAAAACAGGTAATACTCAATATCGGCGGTATGGCCAACCTCACCATTTTATATGGAAAAGAAATCATTGGATTCGATTCAGGTCCAGGCAACGCACTGCTCGACGAATGGATACAGCAACATA
>JBLIML010000318.1:0-4039 GCA_047638675.1 Planctomycetota bacterium | reverse complement strand
CATGAAAAACAGGTAATACTCAATATCGGCGGTATGGCCAACCTCACCATTTTATATGGAAAAGAAATCATTGGATTCGATTCAGGTCCAGGCAACGCACTGCTCGACGAATGGATACAGCAACATAAAAACCTCGAATTCGATCGTGATGGTGTGTGGGCTAAATCGGGTTTGGTAGATAAATCTTTGCTGGAATCAATGCTGAATTACAGCTACTTAAGTAAACAACCGCCAAAAAGTACCGGTCGGGATGAGTTTAATGTGAACTGGTTAAACCACTTAATAGACCAATGCACCGTAAAACCTTCTGCTGCCAATGTTCAAGCGACTTTGTTGCAATTTACGGCTCAATCAATCGCAAACGCAGTACGCGATTATGCCGAAGATGCCGATGAAATCCTGGTTTGTGGTGGCGGCTGTCATAATGTTGCCTTGATGGTAGCGCTGGAAAAATTGCTGAAAGATAAATTGATCTGTTCTACCGATAAACGTGGCATTGACCCTGATGCGATGGAAGCTATTGCATTTGCCTGGCTGGCTAAACAACGGCTCGAGGGGAGGTCAGGAAACTTACCAAGTGTAACCGGTGCAACAAGATCCGTGATTTTGGGTGCCGTTTATGAGCCGAGTGAAAAGTTAAAAGGAAAAAGTTAAAAGGGCGCTTTTGCGCCCTTTCTTAATTCACTGGATCCCCGCCGGAGTTTATGCCCGGAGGGGTGCGGGGACAAGCTTTGTACTTTTAACTTTAAACTGAAAAGGATGACCCACAGCCACAAGTCGTTTGCGCATTGGGATTACGGATAACAAATTGCGCACCTTCTAGCCCTTCTGAATAATCGATTTCGGCACCGGTCAAATATTGAATACTCATGGGGTCTATTAACAGTTTCACGCCCTCTTTCTCAACTACCGTATCACCTTCAGTGATTTTTTCATCAAAACTGAAGCCGTACTGAAATCCTGAACAACCACCGCCGGAAATGAAAACTCGCAACATTAATGCGTCGTTTTTCTCTTCTTCTATCAGTTCTTTAACTTTGTCTGCCGCTGAATCTGTAAAAACCAGCGGATCAGGTATTTGTTCTGCTACTTGTTGCATGCAATTAACTCCATGATCCTGTCATTAGAAAATCAATGTACTCTGTAAAAAACAAAAAACCAAGCTTTTTAGTCAGGTATTGTCCCTATTCTGTCACTTCCATCGAATCCATGTGGTTCAAAGCCATTGGCATATCTTCTGCGTCTTGAGTGTGTACCAGCTTTCCATTGACTTCCGCACCTATTGCCATCTCAATTAAATTATAATAGACGTTGCCTGTAACACGCGCTTTGGACGCGAGATCCACATGTTCTCCACCGTGCACATCGCCAATAACCACGCCATTTAACACAACAAAAGGTACATTGACCTCACCTTCTATTGTGCCTTGTTCGCTAAGCGACAACATGGAATTGCTAGCCCGCTCAGCAATAACGTTTCCCTTGATGGTGCCATCAATATGTAGACCACCATTAAATCTGATATCGCCGAACACTTCTGTATGTTGCCCTATCAGCGTATCTATTTTTGTGGCCCTGCGTTTTCGACTATTACCCCACATGATTTATGCCTCCTAAACGGCCGGTACTGTCCAATCGAACACTTCTCTAATCATAACCTGATTTTTGTTTTTTGGGTTTAATTCTACAATCACTCTGTCAGGTTTGTATCCCTCTGGTAAAACCAGTTTTGTTTCAAAACGTTTAAAACTTCTCAGTTTATACGCAAGATTCACACTTTCACCTGTCGCAACATCTTCAATCTTCAATTGTTTTGCCTCTCCATTTTGGCTACCGGCTATAGAAATGGCCATACTCCCCTCTGCCAGGATATTCGCTTTTGCCACATGAGTGAGCACCAGCTTTATACGATATCCTCGTGGCTGCGCCAATGCTTCGATATAAATACCATGAATACTAAGACCCTTCGCATCTCGTGTCGCATCCATGATTCTCCGATAAAATTCCAGCTCACCTTTGAGAGTGTATATTTTTCCCTGTAATGACTTTATATCTTCCTGAAGCAATGCCGCAGTCTGCTTGTCTACGCTTGTTGTTCGCTCGAGCATTAACACTCGCTCCTGAAGCGCTACCCTTTCTTCCAGCAGAGACTGATTGACTTCCCAGAGGTGTTTTTGCTCCTGATTGTCACTGATGCGATCATAAATAATGGACCAATGACGCTTATCCAGCATCAACCATGTAAGTGTTGCAAGAAACATGCTCAATACGACGATGGCCAGGGCAAACTGCCAAGGTCTATGGTTTTTAACAACTAAACTACTCATTATCAATAAGTTATAATTTAAGTATCAGTGGATTGATGCGAACTTGCATGTCACGGAAAGATGGCAGGTGTCTTCAAACCCGTCGTCTCCGGGAGACCAAACATCAGATTCATGTTCTGGACTGCCTGACCGGCGGCTCCTTTTACAAGATTGTCCTCAACAACTAAAACGACCACCGTGTTACCAGACTGCGGTCGATGCCAGGACATACGACAGGTATTAGAACCACGCACACTACTAGTATTGGGATGTGCGCCCGCCTCCATGACGTCCACGAAAGGTTCCTCCCGGTATCTATCGCTGAACAATTGCTGCAAATCAATCGATGACTCTTTTAAAGTCGCATACAGTGTTGCGTGTATACCTCTAATTAGAGGCGTCAAATGGGGTACAAAAACTAGCTTAAGGCCTTCTTCGCTCACCCCTTGCAGAGACTGCGTGATTTCAGGTAAATGTCTATGCCCACTCGCAGAGTAAGCCTTGAATGAATCGGAGGCTTCACAAAATTGACTGCTCATCGCTTCTTTTCTTCCTGCACCACTGACACCTGACTTGGCGTCTGCAATTAATGAATCCGGCACTATTAGATTCTTTTCAAGCAAGGGAAGAAAACCCAGCTGAATAGCCGTCGGATAACAACCCGGATTGGCAATTAACTTAGCTGCTTTGATCTTATCTCGATTTAATTCGGGTAAACCATAAATTGCCTGCTCCAGCAGCTCAGGACTTGCATGCGTCTCGCCATACCACTCGGCCCATTCATCGGCATCTTTCAAACGAAAATCAGCAGATAAATCAATGATCTTACAACCAGCTTCCAGCAATTCCGCAGCAGAATGCATAGCAATGCCATTAGGCGTTGCGAAAAAAACCAGTTCGCACTCTTTGAGTAAACCAATATCAGGTGTAGTGAATGTAAGATTGACAACACCACGTAGACTTGGAAATAGATCAGCAACGAAACTGCCGGCTTCTCCTCGAGATGTCACACATTTTATTTCTACTTGTGGATGTCCACTAAGCAGGCGCAATAATTCAACGCCGGTGTATCCCGTTGCCCCGACGATTCCAACATTAATCATGATTAATCCCTTCAGAAATAAATTACACAGAAAATCTTACTAAATTGATGTGAAGCAAAGCATACATTGAACGATGTAAAAATGCGCTACTTGGAGGGCTTGATAAGCAATGCAGGCGGGCAATAATTGAATCGACATGTTTAACTTTAAGATCGCCTCGCCTTTCACATACTCGAAGCACTCAACGATAGACTCACACCCTTGGGGCCATTGCTCTTTTGTCTCCTCCGATGGCGGCATTGCCTGCAATGACAACGTGCCATACAAAAGATACACAACGGTATGCAGGTACTTAGGGTTCGCAGGAGCAATAACCCTGACTGGCTTCGAGAGGCGGTCGCTCTTTCGCATCCTGCGATCGCGGCATACCTACGCCGTTGGTTTTTCCCTCATCTTTAATATCCAGGCTTCTGGGAGACGCCGCTCCTTCGCGTCCTGCGATCGCGGCATACCTACGCCGTTCGGCCGCCGTTCACGTGCATCCATGCACTCCACGGCATACCTACATCCTGTGGGCAATAAAAAAGCGGCCGAAGCCGCTTATAAATCACTGTTATTATTATTATTATTTCAGTTGAATCAAATGCACAAGGCAATTAATTCAGGTCGCAGAATAGCATTGAATGAATT
>JBLIML010000317.1:0-4057 GCA_047638675.1 Planctomycetota bacterium | reverse complement strand
TGCTGCTTGATGAGTTCCAGTTCATTTTTTGTAACAGTCATTGAATCCGTCTCCAAAGCCTTTGATTAGAATCACTCAACGCAACTGTCATGCCAAATGTTAATATTTATTAAAAACAATATGTTACGTAAATAATTTTTAATATTCTTATGAAATCTGTCTACTGGAAGAGACAAAGGCATCATTTGCCGAGAATTCACTGGTATTTATCAAGTCTGTCGTGAACCAGGTCTCAATTCCTGACAAACTCTGTGTGACACGCTCCGCAAACCCATCATTGGACGTTGCTAAGTCCTCAACGACCCGCTAAACCTATATCAACCGGGGAAGTAGTACGTTCGGTGGTAATGAAGTTTCATAATAATAATAAATTGGGAAAATAAAATCATGAAGCAAACTGAGCAGATATTTTTACTACAAGAATGTCGTCAAATCATGACAAAGCGTTTGCGAACAACAATTACGGGTATGTTGAATGAGATTGATGAGACCTTGCTCAACATGGCACAAACCCGAACTGGCGACCTGGAAGAATCAGCCTGTTACGACGCTGTTCGTGAAATCCGCTTAAAACGCGTAGAAATAAAAACACGCTTTGAACGGCGCTTTATTAATCTATTCGAAAATGAGATTAAGATGGGAAGAAGCACCAGCAGGTCAGAACCAAGACGTGATGACACTACACAAAGACGTAATTTGATCAATCGTTCAAGTAGTAATGAATTACTGGCTTTGGAGAGTTCTCTGGATGGCCTGCGTAAGAATTGTGGTCAGACATTACTGGCCCTGGACAAAAAATTCTCTTTGCTAATGGACACTCCTATAAAGGTTAACCCAATGCAGCCAGCTTTCATCTTTGAAGCTTTTAGAGAAGCATGTGCTGATATTAAGTCTGGAGATGAGGTGAGATTGATGATTTTTAACACGTTTGAACGTCACATAGCAGATGAACTACAGAGTATTTACGAGGATATAAATAATATTCTGGAAGCACGCAATGAGTCCAGTCAGGACACGACCGAATTTGACTATAATATGTCAAATACCTATGCGCAGGAAAATGACACAGTCATGCTAAGGTATGAAGTAATTTCTCGCATCGAAAACAGATTGGAGGGACATGACGTACCGGATTTTGTGCGTGTTTTTTTGCTAAAACACTGGCGTCTTTTTCTGGAAAGTATTTACACAAAATATAGTGAAAACAGTATTGCCTGGAATGCAGCGAGGCAAACAATGGATGATCTGATTTGGAGTGTAAGCAAACCAACGAGTCTCTATGACAGGCAAAGGCAGATCCAATTATTACCGAGTCTGCTATTTCGCTTGTTAAATGGCATGAAGGTTATCCTGATGGATGAATCTGATAGCGAACGATTCCTGAAAGAATTAAAAGAGCATCAACTAAAAGCGCTAGCTTCGAATGTGGGGCCTTTACTGGAAATCAGTACAGATCAGGACAGAAAAGGAGGCGTTGATAGTCATAAGGAGACTCAGCATTAGTAATACAGGCAGGTCCTTTAGGCTGGCGCAGTTTAGTTATTGACTGGCCTGTAGAAGGGGCCTATTTAAATTATTTGGCATGAAATAGTGAATTTCGCTATCATGCAGGGGATTTTTTCCCGGTGATCGCTCTCTAAGATACGAGCGCACTAATAATTTGAATTTTTACTACATGTATGGAGTTAATGAAATATGAATTTAAAACCAGCTTATTTACTGCTTGTCCTAACATTACCCGCTTTATTTAGCGTCGCGCAGGCGGATGATGGTGAACAATTGTACCAGGCAAAAGGATGTGCTACCTGTCATGGTGCCGCGGGGATGTCCCCGGCTCCTATCTGGCCCAATATTGCCGGTCAGCACAAGCCCTATTTGATTGCCCAGATGAAAGACATCAAAAGTGGAAAAAGAAACAATGGTATGTCTGTCACTATGCAAGCCATGGTCGCTGCCGTCACCGATGAAGAAATGGAAAAGATCGCTGATTGGTTGTCGAAGCAAAAATAGTTAACTGCAAAGGGGCCTTAACGGCCCCTTTATTTCACACTGTTTAGCGCCAGATTTTTCGCCGCCTTAAAATCCGTTTTTCCACTTCCCAGTTTTGGGATATCCACTTCTGCAATAACGTCACCCGGTATCATCATGGGATTTGTATCTGCCTCCAGTAAGGCTTTTCGCAGGGTCTCAGTATTTATATCTGCGGCTATTAAAAGGATTATTTTTTCGCCTTTCTTTTCATCAGGAATATTAACGGCAACCAGTTCCAATTCGGGATTAGCGAGGACCTGACGTATTTGTTCTTCGACTGAAGTAAGACTAATCATTTCCCCTCCTAACTTGGCAAAGCGTGAATATCTATCCACGATGGTCAGGAAGCCGTCCTCATCAAGGTGTCCTTTATCACCGGTCTTGTACCAGCGTTTACCATCAATCTCTATAATCACCTCATTCGTCTTGTCCGGGTCGTTAAGGTAGCCTCGCATGACCTGCGACCCGCCAATCAAAATTAGCCCATCTTCGCCGGTGTTTAATTCCATCAGGTCGTCAGGCTCGATGATACGAAAACTTGTTCCTGGCAAGGGCATGCCGACCGTGCCTATTTTGGAACCAAGTTGAACTCGCCAGTAATTGGTGTCCAGATGATCAGGAATATTGACGCTCGCGACAGGCGTGGTTTCCGTAGCACCGTAACCCTCAAAGATATCCTTGTTAAACTTAAGTTTAAAAGCCTCTCGTACATCTGTGCTGAGTTTCTCAGCACCAGCGACTACAATCCGAAGTGATTCCAGCATTAGAGGATGCACACGTGTGTTTTTGGTATATAAGCGCAGGAAGGTTGCTGTGCCACAAAAAATAGTTGCACGGTATTTTGCGACGGCTTTGGCGATATTTAGTGCATCAGTTGGGTCGGGATGACAGACGATGGGCATCCCCTCGATCAAAGGCATGAAGGTCGTTACCGTCAAACCGAAAGCATGAAACAGGGGAAGCGAAGCCATGACGACATCGGTATCTTCTGTGTTGAGTACATCCGATATTTGTTTGAGATTGGCCATTATATTACGATGACTTAACATAATCCCTTTGGGCTCACCTTCGCTGCCGCTGGAAAAAAGAATGGCTGCGGTGTCGTCTATATTGACGGTGTTTCCATAGATGGACTGCAAAAGACGGACTGGCAATATGTTAATTAGTATCAGGTTGATAATGAGATTGCTTCGATTGATTGATTCATTTAAATCTTCCATGTAAAAGGTATTCAGACCGTCCAGTAGTGGTGTCAGGTCAATGCCTTTTTTCTCCAGCTTTTGCAAAAATTTTCTTGAAGTATAAATACTGTTTATTTCGGCTTTATTTACTGAGGCAATAAGCGCTTCTCGACTGGCAGTGAAATTGAGGTTGACGATGGTTTTAGCACATAACAAAGTCGCCATATTAGCTATTACGCCGGCGCTACTGGTGGGAAGTAAGATGCCAATATTCTGTTCAGGACTAGCGCGTTTTATAAGTCGGGAAAACGCAAAAGTTACCGCAGCGAATTTGTTATACGATAAGGGATTCCCAAGTGTATCGACAACCGACGTTTCGCTGCCCATACGTTTGACGGTGTGTAACCAGGCGTGGGGTAGGGACGGTAATGATTCTGTGTAACGTTGCCAGGATTCGATGGATAGCTCGAAGATACGCTTTTTTAACACATCAACGATGGTGTCGATGGGTAGAGGCGGGCCAAATGAAACGATGATATCGCGTTTGACGCTGTCGCCTCGGATAGTCTTTAATTTGTCACTGGAGCGGGAGAACCAGCTACCCCACAAGCCTCGTAAATAAAAGGGCAATATGATTGCGTCCGCCCCAAGCGCCGCCTTTTCATAGCCGCGCTGAAACTCAGACAACTGCCCTGAGCGACTTATAGCGCCTTCGGGGAACAGACATACAATTTCACCCTCATTTAGTAGTTGCGTAATATTAGCAAGTGCGGCTTTGCTGGATCCCCTGGAGATGGGCACGACGCCAAAGAAGTCGAGGAATCGTTTCAAATACCAGCGTTCGT
>JBLIML010000316.1:0-4074 GCA_047638675.1 Planctomycetota bacterium | reverse complement strand
TCCAAAGATTAACAGGATGCTACTCAGTGCATTTTCGCGTTGACTGGAAATGATAAAGTCAAAAACAAGTACGGATAGCAAAGCGCCGAGGGGATCGATGACTATGCCTTCCCAGCGCAATATATTGGATATTTTTGCATTCGGGCGAACAGTCCGCAGCATCGGGATGATGACGGTAGGCCCGGTAACGACGACAACGGCGCCAAACAAAAATGCCAGCTGCAATTCAAAGTTAAGAAGAAAGTGAGTTGCTATCGCGATTATGAGCCAGGTGATCAAAGCACCAATACTGATTAGGTTACGTACAACCGAACGGAGTTCTTTAATCTCATCTATTTTGAGTGTGAGACTGCCTTCGAAAAGAATGACGGCGACTGAAAGTGAAACCAGGGGAAAAAGCAGCTCACCAAACAACTCATCAGGGTTGAGAATGCCGGTGATGGGCCCGATTATCAGACCGCAGACCAACAGGAACATAATGGATGGCAAGTGTACATACCACGCCAACCATTGACAGGCGATGCCAAGTATTCCAATTGTTGCAAGTGAAATTAGAATATCAGCTTGCATGAATAATTTCCCCGTCCGAATTTATTGATATGCCACAGAGGCTGCAGAGAGCACAGAGGAAAATCTTATAACAAATATTGATGATTTAATTCCTTAAGGCTTTAATTGCATCCTTAGCTTTGTTAACGGTGCGTCCATGCACCACGACTCCCCGTGGCTTGCTACAAAGGAGTTGTTGTCATCCCGACCGGAGCGTCAGCGAAGAGGAGGGATCTTAAGTCGACTCCGTTGGCAAGACCCCTCCACTACGGTCGGGGTGACAATACCTGTTGCTCAGAGCGACAATACCCCGTCCGCTTGCGGCGGGGCAGTTTATTTATTATGTTTCAGGTTCACCATCTTTAATCAGGCGATGGTCAGCGTAATGAGTGATTACAGGGTCTTTTGAAAAACCAGCGTTGCGTTGGTACCGCCAAAGCCGAAGCTGTTTGACATGACCGTTTCCAGACCGGCGTTATCCAGGCGTTCAGTCACGATGGGCAGGCCTTCTGCACCTTCGTCCATGTTTGTGATGTTGGCGGAACCGAAGACGAAATCCTCTTCCATCATCAACAGAGAATAAATAGCTTCGTTGACACCGGCTGCACCTAAAGCATGCCCGGAAATAGATTTTGTGGCGCTAATGAGGGGTACCTTTTCCGTAAAGACGTTCTTGATAGCAACTAATTCGCTCATATCGCCAGCCGGTGTGCTTGTGGCATGGGCGTTTATGTAGTCGATTGGTTTAACAACCGTACTGAGCGCCTGCTGCATGCATCGCGTCGCGCCTTCTCCAGAAGGTTTGACCATATCCATACCATCCGAAGTCGCACCATAGCCGATAACTTCCGCATAAATTTTGGCACCTCTTGCCAGCGCATGTTCGAGTTCTTCCAATACTAATATCCCACCGCCACCGGAAATAACAAATCCATCGCGATCCGTATCGAAAGGACGTGAGGCTAGTTCCGGCGTTTGGTTGTAGCGTGAAGAGAGAGCTCCCATCGCATCAAAGAGGATGGTACTACTCCAGTGCACTTCATCGCCTCCACCCGCAAAAATTATATCCTGCTTACCTATTTGGATAAGTTCTGCTGCGTTGCCGATACAATGTGCGCTTGTGGCGCAGGCTGAAGAGATTGAATAATTCACGCCTTTTATTTTAAAGGCAACAGACAAACAGGCGCTTGCCGTGCTGGACATAATGCGGGGTACCATGGTTGGGCCGACTTTTTTGGCACCTTTTTCTCGTAAGGTATCCACAGCCAGAACAAGATTCTCATTCGAAGCACCGCCGCTACCGACTATAACGCCGGTGCGCGTGTTCGAGACCATGTCATCGGCAAGGCCAGCATCCTCTATGGCATCTTTCATTGCCAGGTAGCTAAAAGCAGAGGTGTCGCCCATGAAGCGTTTTAGTTTGCGATCAATGAGGCTGTCAAGATCGAGGCGAACAGGGCCGTGTACATGGGAACGAAAGCCAAGTTCTTCGTATTTTGCAGAATGCTCAATACCAGAATGGCCTTCTCGCAATGAAGTAGTGACTTCCTCTTTAGTGTTGCCGATACTGGATTTAATACCGAGACCGGTGATAACGACGCGTTTCAAAACATACTCCTAAAATTGTTCAGTTGATTTAAACAAACCCACCCTGAGATCCTTTGCGAAATAGATTTCTTCACCATCGACCTCCAATCGTCCATCAGCGACACCCATCACCAGCTTTCTTTGGACGACACGTTTGATATCAATTTTGTAGGTCACACGCTGATTGATCGGCGTGACTTGACCGGTAAATTTCACCTGTCCCGACCCAAGAGCCCTGCCTCGGCCTTCGGCGCCAAGCCAGCCGAGATAAAAACCCACAAGCTGCCACATGGCATCAAGACCAAGACAGCCTGGCATAACAGGGTCTCCCTGAAAATGACATGCAAAAAACCACAATTCAGGATTAATATCCAGTTCGGCGATAATGTGACCTTTTTCGTAACTACCTCCTTCCGTACCCACACTGGTGATGCGATCGAACATCAGCATGTTCGGCAGTGGTAGTTGCGCATTACCCTCTCCGAATAATATACCCTGGCCGCAGGCAATTAATTCATCCTTTGAATAGTTATTTTTCTTAGACATGAACGGGCAATTATCTCATGATGAGGACTAAATTTCCTGCTTAATTATCCCTTAAAAGCAGGCATATAGAGGCAAATTGGACGCGTATATAAACTGATCGTCTCACAGATGTCCAGTATAATCGGGGCTGAGAAAGCGGGATACCTGTTTGTGGCGCCATAGGGTGCAGATTGATCGTAAGCCACGAAGAAATAAGCACTATTGCCCGGGGTAAGATTGCCTGAATCAGCTTACACGCAATTTAGTGTCCGGGAGTCAGGTAGATAGCTTATTTGCTTGATGGCAAAGGCCTTGACAGCCCATACCCGGCCGTTAGACTCACCCCCAGCTAGAAATGCAGGAATAAAATGTATGCAAAATAGAAATGACAAAGCGACCCGACGTGACACCGTTCCCGTCGAAGTAGGTGGCGTAAAAATAGGCGGACGTGCGCCTATTGTTGTGCAATCCATGACCAATACGGATACGGCAGATGCTGAGGGTACGGCTAATCAGATTCAGCAATTGGCTGAGGCCGGTTCTGAGCTGGTGCGAATTACTGTGGACACCGAAAAGGCCGCAAGCCAGGTGGCAAGTATCTGGGAAAAACTCGATGCGAGAGGCTGCAATGTTCCTATTATTGGCGACTTCCACTACAACGGTCACATGTTGCTTGAGAAATATCCGGAATGCGCTGAAGCCCTGGCCAAATACAGGATTAATCCGGGTAACGTCGGCTTTGGACGCAAGAAAGATAGCCAGTTCACGACCATGATTGAGAAGGCAATTCAGTACAACAAACCGGTACGTATCGGTGTGAACTGGGGCAGTCTGGATCAGGTGCTGCTGACGAGCATGATGGATGATAATGCAAGGTCCGCAGAACCCCTGGCGGCTGATGATGTCATGCGTGATGCGCTTATTGTCTCTGCCATTAGTAATGCGCAAAAAGCAGAAGAAATCGGTCTTGCTAAAGACCGCATTGTACTTTCGTGTAAAGTGAGCGGTGTACAGAAATTAATTGCTGTTTATCGCGATCTGGCGAGCAGATGTGATTACGCATTACATCTAGGCCTTACTGAAGCCGGCATGGGTTCGAAAGGAATCGTCGCCTCGACAGCGGCCTTGAGCATATTATTACAGGAAGGTATTGGTGATACGATTCGTATTTCTTTGACACCTGAACCTGGTGGCGATCGCGCCAAAGAAGTCATTGTTGCACAGGAGATTTTGCAAACCATGGGTTTGCGATCGTTTACACCATTGGTAACCGCTTGTCCCGGATGTGGTCGAACCACGAGTACCGTTTTTCAGGAACTTGCAGAGAGTATCCAAAGCTATGTGCGTACACAAATGCCTATCTGGCGGGAAAGTTATCCCGGCGTTGAAGATATGAATCTTGCAGTAATGGGC
>JBLIML010000315.1:0-4089 GCA_047638675.1 Planctomycetota bacterium | reverse complement strand
TGTATGGGGTCATTTATTCGAAGATATTGTAATGTCTGTGTATGGGAAAATTAAGCGGCGAGGTCATACTACTTTGCAAAGATTCTTCATCAACGACTCTCCTCCCCAGTGAGATACAGAATCCTTATCTACCGATGCTGCCAGTAGCTCCTCCAAAGACATTCTGATGGGGATAATTTTGGCCTGTTCTTCATAGTTGTGTCAATGACAATATTAATAATAATAATAATATCAATACTTGCAGTCCGTTTTGCGCTAGTACCGGCCTGTTACTGAAGCTAATGTCGTGAAGAGTTCCTACCATTCATCACGCTGCCAATCGATTTCCCTAAGAACGACAAGCAATCGGGTTTTGAATGAAACTAAATTATGATCAATATTCAATAGTAATATCAATGGTATAAAGATAATGATTCATCTATATGCTAGCAGTTATAAAATACCTCCGGTTCCTGTTTATCATTTTTGCGACCAGAGTTCGCTGGATCGCCAGGAAAGGCAGTTGCAAAGCGGCCAACTTTATTAGACCTAAAGCCCTATTGGTTTTTTTACAACACCCTGGCGGGTAAAAAGTAATCAAAGCTGTCGGGCTTTAGTCAGGGCGCAGACAAGTGCGAGTAGAATCTAGAAATTCTACGACTCATCCACTGTCGCAAGATACTGGAAACTTTCTCCTCTTTGAATGATGCTGAGTGAGATAATTATTTTTCCTGATTTGAGATTGTAAAAATCATTCCATCTTCGGCAAGAACAAAGGGGCCTTGATAGTACTTCTTTACGGCGTGGGTCATCTCAGCCCAAATATGCGGGCCGGGGCGCGGCCCGGTATAAAGCGCTACCATTTCTATGGCTTTATCCACACTGCTATAGGGCGCAAGATGATAGGCAACGAGGCGTTTTACCTTTGCGGCGCTAGCAAGTTTACCCAGCTCGCTTGGTGATGTGTGACCCGTTTGCGGTCGTTTGGATTGACTTTTATTAAAATCCCGTTTGGCATCTTTCTGGAAATCTTTACTGGCAAACTTTCCACCTTTTAACATGCCAGGATCGGGTTTCACCAATTCATGAATTAGTAAATCTGCGTTCTCAGCTAGTTCTGTCAAGGCATCAGAGGGACCGGTATCACCACTGATCACCACTGATCCATATTTTGAATCGACGCGGTATCCCAGGCTGAGTTTATTCTTCGTCGGATAATGTGGCGTTGACACGGCGGTCACCTTAAATTTTTCAGTATCTATAATGACGCCAGGCATTACATCCTTGACCTCAAATGGTGGTTCTTTTGTTGGTTTTAAATTGAGACTCGGCGGCCAGTTCTCAGTGATAAATTGTACAAATTCATAATCTGATGCATGCATTTTATTGACAGCGCCGTCATGCATTTGCTGTGTTCCAGGTGCACCGAATACTTGAACAGGTTTCTGTCGCGCGCCAATCCACGCAGAAATCACAAAATAGTCATAGCTGGCAATATGATCAAAATGATGATGCGTAAAGAAAACATAGTCCACATCCAGGGGGTTGATGTCTGCGCGCATCATGTTTTCCATTACGCCACGACCGAAATCAAATTGTAATATTGTTCCATCCACTATGACCGCGACACTCGCGCCTGCGCGTTGCGGATCCGGGAAAGCAGAGCCGGTACCCGTCATAACAACATGCATACCCTGCTTATATTTCTCAACGACTTCAGCTGAGACACCTGCTGAAAATAAAAACATAAATAAAAAAAGAAACGAAATCTGTCGGCCGAGAATTAAAATAGGGATGTGATGAATTTTTATCATTATGAGGCACCAATAATTTGCAGTTGATTCATATTAACAGTGTTGACTGGACAAACCGAACTTGTCCGGACGATCTGCTAAATAGAACATAATGCCAGCAAAAGTATCAGTCCGAAAACCTGACTGAAGAATTTGATATTCGGGAATTTCGTTACGTGATCTTAAAAAAGGCCTATCCTCTTGTCTTTATTAGAATAAGAAGCGCATGATTAACTTAATATGAAAATACTAAACCGTTGAATTAATCTTCAATGAACGAGGAGAAGATTGAAATGAATAAAGTTCTGTTAGCCCTAATTCTTACATTCTGTCTATCTATTCTAGTCCCTGTTCACGCAAGTGAGGTGGCTGGAACCAAAGCCATCGTCGGCGCAACAGTGGTGGATATTTATGGAAAATCCAATATAGAAGATGCTGTCGTGATTGTTGTAGGAGAACGAATCACCGCCGTCGGAACCGCAGGTGATATTGCTGTTCCTGCTAATGCCGAGATCATTGACGCGAAAGGATTGTGGATGATTCCCGGTATGATGAATATGCATGTGCATATGGGGCTTGTGTTACCCGGGAAGGTGGCAGCCGAACTCGCAAATGAAACCGAGGCAGAGCTGGTGTTGAGAATGGCAGCGTACGCAGAACAGATCCTTCAGGCCGGTGTTACGACGATTCGTTCGCCGGGAAATTCCTGGCCACCACGCAAATTAGCGGGACATCCTGACATTGCATTACAAAAGGCAATCAAAAAAGGGGAGGCCCATGGTCCGCGTATTTTTAGTGCGGGCGAGGCCCTGATCATCACTGGTGGTCATGGCTCGACAGAAAACCAGACTTACAACGACGGCCGCTACGAATTAGCAAAAGCCGCACGCAAGGAGATCAGCGCCGGCGCGTCCTGGGTCAAGATAATGATTTCAGGTGGGATTGCCACACAAGGCGGCAATATTTCTAAGGCACTCATGACACCCGAAGAGATCAAAGCGGTGATTGACGTAGCGCACCGTTTTGGCGCCAGGGTGACGGCGCATTCCGGATCAACGGCGGCTACTAATATAGCTGTGGATGCCGGAATTGATTGCATCGAGCACGGATATTTTCTTGATAGAGATGTACTGAAGAAGATGAAAAAACAGGGCACCTGGTTAGTGCCCACGATTGTAGTAAGTCAACCGGGGACAGCGTCATTTTATGAAAAAATCGGCTCACCCGACTGGTATCTCAGGCGCCTCGAATCAACGGGTAGGGAACATTGGAAATCACTTAAAATGGCCATTGAAGAAGGCGTGAATATCGCGCTTGGTACTGATCAGCTTCCCTCAGAACCTAATGATGGCACGACAGCGACAGCCCGTGAGGCACAATACTATGTCGCTGCAGGCATGACGCCCTTGCAAGCGCTTCGCGCTGCGACCATTGAACCCGCGAAGATGTTAGGCGCAGATAGCGAGATTGGGTCTCTGGAAGCCGGCAAGTATGCGGATATTGTTATTCTCAAAGATAATCCCGCCGTGGATATTAAAGCCCTTCGCGAAATTATGCTGGTGATGAAGGGAGGCCGGGTTTACCGCGAACTTCCAAAGGAGTAACGCTAGCCCTCAGCACAAGCAGTTCAGTCAATGACAGCGATAACCTCGATTTCAATCAGGAATTCGGGCAAGGCTAAACACTGCACACCTATCCAGGTATTCGCGGCAGGTGTTGTCTCCCCGTAAAACTCCGCCAGAGCCATGCCAACAGGTTCGAGATAATCAGGCGTGTGATTCACAACAAAAGTATGCATGCGTACCACATCGGCCACACTGGCTCCGGCTTCAGCTAACACGAGTTTGAGATTATCCAATGCCTGTTTGGCCTGTGCGCCGATGTCAGTACCGCCGACAATATTTTTGTCCTTATCCCAGGCTACCTGGCCTGCACAATAAATGGTCGTCGAGCCCTTGCTTTTGATGCCGTGGGAAAACCCATATTCAACACTGGGGAACATGGAGTCAGGATTGATTGCTTCTCTTGTCATTTTTTCTCTCCGTTTCGTCGTTAAAGTTTTTCAAGGAAATAATTTGCGATTTTTGTAAAGACATGCAGCTGGGCATCGCTAATACCATGATGACGGTTAGGGTAGACCATCATGTCAAATTGTTTGTTATGAGCAATCAGGGCATTTGCAAATTGCAGAGTGAAGGCGAATTTCACATTTTCATCTCCGCTGCCGTGAATGAGTAATAGATTTCCCTCCAATTTATCGGCATAGTTGATCAGGTTGACTTCGTCATACCCTTTTGGATTGTCGGCGATAGAATCC
>JBLIML010000314.1:0-4093 GCA_047638675.1 Planctomycetota bacterium | reverse complement strand
GTTGGCGCTGAAAAAGCTTTGATCCAAATAGCCAGCATAGCTATTTCATCGCGATCAAGATCGGAAAAAAAACCTGATTGCGCGATAAGATCGTGAAGCCTTCCATGAACATCATCACTCTCGGCGAGTAGTGACATTTCATGTTGCAACTTCAGGGCTGTTGTAGGGCTAATATCGGTCATATTTCTTCATTAATATCTTTCAATAACAGATTGAGTTTACTCTAATCCAAATGCACTGACATTGTAATATTATGGCAGGAAATTGAAATGATTCAGAAAAAATATCTACACACCTGTCACAGAAGCTAGTTCTGCTTCCCTGTTGGTTTTTTTGAAAAACCGCGGTTAAAAAGTGTAATTTAAGCCAAATCCAACAATGAAACTATTTTCTGCACCCACTTCTCTCACGACAGGACTATCAGCAGCTTCCCCTAGTAAGTGTTGATAGCGTACCTGACCACTAATAGACCAATGTTCAGCAAACTCGTAAGCACTACTCAGGCTCAAAGAGACATCTCGTATACCGGAAGATGGACTGTATTGAGACAAACCTGATCGGATGGACTGGAAATTATTAATACCAAAGAAGGTATTCATGTACTCCTTGCTCGCCCATGTCGTTTCAACCCCCACTTGAAAAAGTGGATGCTCCCAGGGCACACGACTACTAAGGCTCGCTATTGCCAAAGTGCCCTGTCCTTCGTTGAAAAAATCGTGACGCACTTCGGTTTTCAGACGAATGCCTTCATAGCGATAATTGAGATAGGCCCCACTGGTAAAAGTACGACTAATATCACCCAGTCCTTCCAAACCACTGTTGTTTTCACTACGCCCACCGGTATAGCGAACAAACGCACCACCGTAAAAGTGACGGGTATTAAATGCCTGCACACCTAACTTACGACCCTTTATAAACAAAAAGTCGTTCCAGACAATATAAATATTTGGCGCATAACTTAGTTCGTATTCATCAGAGCCCTGATATTCCGGGGCAACACCCGCAATCACACCCAAGCTGATGAGCAGTTCTTTCTCCTCCACGTCATCGACTTGATATTCCATGTCTGTTAGCAAACCCATGCTTTCAATGAGATTGCCCCACACGGCAAAATCCTCAGTGTTCTGGGCAAAAACAGAGGGTATATGGATGAAACAACAGGTTAGCCCTATAAATAGCGCGTATTTATATCGGTAAGCTATTGATTTTAATAAATGTTTTCTCATAAGCGTTAAACATTCTCGTCTTTTATGCAAAATAAATCAATAATTTATAGCAATTTCATTTAGTTAACATCTAAAGCTTATGTCTATTCTCTGCATGAATTGCAAAGACCTGGATAAGAGCCCCTTTGTTACTTGATGCCTTCACGACGGAATCTGTCTTGAATACCTTGCTGAATAATTGGGCCCAATGTTTGGCCATGTGCCTGACCCGCTAACATGCCCTCCTGTGTAAGTAAGGGTAATACCGAAACGACTTTGCTACCCGTTGGAGTTTTATAGAAATCCACCAGCTCCTGAATTTCGGCCATTGAAAGGTACTTATGATAAATTCCATGCGACATATTGTTGATCCATCCATTGGCAACATATTCATCATGCATGATCTTCGCCGTTTCAGCTTTAAGAATTTCAACTATCTTAGGGTCTAGCTCTCCTTTTTGTTTGGTCAGGGCTGTTATCATTTGATTTGCAACAGCTGCGCCCATTACTTCGCCAATCCTCAAAGCACCGGTGATTTCTAATAATTCATCGATCACTTTTTTCTTTTCATCAGTCAGTTCTTCTGCATAAGTTGAAAAGCTAAACAAACATAAAACTATTAGTAGTATTTTCTTGAACATCATCTTTATCTCCAGTTTGTTTACATTGAATCTACCCATACTCGAAATGCCAAATCATTCTATCTGCCAAAGACGTAGTTGAAAATCACCACCATCGGCCACCACTGTGGCCATATAGTCCTTTTCCGTGTCAATGTTTGCCATGTGCCACTTGTTGACGTCATTTGCATCCCAGCGAGTGGCTTGCATTTTTGGTCGCTGTTCAGGATCTATATTCACATCAAACTCACTCAGCCCAAAAGCAATGCCCTTGCCTACTGCTTTAACAAAAGCTTCTTTGCGTGTCCATGTTGCAAAGAATGCAGGTAAACGTTTTTCAACTACGCATTGCATTAAGGCCTTGTGTTCTGCTTCGGAAAAAAAGCGCTTTGCCAATTTTTCGTGCTCAATGTCAGGACGGACTTTTTCTATGTCAATACCGATCTGTCGATCCAGTGAAATTGCAATCAATGCACGCCCATGAGAATGACTCAGGTTAAAAGATATCTCCTGGTCATTATACTTCCTGGATAAATAGGGTTTCTTGCTGTCAGTATAATCAAATATGAATTCTGAAGGCGATTGCTTAAGAACATGAGCCAGTGCATTTCTTAATACGCCACGGCTAACAACATACTCTTTATATTTATCGGGAAAGGTGAACTTTTCTGCTCGCCTTAACTCTTCTTCGGAAAGTGTCTCGATATATTTGTTTATTTGACTGGCTGGCAGATCGATTCGACTATGCCATACATCTATGAACTTCGCCTCCAGCTGTAGATCAGCCGGGATGTTATCCCATTTCATTATTTTCTTGCAGCGACTGTTGCAGGGTCTGCATGCCTTTATCGATACTAACCAGTGCTTCGTATTTCAAGTCGCGTTTTGCCGCGGTAATATTGTACCAATGTGAACAGGCCAATTGACGGGCAATGAAACGTGTCATAAAGGGTTCTGATTGTAGGCGTAATAATGTGTAAATTGCTTCCATAGTAGCGCCAACTGCATAGGCCAGCCAGGGAGACACCGTTGCGCTTACCTCAGGTAAGCCCGCAGCGACGAGTATCCTGTTGACAACATCGGCCATAGGCAAAGGTTCATCATTGCTTATGAAGTAAGCTTTGCCGGAACAGTTTGAGCCTGGGTGTAAAGCATCCAGTGCAAGCAGGTGGGCAGATACTGCATTGTCTACAAAGGTAATATCTACCAGGTTACCTCGCTTTCCAACCAATCGTAATTTCCCTTTTTTGGCACGCTCGATAATGCGTGGTGCCAGATGCGGATCACCGGGTCCAAAAATAAGGTGGGGTCGTAGTGCAACCGTAGCCAGTTTCTCATTATTTGCCGCTAGCACCACTTTTTCAGCCTCGGCCTTTGTCCGTTGATAGTTTGTTAAATAATGTGCCGGTAATGGCGTTGTTTCATCGATACCATCCTCATCCTCACCTTCGAAGACGATACTGGGTGAACTGGTGTAAACCAAACGTTGGATATTGTTTATTCGACAGGCCTCAATGACGTTTAAAGTGCCGGTGACATTGCTGCGATAGTAATCCTCATACTCCCCCCATACGCCCGCCCTGGCCGCAGTGTGAATAATGGCATGACAATCTTTACTCGCGGCGACTACAGCGTCTTTGTCGGCAATATCGCCCTTGATAGTGTCTATGCCAAGTGCGTCCAATGCCGGGTAGTCGCCTCTTTGTAAACTACAAACATCATCACCTCTGGCAAGCAATGCTTTGACAACACCTCCGCCCAGAAAACCACCTGCACCGGTAACCAGGACGCGCACTAGATTTGTTGCTGCGCCCATTCGCCAAGCTCAGCACGCCCTATCTTGGCGTTATGACGAATATCCACTGGAAAACCCGGATGAACCATGATGTGTTTGATTGATGCGGTGTGTTCATATGAACTACCTATATCAAGCAATTCCTGAATCAATACTTTCTTATCTGTGTGCTGACTGTCGGATTCCAGTTCTATACACAATATGGGCTTGACCATATCATCCTGCTTTATTTTCACCAGGGCACTACGAAACACTCGTGCGTGTGTATTGAATACGCCTTCACAACATACGCTATACATTGTCGCATCCTGAGTTTCGACTCGCTCGCTTTTGCGTCCGCAAAACCACAATCGCCCTTGCTCGTCAAAATACCCAAGGTCGCCCATACGATGGTATAAATTACCGTAAGCATTTTTTATCTTTGCCAGATTATTGGATTCCTCGCGATTGTAATACGAAGAGCTTACTTGCGG
>JBLIML010000313.1:0-4113 GCA_047638675.1 Planctomycetota bacterium | reverse complement strand
TCAGAGTAAATAAATAAGTAAATAAGTAAATAAGGGTCAGAGTAACAATTCACCAAACATTTCTATTTTTTGTTGAATTGTTACTCTGACCCTCATTTATTTATTTTTATCTGATTCCGTTTAGATACCATTTAACGAACGTTGCGACTCGGGATTCCTGAGTTGAATACGGACCTGGTTGATAACGATTCGAAAGCACGCCGGCATTATTGTTTTCAGTAATTTTTTTATCTTCCTTAATGGTTACATCCCATACCCAGGCCAGGTTATCAGGATCATAATCCACGCCTTCGACTGCATCTTTATGCACTAACCAGCTTAATTGCACATCGGTATTGACGGCATCGCGTGGTGTAAAGCGCGCCATCATGGCGAAGTCGTTCATTGCCAGCACATAGCCGATAGTGTTAAAAACAAGGGCGGTTTCACCCTGATCACATTGTTTGAACTTGCCCATTAATTTTTTACTGGCAGGCTTACCATCTCTCGTCTCTGATTCGAAGTTACGATCGTTTATCGGAAGACGTGAGAGTTGGGCCAGGTCTAAGGAATTTTCATCCCTGTCTATAAAGGGGATTGGATGGCCGAGTGCTTTCGTTCTCGCTGTCCATTCATCCCACTGTGGCTGGTATTTTTCCAGCGCCTCAGGTGGGCCGGAGCCTGGTCCTGCACCCAACGCGGTTAACTGGTCTTCAGGATGGACGCTGCAGTAAGCCGCATGAGACGGTGCACAGTGGTAACACTCGATAAAATTCTCTACCACGAGTTTCCAGTTACACTTATTTGGGTAATCCCGTTTCACAGCGATTTTAGCGTCACTAAAACCATGGAAGTCGAGCATTTCACCAAACTCTGAATATTCTTCGTCAAAGTCCGGTGGTGCATCTTTGGACAAACAGACAAAAATAAAGCCATGAAAAACCTTTACATGACATTTATGCAAACCGAACTGTGATCGATCGAAGCCATCAGGCATCAATCTTGGTGGTCTTAGCTGACCATCCAGTTCATAAGTCCAGGCGTGGTAGGGACAGGTGAGGAGGCCTTTGTTGCCCTCGTGTTCCAGGCATATCTGTGAACCACGATGGCGGCAGACATTAAAAAATGCGTTTACTTGTTCACTCGAATGTCGAATGATAATGATGGATTCATTGTCGATTTCGAAGAGAAAGTAATCACCTTTATTGGGGATACGGGATACATGGTCAACAAGCAACCATCGTTGATTGATCAGGCTATCCATATCTCGAGAAAAAACTTCTGGAGATAGATAAAAAGTCTGTTCCAGTGAATACCCGTCCTGATAATTGGCAATCATACTGTCAATGTCGGATTTCAAAACTGCGCTCATGATAATTGGCCTCTAATAATTCAGCAAATAAATGGGGGTCAGTAAATGGGGGTCAGAGTAACAATTCAAACAAAAAATTGGAATATTTGTTGAATTGTTACTCTGACCCCCATTTATTTTAGAAAAACCAGGAAATCAGAAAATGACTTGTTATCGTAACTACAAAGATACCGATGAGATTTAACCAGATGCCCGCTTTGGCCATTTGCGGGATGCTGAGTAAGCCAGAGCCGAAGACGATGGCGTTCGGTGGTGTAGCGACTGGCAGCATGAAGGCACAACTTGCCGCGATGGTTGCCGGGATAATAATCGTAATGGGCGCGATACCAAGCCCCACTGCCATCGCCGCGAACATGGGTATCAAGGCGGTAGTGGTAGCGGTATTACTGGTTAACTCGGTGAGGAAAATGATAAAGGAGACAACGGCAAGACTCATTAACAAGGGATGTACACCTTGCATGCCACTGAGGTAGCTCGCCAGTAATTCACTTACGCCGTTGCTGCTGATCGCGGTAGCGAGGGAAATGCCACCACCCAATAATATGATAATCCCCCAGGGAAGACGCACTGCCGTTTCCCAGTCAATCAAAAATTCCTTCTCCTTTATATTTGAGGGAATAATGAATAGTAAAAGAGCGGCAGTGATGGCGATACCGCTATCGGTTAAATGTTGTAAGGCCTCGGTTTTGATAAGCAGGGGTCGAAACATCCAACACACTGCAGTCAGAAAAAAGACCATCAGTGTCAACTTGGAACCAGCGTTCCAGGGCACCGGCGTCGTATCCAGGACACTTTCATCTATAGACTGCTGATCAAGTGGGTAAATAAAGTGCGTGAGCATGAACCAGGTGAGTGGTACAAACAAGATGACTATCGGGACACCTATTTTCATCCACTGCAAAAAACCAATCTGTATGCCCAACTCGCTGTCTAGAAAGGAGGCAGTAAAAATATTAGGTACAGTACCAACGATGGTGCCTATACCGCCGATAGATGAGGAATAGGCGATACCTAATAATAAACAAAGAGCCAGGTTCTTTTTATCCGGGAATTGTTTTTCATAAATACCGATGATACTCAATGCAATTGGTAACATTACCAATGTCGTTGCAGTATTGGTGATCCACATGCTCATGGTGGCACAGACAAACATAAAACCACCGACGATTTTCATTGGTGAAGTGCCAATGATTCTCAATACCATAAGGGCAAAGCGCTTGTGCAATTGCCAACGCTCAAGCGCGAGCGCCAGGATAAAACCGCCCATGAAAAGAAATATTAAGGGGTGGGCATAACCCAGCGCGGTTTCCTTCATTGTTCGCGCGCCACCAAGGGGCAACACTGCTAATGGTAATAAAGCGGTAGCATAAATAGGAATGGATTCACCTAGCCACCATACCGCCATCCAGCAGGCAAGACCCGCGGTCAGTTTGCCAGCGCCGCCGATGCTGACTGGATTGTTATCGAGGCCGTTGAAGGATTCGGGAACTAGAAAATAGATAAACAGGCCCAAAAGCGGCCCGCCAACAAGGCTTATCCAGCGAAAATTATTTGTCAGATTTTGAAATAAAGTCAACTGCGTCAGTTATCCAGTTTTAATGATTTTCAAAAAAGGAGCGTTCATTCTATAGTTTTGTGAAACTTTGCAAAGCGAATACCCGACAATTTCCGAATAAAAAAATGAGAGAAACGAAATCAATCCGGGCTTGAGATGGTATTATGCCCGTCGTAATCCAAATAATTCTATTTTAAGCAATGACAAACATATCAGAGCGAGGAAGTTCATTAGGCACCGAGAACGCTTTTGTTGTTCTCGCAGAGGTTGAACGCCTCAGGGCACAGGGAAATGAAATTATTTCATTTTGTATTGGCCAGCCTGACTTTCCCACGCCAGAACATATCTGTCAGGCTGCCGTCGATGCAATACATAAAGGTCATACCGGATATACACCATCAGCAGGCATTCAACCATTACGAGAAGCTGTGGCGAATTACATAACTCGGACACGAGATGTATCTGTCTCAGCTGAAGATGTAGTCTGTGGTTGCGGCGCTAAACCCTTCATTGCTTACACGATTCAGGCGGTGACAGATACAGATGTCGGTGATGAAGTCATTTATCCCGTTCCGGGCTTTCCCATCTATGAATCACAAATCCTGGCGCATGGCGCGGTACCTGTTCCGCTTCCTTTACGAAAAAACTGTGAAAGCCGTTTCGACCTTGATGAACTCGCTGGCCTCATCAATTCAAACACTCGCCTAATTATATTGAATAGCCCACATAATCCTACCGGTGTTGTTTTTGATCGTGAGTATCTACAAAAGCTAGCCGAGATTATTGCTCCCTGGGAAAATGTATGGATTTTGTCTGATGAGCCTTATTACGCTTTTGTCTATGATGTGGAGTTTGTCAGTATCGCCTCGATTGACAATATGCTGGAACGCACAGTGATTGTGGATTCCGTTTCCAAGTCCTATTCAATGACGGGCTGGCGAGTGGGTTTCGCAATCAACACTAAACTTGCACCGGTTTTCTCGCGCATGGTCACCAATACAGATTCCTGCGCGCCACACCCGAATCAATATGCAGCCTTATGTGCCCTATCGGAATCTCAGGAAAGTGTTTCGATGATGCGTGATGAATTCAAAATACGACGCGATCACATTGTTAATGGTCTCAATGCAATAGAAGGTATCTATTGCCGCAGCCCAGAAGGCGCATTTTATGCCTGGCCAGATGTGACTGAGGTTTGTAAAAGAGT
>JBLIML010000312.1:0-4115 GCA_047638675.1 Planctomycetota bacterium | reverse complement strand
TAACAATCACCAATTTTACTGATTGCACTGATACCCATACTGACAATATCGCATTCCCCTCGTGTGGAATAGCCCTGGAAATTTCGTGTAAGTCCACCCTGCTGTTGCGCAATTGCGAGTTCATCGTCAGGTTTGGCAAAATGGTCCATACCTATGTAGACATAACCGGCTTTGGTCAGGGTCTCAACATTATTCTGAGAAATCTCCAGTTTTATTGCAGGGTCGGGCAGGTCGGATCCACGAATCTGTTTTTGCACCTTAAAACGGTCAGGCATATGTGCATAGTTAAAAATGGAAAGACGATCCGGTTGCATTGAAATAACTTTTTCCAAAGTTTGACTAAAACTTAGAGCGGTTTGTTTAGGTAAACCGTAAATCAAATCAAGGTTGACGGATTTAAATCCCTCTTTACGGGAAGCTTCGATGATCGAATACGTTTCTTCTTCACTCTGGATGCGATTAACCGCTTTTTGCACCTCGGGGTTGAAATCCTGAACACCGAGACTAATTCGATTAAAGCCCAGTTGGCGAAGTAAAGATATGGTCTCAGCGTTACATTCTCTTGGATCAAGCTCAACGGAATATTCACCCTCATCATTGTCTCTCAGGGAAAACAGGGAGCGGGTGGCCTGCATTAATTCGGACATTTGTTCCATACTGATGAATGTTGGAGTACCTCCTCCCCAATGAAGCTGGTCTACTTGCCTGTCCTTATCGAACAACCTGGACTGTAATTCAAGTTCTTTATGTAATAACTTTAAATACGGTACAGCATGTTTGCGATTTCTGGTGATGATCTTGTTACAGGCACAGTAGTAACAAACAGTGCTACAAAATGGCAGGTGAAAATACAATGACAAGGGGTTTGGAACCATGTTTTCATTGGTAAGTAAGGCATTTTCGATGTAATTGTCACTACGGAATTCCTCATGAAATTGAACTGCCGTCGGATAAGAGGTGTAGCGGGGGCCCGCTTTATCATAGCGAGAGATAAGCTCCCTGTTAAAGATTGGAGTTGTGACCATCTTGCTCTATAAAGTATTGCATTATAGGTACCTTTATACTCAACTCCTGAAGTCATGTTGATGATCCAGATCAACATATTTGTTCGAGCTTAAAAAATATGAATATTTGGGATGTAATCAGTAGGCCAAATACTTTAGGGTTCTCCTTTGTTTGTATTGCGACTGTTCTTTTGCCACCAGGCGAGGACGGATCACTTTAATTTTCCAGTTCGATAAGCCCCTGGTTATTTGTTTCGCCCGAATTGCAATAATAGGATATAGTGACTTAATGGTGTTGAGAGTGATAAATAATGCAAGCAATTGATTTACATAAATTTAAAGTAACGTGTGAAAATTGCAATCTCGCTGAGTTATGTTTGCCTCGTGGTTTGAATAAAGACGAGCTTGATGAGTTGGATAAAGTTGTCAGGCAGTCCCGACCCTTACATAAAGGTGATCATTTATTTCGCAATGGTGATCCCCTGTCCTCACTCTATACGGTTCGCTCAGGCAGCGTTAAGCTTTTCACCCATAGCGATAATGGTGACGAACAGATAGTCGGTTTCTATTTACCTGGTGAACTGGTTGGCCTGGATGGAATTGAGAATAATCTGCACAGTTGCAATGCAATCGCACTTGAGACCAGCAGCCTGTGCAACTTTCCTTACACCCAACTAACAGATGTCTGCAGTAAAGTCCCGGCCCTGCAGGAGCAGATGTTTCGATTGATGGGGAGGGAAATCTCCTATGAAAATAAATTGCTATTGAGTCTGAGTAAAAAAAGTGCGGAGGAGCGTATTGCGACGTTTTTGAGGTCTTTGTCCCTTCGTTTCAAACAGCTGGGTTTTTCTCCTGACGAATTCAGACTCAGCATGTCACGGCAGGATATCGGCAACTATCTCGGTTTAACCATAGAGACAGTAAGTCGGATATTCTCTCGTCTCCAAAAGAATAAATATATCCTCATCGATAAAAAGCACATCCAGATCCTTGATCAAGACGGGCTTAACAAGATGTGTACAGCTAACGCATCAGAATCCGCTGGTAATAACTTCAATACCTCTTCCTGAACGAAGGTAGTCTATACCCTTAAGATTTTTCTATCTTAAGCGCCTGCTGCTGTCTTGTTGAAAACAGATATTCCTTGATTTAGATCATAAATAGGGCCCAGAGAATTGGCTACTATTTTCCATAAGATTAAAGAGGGCATATCTTATGAAACAGACGCTTGTAGAGATTCACAATGACCATCTCAATTATGCTCGATTGCTCGATCAGTTGAAAACTGACATCGAAAAATTGCAGCAAAGCACGAATCCGGATTTTATACGTCTGTACGACATCATGAACTATCTGACGAATTATCCTGATGTAAGCCATCACCCTATCGAAGAAATTATCTTTGCCAGGTTGAAACGAAAGGCACCCGAGTCAATTGGCCTGATTAATCAGTTGAATAGTGAGCACAAGGAACTCGCTAAACTCGGTCATATACTTAAAGAAGAATTACAGAAGGTCACCAGCGGCGCTATTGTCTCAAAAGATAATATACTCAATGCAGCCAAAGATTATTGTGAACTATTAAGCAATCACATGAACGTCGAGGAGAGTCAGATATTTCCCATTATCGAAAATATGTTGACTCATGAGGACTGGTTATTACTGGACGTGCAGATTAGTGCCTTGACTGACACCTTGTTTGGCGATGCGATACAGGAGCAATTTAGTGATTTGTATAAAAGAATTACGTTGTCAAAAGACGAGGCAGCATGATTGATACAATTACTTAGGCTATAGGCATTGATGGTAAATCCAATTAGATTGCGTTGGTTTTTTATCTTGTTGGGATCAACTCTTTTCTATACAAGCCTGCAAGCAGAAACAGAATCATCTGCTGATGCCGCCTATGGCACCTTTCATATTTCCTCACGCTTTCGATATGAAAATGTTGACGACGACAGATTGTCACCGGCCGCACAGCGCTTAAAGGATGCAAATGCATCCACATTGAGAACCAGCCTGGGATATCAGTCGCCGGAAACTTATGGCTTCGATCTTCGTGTTGATCTTGAACATGTCATGTCATTGGATAATAACAATTTCAATGATGGCTCAAACGGCCTGACTGACCTTGCTACCGTCGTTGATCCTTCCGGTCTGGAATTGGATCAAGCTTTTTTAAGATATCAGCATAAGTCAAATACAGAAATAAAACTGGGAAGACAATATCTTACCTACAGAGACGCACCCCTTCATCGTTTCATGGGTACTGTCCTTTGGCGACAGAACTGGCAAACGCAGGATGCGATCGCAATTACGAACAAGACTTTGGATGACATGACGATCTCCTACGCCTATGTCTGGAACGTAAATCGTATTTTTGGCCATGATGCCCCTGAACCCCTAAGCAACTTTGACAGTAACTCTCATCTTGTTAATCTGCAATACTCAGGACTGGCGGCGGGAAAACTTGAAGCTTATGCCTATCTTCTCGACCTGAATAATGCTGCTGCATTTTCCACTCAGACTTATGGTCTTCGCTTTGATGGGAAATATAGGGTCAGCGACACCCTCAGCGCTTTATATGTGGGCGAATACGCACATCAAAGTGATTACGCCGACAATCCTGCTTCGATAAGCACAGATTACTTTCTGGCAGAACTCGGTGCAAATATAAAGGTGAACAAAACAATCGATAACCTGACATTGAAAATCGCCTATGAAAAAATGGCAGGCGAGGGCGGTGCCAACCGATTTGTCACTATTCTTGGTACCAACCATGCTTTTCAGGGTTGGGCGGATCGCTTCCTGGTCACCCCCGGAGATGGCATAGAAGATCTGATTGTGACTGCGCTTGTAAAGCTTTGGGGGGCGACTTTCGTTGCGGCATACCATCAGCTTGGATCTGACAATATGAGTTATGACTATGGTAATGAGCTTGATTTGATGTTAAGTAAGAAATATGGAAAACATTACACTTTTGGTCTTAAGTATTCTGTCTATGATGCAGACAGAAACCCCTTAAATGTGATTCGAAACGGAAGCAATTCCGGAGTCGCGAATAATGTCAATAAAGTCTGGGTGTGGGCACAACTCAACTTCTAGATATAA
>JBLIML010000311.1:0-4119 GCA_047638675.1 Planctomycetota bacterium | reverse complement strand
TAGTTGATCCCATGCGTCGTCAACGCCAACAAAGTACGCATGATGAAGGTCTAAACGCACCCGCGGCAGCCCAGGCTGTAATCACACTAAAAAAAGTAATCACTTTACTGAATGATATTAAAGGCACGAATACCTGGTTATGTGGTGATGCCTTTAGTCTGGCCGATGCGAGTGCCGCACCTTATGTGCATAGAATAAATAATATTGGTCTTGCTGCGCTTTGGAAGGATAAACCGGGTATTGACGAATGGCTAAACCGGGTAACTGAGCGCGTGCTTGCCTATAAACTTCAGGATCCCTGGGGAAGTGAATCGTTTCATCGCATGGTCAGCGGCCATGTAGAGGAAAGCCGAGTGAAAATTGAGAGACTGTTGGACAGTCTCTCAATCTAGATGACTAGCGGCTTTCTACAGAAATAGGTTTACCCTCATAATCTTCAAGTACTTCGTAGAGGAACATCGGAGAGTGGTGGGAGTTTTGAATGATAATCCCCTCTGCATGTAATGCATCTTGTAAGGCGGCACTGATAGTATGTAATGGCGCTCCTCCACCTTCACCCATGCCTTTGGCGCCGTTGTAGCTAAAAGGAGAAGGGGATTCCATATTCTCGTATTTTAGATCAGGCATATTGTTTATTGTTATCGGCGCATAATCCGTAAATGAACCACAAATAACATTGCCGTCCTTATCATGAGGCATTGTTTCCAGCAAAGCGGCCGCAATTCCGTGACCTGCACCGCCATGAGATTGACCTTCCACAATCATATGATTTATTACGGTGCCGCAATCATCGACAATGGCGTAATCCAGGATTTTCGTCTGGCATGTCTCACGATTTAATTCGATAACGCCAATATGTAGCTGCATTGCATACGTCAGGGTCAGGTTGCCGTATTTCTTTTCTACATCCACCGGTTGGAATGGGGCGACATACACATGGCGGACGTTTAAATGCAAATCGCGCAACTCATCGGGGAGTATGGCGGTATTATAATTTGCCATATTGGCAAGCGCCCAGAAGTTGACACTTTTTTCAGTGCTACCTTTTACATGTATTTCCGGACCCATTTCTCCGACACCAAACTCAAGATCGTCCTCATTGGCCTCAAGGGAAAATGCAGCCAGCTTTTTCATCTCATCCCGTAACTTCACTGTGGCGCCGTGTACCGCCGACAAACCGGTCACGGCGAATTGGCTGGCATAGGTGCCACCCGTACCGGTGTTGGTGTTGCGCTCAGTGTCAAAGCCGGTTTTAACATTGATGAAGTCTGTATCGATACCCAATACTTCACCTGCAACCTGCGCTGAGGTGGTCTCATGCCCCTGTCCCTGTGGGAAAGATCCGACGGCAATACTCACGGTGCCGTCCAAATCAAGTTTGGCTGTTGCGGCCTGAGATTGTCCGGTGAAAGGTAAGAAAGGGTTAATGATCTGTGATTGACCAAAATTATTGGTGCCCGAATCCAGTGTTGTGCCGATTCCGATACCAATATATCGACCTTCTTTGCGGGCTTCTTCCTGTTTCGCCTTCCAGTCATCCCAACCAATAAGCGCTTTGGCCTTTTCCATCATGGCGGGCAGATCGCCGGAATCATAAACGCAGCCATTTGGTGTCGTGTAGGGAAATTCCTCGATGTAATTACGCAGCCGGATTTCATCAGCAGGGATCCCCAACTCATGACCACAAATATCAATTACGCGTTCCATAAACCAGATATGCGGCAGGCGTGAATACCCCCGGTTAGGAGCACACGGCCCTTTGTTGGTGACTATCTGGCGGAAATCGATTTTCATGTTCTTCAATTTATATGAAGCAGGCAGCACCTGGGACCAGATGACACAGGCTAGAGGTTCATAACGAGGATAAGCACCGCAATCATCTATATGCAGGGAGCGGATAGCGGTAATAACGCCTTCTGAATCGAGAGCCACTTCCGTATCAAAAAAATTACGTTCACTACCGTGACCACCAGCCTGCATATGCTCACTGCGTGTTTCCACCCATTTAACAGGTGCACCGCTTGCCTTACGTGAAGCCAATGCCGCAAGGGTCATATAAGGGTAGTTACCAATCTTGTTGCCGAATGCGCCGCCGATATCGTGGGTGCGCAGACGGATTTTATCTGAACTGATATTGAGGGCAGGGCCAATCATCGCAATGGGCACCGCCATAATGGTATTTGCAAAATAATCCAGCTCACCCATTTGATTCCATGTAGCCACTACGGCATTTGATTCAAGTGATGTACTGCCGTAGCGATGGAACTTTAAATGGTCAATTTTAACGACATGAGCGGCGTCCTCAAATGCTTTATCAACTTCTCCATATTCGAACTCACCCTGCCATGTATAATTTGTGTCGATTTGCTCATGCAATAATACCTTTCCCTCCATGGATTCTTTCGCATCGAGAACAACAGGCAGGCTTTCGTATTCCACGTTCACCAGTTGTGCCCCATCAGTAGCAATCTGCACGGATTCTGCAACTACAGCAACTATTGGGTCGCCTTGATATGTCGCCTTGTCGATGGCGAGACAATAATCTTCAATTCTCGCACTGGGTTCAGGACCGAGTTGGGTAAAAGGATTGGACTGTGCTTTAACTTCAGCGCCGGTGAGTGTACATATTACTCCCGGCAGGGCTTCGGCTTCTGATACATCAATATTCAGAATTTTTGCATGAGCATAAGGTGAACGTACCAACACCATATGCAACATACCCGCTGGATGATAGTCATCAACAAACAATCCCTGACCACGTATTAATCGCAAGTCTTCCTTTCTGGGCAGACGTTTTTCGCTACGCTTCGCTGACAAAGTTTTACTGATACTACTGATACGTTCTGCGTTATTTTTTTGTTGTTCATCGTTAAACGGGGCTAGTCCGCCGGCAATTATCGAATCTGCGGTTGATGAATCGGTAGTATCAAGATTCGAGTCATCAGTTTTTCGTAAAATTCTCGCCAGCCATCCGTCAGCCTTCGGCTTTGCAATGACTTTCTCCGGGTTTGCTGAAAGCGCATTTTGCAAACTGCTTATGAGTTTATTGATTTCTTTTTCTGCATAGCCTCGCATTCCGCCACCAGCAAGAGAAAGAATTTTACCCACCAGTTGCGTCTCTCCCTGCCACTTGACTCGCGTACCTTTGCCATCGTCATCGTCTTCGAGTTCGAAGGAAGAAATCATTTTGTAGACGCCCTGCATAACCTTGCCCTGACCAATATAGCGTGCGCGCAATGGTGCCTCTGCTTCGTCTAAGATAAGTTCTGTTGAAGCTGTACCCCGAATTTTACCGATCCCAACCTTAACGCGTAACAGGGCGGTACGTTCATCTTTCATCTCCAGGCTATGAAAAGTAGGCAGGAGAGGCGCAAACTGTTTCGGATCGGAGAGTATTGCAAAAACCTTTTCTCGAGGTTGGTCTACTTTGAATTCACCACTAAATTTCATTTCCATGATTTAACCCTCCTGTAGTTGTTTAGCGGCGGACTGAACCGATTTGATAATATTTTGATAGCCTGTACAGCGACAGATATTTCCTGCCAGACGTTTACGTATATCTTTTACGCTTGGATCTGGGTTTTCGGCCAGCAAAGCTAGCGTAGACATCAACATGCCCGGTGTGCAATACCCGCATTGAAGACCATGGCATTCGGAAAAGGCTTGTTGTATCGGATGAAGCTGGCCGTCTTGTTCGAGACCTTCCACGGTGAGAACTTCTCCACCGTCAGCTTGCACGCTTAATAGTGTGCAGGACTTGATCGCTTCGCCGTTTAAAATAATTGTACAGGCTCCGCAATAGCTCGTATCGCAACCGACGTGTGTGCCGGTCAGGGCGATTGTTTCACGTATAAACTCTACCAGAAGCTGGCGAGGTTCCACCTTGCGTTGATAAGGCTTGCCGTTAACTGTAATTTCAATGCTGATCAAAGCAATCGTATCAGACATAATCATGACTCCCATCGATCTGAGCACCACCGGCGCGAATAATCGCGGTAGTGGCGGTTTTCCTGAAAAGTGATTTTAGCATCACACGTTTGAATTCAGACGAGCCCCTGGCATCTGAGGGTGGATCAGAGGCTTCAACAATCTTTTCGGCGGCTTCTTTTAATAAGTCAC
>JBLIML010000310.1:0-4131 GCA_047638675.1 Planctomycetota bacterium | reverse complement strand
CCCAGGTTCCGGTAAGGTAGTTTAACTCAGGTATGCATTCCCACGGAGACCGTGGGAACCAGAGTATCGTCTCGTTCCCACGGTCTCCGTGGGAATGCATACCTCATTAAAAACTCGACCACAATCAACATCTAACCACCAGGCCAAACAATCGCCCTAAGTCTGTTTTCACGCGCCTGATCCGGATCACTTATCGCATTAAATGACTGAATATGATCAATATACGACTCAGAAAAATCATGCATTCGCGCACCGGCGATTACGATATCCTGATACCAGCTAAAGGGAGATGAATAATTGTCCGTCGTCTCTTCTGCCACATAAACCAGTACGTTTTCATATTCGCCTATTTGCATTATTTCCTGGCTGTAGCCGCGCTCAGCCTCATCGAGTACATCCTTCTCGTCAGCATTAAACTGATAAACAACCCCATGAACCAGATCATTCGCGCTTTCTGTTTTGACGATATTGCATTTGCCAGAATCATCTAAACCGAATTTATTAAAATCCAGTTTAAAATGCGTAATGCATTCTTTGCTCAGAATTACCGCTGATGGCGTGCGACTTTTTAACCATAATGGATGAAGATTTGAGCCAAAGGCAAAATAGAGAAGTTTATTCATAAGCGACATTCGATTCTGAATATCCTGACATCTCTGTCAAATTAGCGAGTCGGTTAAAATTTATTTCTTTACATAACGATGCACGAATCGATCGGTTTTTCTACGCATACCGTCTTCGAATACGCCGATTGTTCTTGCATCATCAGGATTTCGTAGCGCATCAGAAGATGTTTCAAATGTGAATCCAGCACTTTCAATGTCCTTTCTTGAAAATTCCTCATCAATTCGATGTAAATCTTGTGCCGCGCTTATTCCAGTACCAGCCACTGCTGAATGATCAATAATGGCGAGTATGCCGCCTGGCTTCAGCGCACTATGGATTTGTGCAAACCAGTTTTCCCGATCTACGGCTGGCCAGTAGTCAGCAACATAATAAATATCATGATAGGTCATCACCATTAATATCATGTCGAATGTCTCCTTAGCTAAACCCATTGCGGGCACCTCTGAGCTCAGACGTATCACCTTCGGTAATCGACCTTCTCCAAAGCGCTTTGTGATAGCATCACCAACGAATTTTTTATAGGCTTCATTGGTATGAGCGACAACCTCGCCTTTATCGCCAACGGCATAGGATAGAATTTCTGAGTAATAGCCTCCACCTGAGAGGTAATCCAGTATTCTCATTCCTGGTTTTACCCCGAGGAATTCAAGTACCTCGGCCGGTTTACTGGTTTCATCCCGTTTGCGGTCCTCATCACTCCTTGCGGGATTGTTAACGGCATCGGCAATCGCATTCGCATGTGAATCGGCAAACGCGATCTGATTTGTAATGAGGCCAAAAAAAGCGATGGCTAAAAGAGGTGTGATTTTTTTCATGGTATAAATATCCGTGATTAGAGAATGGAAATTGACTGAAAGTAGTTTACCTAAAAAATGGCCAAGCCGTAAGATTAAGAAGAATCGTAGACAAGCCTGTCCACTGGCCGTTCGTCAATGGGGAAATGGATAATGGCTGCCAATACGCCCAGAACGATACCGGCCCACCAGATAGGATCATAGGATCCATTGCTGTCATAGAGATACCCACCCAGCCAGATACCACTGAAGCTGCCGATCTGATGACTGAAAAACACCAGACCCACCAGCGTCGCCATATAACGCATCCCAAATATCTGAGCAACAATACCAAAGGTAAGCGGCACCGTTGCCAACCAGAGAATACCCATGGCCATGGAGAAAAGATAAATAGTCATTTCTGTTTTAGGTGAGGCTAACAGGATGGCAATTACGATGGCGCGGGTAAAATAAATAAAACTTAGACTGCCTTTTTTGCTCCATCGCTGACCAACGTATCCAGCGGCAAGGGAGCCAAAAATATTGCAAAGTCCAATGATGGAAATTGCATAGGCGCCGACCCGTGCGTCGAGTCCGAGGTCTTTAATATAAGCCGGGAAGTGCACGGTAATAAAGGCAACATGAAAACCGCAAACAAAAAAGCCGAAGGCAAGGAGTACAAAACCGCGATGTCTCGCCGCCTCTTCAACCGCTTGCCTTAGTGATTGCTCGTGTTGTGACTCTTTAGCAGAACTGGATGCAGAGGAATTAGGCAAACAAAGAGCAAGAGGAATAATTACAAGGGCGGTAGATCCGAGGATCCACAATGCCGAGTGCCAGCCATAGGCCGAAATAAACGAAAGAGCAATCGGTGAGAAAATTACCTGACCAAATGAACCGGCGGCGGTACCAAGACCCAGCGCCATGGAACGACGTTCCGGACCCACCACATTGGCGATGGCGGCAAGCGCAATGGAAAAGGCCGTGAAAGCGACCCCAAGACCGCAAATAATCCCGGCAGTCATATGTAAGGCAAATCCACTTTCTGCTTCCGCCATCCCCAGGGTACCCAACGCATATAAGACCGCGCCAAAGGCGATAACTTTCGAAGGTCCCATCCGGTCGGAGATGGCACTGGCAATCGGTACACCAATACCCCAAAGCAAATTTTGCAGGGCCATGGCGAAGGCGAAAGTTTCACGGTTCCAGCCCCGCGCGACCGTCATCGGTTCCAGGAACATGCCGAAACTTGAACGCACACCAAAACCTACCATGGCGATGAGACAACCGGCAATGATCACAATCAGCGGCGTTCGCCATTGAGAAGATGAAATTTGAGAAGCTGATTTCATCAATTGGAATCCAGTTTCTTTTTAGTAAACTGCTTGTAGAGAATATCTTCGGGGAAATGCGCACCGTGATGAGTGAACTGTGCATGCAATCCAGTATCCCATCGTGCAGTTGATTCTACGTTTTGATTCCAGTCCATAATGAAGAGTCTTTTGACTATTCGCCATTCAGTATTGCGTTGTTCAAAAGTGTCGAGATATCGGCCACCGGCGGTCATGTCCATATCTTTTCCTTCTTCTTTGACAAAATGATGGGCCGTGACATAAGACTCGACCTGGGCTTTGTTGCGATTCAGTTCAATCAGTACGTTTGTTATCTGATGATGTGTCACGTCCGTCTCACTACGCGTTGATAGAACGGTGGTAAAAAATTCCCATGCGGCGCCACCCAATTTTCCATAATCAACTACACAATCTTCCCAGAAGACTGTTTTTAACAATTGGAGATCGCATCGATCGATGCCGCGTGCAAAACGCAGTAATACTTCATGTATTGCCTGTTTGTGCAATAAGGATTGATTGTTGGATTCATCATTAGACATCGTTAAGTATCCTTTTCTGTACTACGCTGCATTATCCATGAAATTTGGACATAATTGTATTGACAGCCCAGCGGTGACGGAACACGATGAAATGACACGGAATTAGTTTAAAAAACTCGGCACTCGCCAACCTTTATATACCTTATGACTCTATTATTTGAAGAATTGGACTACCAGAGAACCCCTCTGGGGGAAATCAGTCTTAGACGTCGGGCTGATCCCAGACTTGAAGGTCTGATAATCTACGAAGTCCAGCTCGACGAGCAATTTCTCATGTCGAGCCTGTTTACCGATGCCGAGATTCAGCTGGCGAGGCTGGGACTGGCTGGCTTTAGAGATAAGGAGTTGGATATTGTCGTTGGCGGATTGGGGCTGGGTTATACCGCCGCCGCCGTTCTGCAAGATGCTTCCGTTAAATCACTCAAGGTCATAGAGGTAATGGAAGCGGTCATCGAATGGCATCATCGTGGACTCGTGCCGCTTGGAAAGGAATTAAGTGCCGATCCGCGTTGCGAGCTCGTTCATGCCGACTTCTTTGCTTTGGCCACATCAAAGAGCGGTGGTTTCGATCTCGCGGATCCCAAAAAACTAATGCATGCAGTCTTGTTAGATATTGATCACTCACCAAGACATTGGCTCAACGAAGGCAACAAACCTTTTTACACGGCGCAGGGATTGCAGGGGGTGGCAGATAAACTCCTTCCCGGTGGCGTTTTCGGACTCTGGTCCAACGATCCGCCTGACGATGAATTTGTCAGTCTGCTTGAGTCAGTTTTCCAGACGTCGGAAACGCAGGTGGTAAGTTTTTCGAATCCTTATACAGGTGGTGAGTCATCGAAC
>JBLIML010000309.1:0-4154 GCA_047638675.1 Planctomycetota bacterium | reverse complement strand
GGATGCCAGTGTTCGTTCAGTCGTGACATCGACTACCGAGAATTGTCTTGGACAGGAATGCGATTTTTATGAAGACTGTCATTTGTTTCGTGCCCGGCGTCGTGCCAACGATGCAGATCTTGTCGTTGTTAATCATCATTTATTTTTTGCTGACCTGGCTTTGCGGGACCAGGGATACGGTGAATTACTACCTACAGCCGATATGGTTATTTTTGACGAAGCACATCAACTACCTGAATTGGCGTCGATGTTTTTCAGCCAGACGTTGAGTAGTCGACAATTATTAGACTTACTAGGCGATAGCAAAGCCGCCTATTTCGAAGAAGCCGCGGATTTGCCTGAATTTCTGGAAATACTGGATAAGGTGGAAAAATCCGTGCGCGATTTACGACTGGCGTTTGGTCGAAACGAGCAGCGAGTGGGTTGGCAGGAGTTATGGGATAAAGAGGAAGTTAAAACCGCGTTTTCTAATTTAATGGAACGCCATCATGATGTGCACAGCGCCCTTGACGCTTTTGCCGGGCGCGGGAAACTGCTCGATAATTGTTTCAAACGTGTGAATGATATTTTGAATATTTTGGATACCTATACCGCTTCAGGCAATATCGATCATATTCAATGGCTGGAAACTCGAGGTGCGGGCTTTCTCTTACATCGAACACCTCTGGATATTGCCGAAGCATTTCAATCACGCATGCGCGAATATGATTGCCAAAGTATTTACACTTCTGCCACTTTATCTGTAAATAATAATTTTAAACATTTTGCCAATTTGTTAGGACTAGAAGACATAAAGGCCCGGAGTTGGGATAGTCCCTTTAATTTTAAGAAGCAGGCCTTGCTCTATTTACCGCAAGGGTTGCCGGATCCACGAGATCAGGGCTATACAGAAGAAGTGATAGAGCGCGCTTTGCCGGTATTGGCTCTGACCCGTGGCCGTGCCTTTATTCTATTCACCAGTCACCGTGCCTTAAAAATAGCAGCAGAATTGCTAAAAGAAAAAATAGATTATCCCATATTGGTGCAAGGCGATTCACCTCGCACCGAATTACTGGATAGTTTTCGTCATACGAAGCACGCCGTGTTGCTTGGAACTAGTAGTTTTTGGGAAGGTGTCGATGTAAAAGGACAGGCTCTGTCTTGCGTAATAATCGACAAGCTGCCTTTCTCCTCACCAGGCGATCCGGTTCTTAAAGCAAGGATGTTATTGATGGAAGAGCAGGGCCGCAACCCTTTCATGGAATACCAGGTGCCGGAGGCGGTAATAACTTTAAAGCAGGGAATTGGCCGATTGATCCGAGATAAAAATGATTACGGTCTTTTGATGATTTGTGATCCCAGATTGAAAACGAAATCCTACGGCAAGATATTTCTCAATAGCTTGCCGCCGATGGAGCAAACTCATGACTTAGCTGATGTCGAGGAATTTTTCGAAAGATTCGAAAAGGGCTAATGAATGCAATGAGGGTCAATCCGAATTGATAGCTTTAAATAAATCGTCTGTGGGATAGGAGTGCCCTTTGTTATTCCAGCTCATTCCAGGCCCTTCAGTTTTTAAATTCAGTAAACTCACCGAGTCTATTTTTAAGCACTGATGACTGGCCAGAGTCATGAGAAAACATGGTTATTTTTTCGCGGCAATATGCACAACCTGGTTTGATCGGTCAGCTTGAGGACTCTCGTTGACATACAGTAGTTTTGCATTGGCCATGGCAACCGTTTCACCGTTATCCAGTAGGCGCTTTCTCACCGACAGAGAGATGCTGTCATTATTTTTTAAACGGCATTTGCTAATGCGATGTCCGTTAACGAAGGTACCGTTTGTACTGCCCAAATCGACCACATAGGATTGGCCTTGTACGGTGACAATTTTGGCATGGTGACCACTGATATAGCGGTTATCAACGCGAATGTCATTGCCTTCGAAGCGACCGATACTGACTGTTTCCTTTTCAAGGACAAATTCTCGTTTGTCCTCAGAGCCACTTATCTGGATAAGCACCTTCGGCGGTTGCTGTTCCAGGCTGTAGATATCCTGCGGATGAATTGTTTTACGTGATCTTTCACTAAAAGGCGTCCATTGGAGCTCTGTGATGACTTCCTCTATCATTTTCACGGTGATTTTCGTTTTGGTTTCCACGAAGGCCGACAACATCGCTGTATCACAGAGGATATTGATGAGACGGGGGATCCCCCCGGAATAGTGAAAAATAAGCGGAATGCTGCCTTTGCCAAACAGGGCTTCTTCCTTGTTATAACCCGCCATTTTCAATCGATGCTCAATATATTCAGCAGTTTCTCCTGCACTCAGCGCGCTCAGGTGGAAGCGAAAACGAATACGCTGGTTGAGCTGTTCCATATTTGGGCCATCAATAATATCTTTCAATTCCGGTTGGCCCACCAGAATCAAATTCAGGATCTTTCCCTTGTTTGTTTCCAGTCCTGTCATCAAACGCACTTCTTCAAGCACCCGTGGAGACAAGTTTTGCGCTTCATCAATAATCAATACGACTTGTATGTCCTGATCGCTTTTTTCCCTCAAAAAAGCATTGAGCATAGTCAATAACTCGACTTTACTGGCTGCCTGAAAAGGTTGTAGACCAAATTCCACCAATATCGATTGGTAAAACTCCAATTCATCAAGTTGTGTCTGGTGAATCTTCGCCACCAGTACATTCTCGTCCATATTCGAGAGAAGGCTGTGTATCAGCGTCGTCTTACCTGAACCAATTTCGCCAGTAATCACTACAAAGCTATCGCGATTCCAAATGGTGTATTCCATATAAGCCTTTGCACGGCTATGCACCTTACTCAGATACAGGAAATTATGATCTGGGGTCAGTTGAAAGGGCTGTTCGTGGAGACCAAAATACTCGTGATATAAAGTGGCAAGTTTCTTCATTGACTTCTTTCGTTCTATTCCTTCTTCATAGTGTATGAGCGTACTCATGCGTTGTCAGATTGAGACAAATAGGGAGACCTATACTAGTGGAACCTTCGTTTGAGCACAAGTGAATTTATCAATAGTAAATATATATAAATCAAATATTTACAGTGTAAATATAATTCATTATGTAAGATGTGTTCTCCATCCACTCCTCTTAAGTTAGCAAGATTCAGGCCTGTTACGCGGCAAATACCAGTCATCACAAACATTAATTAATCCATTATTTTCCAATATAAACAGTTGATAACTCAAGTTCTTCATCCTCTACAGTCGTATTTATTAGCTGTCAGCCACATTCGTCTATCGACATTTAAAACCCTGTTTAAAATTACACCTTACCTAGAATATAGATAATATTAGTTCTATAAATATTTGTTTATTAATGATTTATAATAAATTAAGTAAAGACTTTAAGGTAAATAAAGCGCTTAGTTGACAAGTAGACTAGCGGAGCTTTCTCAGACACTTCTATACTCACCGGTCTTACTCTGCCATTACCCCTTCCAACACCTTTACGTCGCGCCATTTCCCACCGTAGAGTCGCCATACGCAAATCAAGGTGATTGAAAATATCATCACGACGAAGGTCAACCAGGATGCTTTTGGACCATATTCAAATACTCTTATTATCAAATACTGAGCCAGCAACATAGTCCAATATAAAAGAGCGGAGCTGATCATCAGCCATCGTGTGTCACCCGCGCCCCTCAGTACAGCACTGGCGACCAGTCGCACAGCATCTGCCATAACATAGGTGGCCAGCCCCAGCATCATAAAGCTGCTGAGTTCCAGAATGGCCTGATAGTCCTCACCCGGTGAGATGAATATCCCAACCAAAGGCAGGCGATAGATAACGAAGATAAGTGCGAGAATACCGGTGTATCCAAGCGAAATCAGGAAAGCTGCGGCAATAACCTGATTTGTTCTACCCATGTCCTTGGCTCCAACAAAACGTCCAATCAGACTGATAACACCAATATTCAGGCCTAACATCGGCACGAAAGCGAGTATATCCCAGTTAAAAACAATGGTGGCTGCGGCTGCCTCAGGAATGCCGTAGGACTGGAACATCAATAGAAATAGATTAAACGCCGCTACGTTTATAAACATCTCTAGACCGGAAGGTAAGCCCAATCTTATGTAGCGTCGCATAATTGCCTTATCGAACTTAAGAGAGGCAGATATTTGAAACGCCAACTTGTTTTTC
>JBLIML010000308.1:0-4158 GCA_047638675.1 Planctomycetota bacterium | reverse complement strand
TCGGATTATCCCTCGGTCGCGGCAACCTGATGATCGCGCACGTAGTTTTTTGTATTCCGTTCTCGTATCTGCCGATCAGGGCTAGACTTGATGGTATGGATGACTCACTTGAGCAGGCGGCGATGGATCTGTATTCGAATGAATGGCGCACTTTTTACAGGGTCACCTTACCGATTCTCCTGCCGGGCATCGTTTCGGGTGCAATGCTGGCTTTCATCGTTTCGATGGACAACTTCATTATTTCGCTGCTGGTTGCCGAAGCCGGCTCGTCCACCTTGCCGATATTCATTTTCGGAATGGTACGCATGGGTGTGACACCCGAGGTGAACGCAGTCTCCACCGTAATTCTATTCGTCTCGGTGGCGATCTTTTCTTTGGCCCACTTCATCGGTTTCAAGCGGTGAAGTGTCTTAGATGCTCGACTGAGCAAATTTTTATCTACTGGAGGAAGTACTTATGAAAATTAGTAAATCACTTATTGCCGCGGCCGCTATGATCGTCTTGCTGGGGTCGACAACCGCACAGGCGGCAGGCAGCCTTAATATTTATAACTGGAGTGGCTATATCGCTCCGGACCTGGTTGAGAAATTTCAAAACGAGACGGGTATCGATATTACCCTCGATTTCTATAACTCGAACGAGACGTTGTTAGCCAAACTCAAGCAAGGTGGTGGCGGCTACGATATCGCGATTGCCACTAATGACTTCGTGCAGATTATGATATCGGAGGGGCTGATTCAGCAGATCGACGCCACCAAACTTCCGGGCTACGAAAACACAATCGCTTCGCTGAAATCACCCGATACGGATCCAGGTAATAAATATAGTTATCCCTACATGTGGGGTACCACCAGTTTCGCAGTTAACACCAATAAATTTGGCGGAGATGTCGATACTTACAAGACCTTGTTCGAACCACCCAAAGAACTGAGTGGAAATATTAACATGTTTGATTCGGCTGATGCCGTCGTGAACATGGCCAGTATTTACCTCAATATTCCGTTTTGCTCGGAGGATGGCAAAGAAATGCAGCGCGTTCTCAACCTGCTCAAGGCACAAAAAGCACATGTCAAAACTTACTCATCCAATTCCGGTGCAATTCGCGAGTCGTTGGTGGCGGAAGAGCTGGATATGTCGACTTTCTGGAGCGGTTCGACCATGCGCACCCGAAGTATGAACCCGGCGATTCGCTATGCATTTCCTAAGGAAGGCGTACTTGCTTGGGTCGATAGTGTCGTAGTACCTAAAAGCGCGAAAAATCTGGCGAATGCAAAAAGGTTCATTTCCTTTTTAATGCAGCCTGAAAATGCGGCACTCAACTCCAATTTTCTGAAGTATCAGAACTCAGTCATGGGGTCAGATAAATACTTCGCTCCTGAACTTGCAGATGCACCCGAAATGGCAGTACCTGAAGGCCGCAAAGTCTACTTTGCCAAGACCTGTGGTGAAAAGGCGACTAAGCTCAGGGACAGAGTTTGGACTAATCTTTTAAAATGATGCTTCTGATCGAGCGCGGCGATGATAAATGGCGCTTCGCCCGATCTCTATCCTCGATGAATAGGGAGAATATCCATGACCGAACTTGACGCCTCACTCGCCGTCGAGATGAGTAAGAAAAAAGAACTGCCAGCTTTCGACCGCATCCCAACCACGACGCCGGACCGTTCTCCAGGCCATAGCCTGCAATCCGATATTATGGTCACCTTACGCGACGGTGTTTCTCTGGCTTGCGATGTTTACTTGCCCGAAGGCGATGGCCCATTCTCCACCATTCTTTCCCGTATCCCTTATGGTAAGACAGAGGCTTATTGTTATATGTTTCTGATCGGTGCTTTTTTTGCGTCAAAGGGATACGCCTTCGTGGTACAGGACGTACGCGGGAAATGGGGTTCGGAAGGCACCTTTAATCCAAACATGGGGTCGGTAGAGATTTCTGACGGTTATGACACCATCGATTGGATAACTTTGCAGGACTGGTCGAACGGACGCGTGGGTATGTGGGGGGAGTCCTATTTCGGCTTCACTTCTTATGCCGGTGCCGTGAGTCAGCACCCCGCCTTGATTGCCCTTGCGCCAGGTGATATCACGCTTAATCGCTACCTAGCCACTTTCCGGGGCGGCTGCCTGCAATTAAATACAGTAGGCATCTGGGCGATTGAGATGATGGCACAAGAGTACCAGGACCTATCGACCATAAACTCCAGGCATTTGCCTCTGGCTGAGATGGCCAACGCGGCTGGTATCCCCAGCAGTTATTTTGATCAGGTCATTGCCAACCCCATACAGGGGCCGTTCTGGAATGAGCGAAGCTTGCTTGCAGGTTATGACGCGATCCGTATTCCAGTGTTGCACTGGGACGGTTGGTACGACAATTACCTTGGTTACATGCTTCAGGACTGGCAGAGGCTGACAGATGCCAATGCGCCGAAAAAACAAAATCACCTAATGGTCGGCCCGTGGGATCACGAATGTAGCGCTGACACACTGGCGCGCGCGGGGCTAATGCCCGTCACCGATACAGCCTTTGCCCACCGTTGGGATCACTTCATCGCTTTCTTCGATCATTACCTGATGGGTTTGGACAATGGTTTTGGGGCGGCAGGACAGGTTCACTACTTCACTCTCGGGGCTGATAAATGGCAGGATGATGAGGATTGGCCGCCACCGGGGGTTGATTTTCAATCATGGTATCTGCGCGGTAATAGCGAGCTTTCACAGCAATCACCGGGTGAGGAAGCAGCAGATCAGTTTACCTATGATCCAGCCAAGCCAATTGATCAAACACTGCAAATGGATTGCTGGGGTATTGCAGGCGAGATGGGTGATCGGCGCGAAATTGAAGCTCGTGACGATGTGCTTGTTTATACTAGTTCAACACTTGAAGCGGATATGGAGCTAACCGGCCCAGTAACTGCGACGCTCCATATTTCTTCCAGTGCGACCGATACGGATTTTACGGTGGTCCTTTGCGATGTGTTCCCTGATGGCCGGGTTAACAAGATTCAGGATGGTATTTTGAGAACGGGATTCCGCGAGATTGATCTGGCGCCCCAACTCATGGAACCGGGCAAGATCTACGCGCTTGATATTGATCTGTGGGCGACCAGCTATCTTGTTGGCAGAGGTCACCAGTTGCGTGTGGAAATCTCCAGTAGTGATTTCAACCGCTATGACCGCAATCCAAATACGGGTGCACCCTTTGGTCACAGCGCAACCACCATGATTGCGGAACAGACCGTGTACCGCAGTGCAGCAAATCCGTCGCACATCATCCTGCCGGTAAAACCGTGAAATCAGCTTAATCGAGTCTATAGTGGAAACGTCTGTGGGTGTGGAAAAATAGATCTGTAACTCCACCACTTTAGGTGTTATCCAGCGGAGACAGCAGGGTGCAGAGATGTCTAATGGTTCGACTAATTACACCAGCAATAAGGACCGCCGCATAGTTCCTGGCGTTTAAGCTACAGCATCCATTAAAGAAACCACACGTCATCCTTTAACTATAACGTGACCATGGCTCATAATAACCCCGAATATGGGGTATTGTTTTACCATAAATATGCAGTAAATTATGCTAGATTGTGAATTATTATAGAACCTAAAATCTTAATTGAAGATAATAAATTCTCACAACTTTAAGTGAAACTAGTGGGTTAACAAATAAGCTCGACATATTAATAAAATTGTACAAGATATTACTCATGACTGATGAAGGAAACATTCGAGACAAATTTAATTATTGCCCCATATCACCGTAAGATTGAAAGCAGGTACTAAACATGACGCAGAACCAAGTATTTGGATACGCCGACCGTCTCCACATTAATCCAGGGCAGACCATCAACTTTCATGTTAGCAGTGAGGGTGACGAACACTTCAGCGCTTCGCTTGTCCGAATCGTCAACGGTTGTGTGGATGGCGAGAGTAATACCTATAAGGAAATCCCTATTCTGTCTGATTTCGAAGGTGAATACACGGGACGCCAGAAGGCTGTTTATGCTGGGTCATATGCTGAAATTGACTTGGCCAACAGTTTCGCGAATGCAGATGCACATACTGTTCAGCTTCATATATATCCGACAAATCTGTGGGGTGGTGGCCAACAGACGATCGTTTGCCTTGAAGGCAAGGACGGACAAACTATTGAAATTGGATTTG
>JBLIML010000307.1:0-4179 GCA_047638675.1 Planctomycetota bacterium | reverse complement strand
ATCAGAATGCACCAGTCGTCGGTTATGCGCGTAAATTAAACCGGCTCCTAGTTGTTCGATGATTTTGAAAGCTTCATCGAAGGGCAATCCTCCCTGTTTTTTTACGTTCTTTTTGATGTAGTCTTTCAGCTCCATGCCTTCCATCAATTCCATCGTGATGTAGACAGGGGTGCCGGGCCCGCCCACGCGGTCGAAATCGTAAATGGTAGCGATATTGGGATGGGCAAGTTTCTGCTGACGAGAAGATTCACGTTGTAGCGAAATAAACGCTTCCGGATGATCTTTGAAATCCTCGTTTAATAATTTGATTGCGACATGAGGCTTTTTGTCTTTTGCTTCTTCTTTAAGCAAGTCCATGGCTTTATAAACCTTACCCATGCCACCGAGACCAAGCACACTGAGTAGTTTGAAACGATGTTTGATAACATCACCGACACCGAGTTCTCTATTCAATGGCGCACCGCCACCGGCCTGTGGTGCTTCAAATCCAGTGCCTGCAGGGCCTGTGCCACTCGTCGCATCCTGGGCGAAAGCGGAGGGGGAACTGATATCGAAATCTACACTGCTGGCATCGGTGTCACTTCCTGCTTTTTCGTCCTCGGACAAGACCTGGGTTGCATCGTCTACAGCAGCCGGCGCTTCCGTTTTTACTGTTTTATCATCGGCAGCAGGACTATTACTTTCCTGGGCAAACACAGTGGAGTCGCCACCAGCGTCGCCGACTGATTCGGTTACGGCTGCATGACTGCGACGAAATTGATTAATCTGAGATTTGACAGTGGTGTAAGTAGTGTCGTCAATTTTCGTCTGATCCCTGGCGTCGTCAAGTTGAGCCAGCATTTTAGTGGCGAACTTGGGATTCGTTTGCAGAAGTTTATCTATTTGCTTTGCGAGGACATTGGCATCTAACTTACCTTCGCCGAGGGCCTCTAAAGCCGTTTTGAAATCAGCCACGGGTATACTCTCCAAACTCAAAAAATTTGTGATTAATTAACATCGATAATAACCGCTGTTACATTGTCGCCAGCACCGCGCTCGAGCGTTTGAGCGATCATTGCATGGCAGCATTCTTCAGGCGTGCCTTCGCGTAACATGTCCTGAAATTCAATATCGTTGGTGTGCTTGGTGAGGCCATCACTGCAAAGTAAATAGCGATCACCACTTTGTAATTCCTGAATATCCATATCCAGATACAAAACTTCAGCGGCACCGACAGCACGGGTTATCATATTTCCGTGAGGATGGACGGCGGCTTCTTCCCGAGAGATCAGACCCTGTTCAACATAAACTTCTACCTGAGAATGATCGGTGGTCATTTGTCTAAGTTCTTTGTCGCGCAATCTATACAATCGGCTGTCACCGGCCCAGACGTATACACAAAAGTTTTCATAGGCCAACATCAACACGACTGTGCTACCAATGGTCGTCTTTTTCTCTGACTCTCTGGCCTTGGCTATCAAACGCTGATTTACTTCCAGTAAACGTTCTTCGATGTCATCAATATAGCTTTCAAGTTTGACACCTTCATGCACTTTCTTCATGGCATCAACAATCATCTGACTGGCAACATCACCTTTCGCATGACCACCCATGCCATCAGCGACAACCCAGAGGCCGATTTCGCCGCGATCTAACATGGCATCTTCGTTATGTTTGCGTGCCTTACCCACATCAGTTACACCGTATGAGGTTACGCTCATGGAATTTGTTGCCTTCGGAGTGGATGTTGTCATCAGGAATTAAAAGTAGTGAGGATAGCTTTACAATTATTCGCTTTAGATTTCATGAGCGAACCTGACAATTTCAGTAGGGCCTTCGGTAAAGCTCTTGCCCAGGCTGATCTGACCTTTCCCCTGAAGCGGCATTTCTTCACGCCTTAAAAATTCTTCTTCAGCGTTATCGATGAGTACGTGAGTGCCATTTGTGCTTTGATCAATAATGAAAAACTTGTCGCGACGTAATTCAATCCTCACGTGTTGTCGTGAAGCCATTTTTTCATTGATAGGCAGGTCACAAGTATTGCTGCGACCCATAACCAGACTGGATCGTTCTTTATTTAAAATAATATCCTTGTCTTCGTATAGCACTCTTAATTTTACTTCCGGCTTCAAATCGCCAGCATCGGCCATACCGGTTGCCATACGTGTTACATCTTCTTCCTGCCAGATGATTTCGTAAATATCGATTTCTTCTTTCTTACCTTTGATCGGTGCGCGATCAACAAATCGTGAACTTGCTCGTAATAAGGGAGCAAGTAAATCAACTGTTGATTGCGTTGTAATGATCTGCCCGCCTTTTGCCTGTGCGGCCATGCGAGCGGCAACATTAACAGCGTCGCCAAATACATCGCCGCCTTCCATAATAGCTGGGCCGAAATGAAAGCCTACCCGGATGGCAAGTTGCGTTGTGTCGCTAACGCCTTCGGTTACATCTGCCAGTAGTTCTTCATGCATTTCGATGGAGGCGTTCGCCGCGTCGTCGGAAGTCGGAAAAGTACACATGATTTCGTCACCGATGGTTTTGATGACTGTGCCGTTATGATTATTGGTGACAGCGGTCAATGTATCGAGGCATTCGGAGACTTTAACGCGAGCTGTTGCGTCACCCAGGGTTTCAAACAAACGGGTACTGCCGCTTACATCGGCAAATAGTATTGCCAGGTTAGTTGTTTTTGGAGCCATTTAAGTACTTAATTTCCCAGATGAATATTTCAAATTTAACCTTTCGGGCTAAGCGCATCAGAACTAAAAATACAATGATAAGTTACTCTAAGATAACCCGATCCACCCCCGACAAATCATATTCTCACTTTTACTCGGGTTTATCACAATCACTCACAGCAAGTGGATAATAGCTGTTATGATTTCTTTAGTCATTATCTTACTCCATTATTCTTGAAGGGAAAAACTGGTTTAAAGGTGTTAATTATTCTTAAGTAATGGTATATCTCCGTGCATCGACACCGGGTCGGATGCACTGCCTGATAGGAGACTGATTTGGAGTCGCCAATATTGTATAAGCCCATGATCGTAAATCTTTTTTTGGACAAAAAAATCATATGAGACACCTAAAAGCTATAATTCTTCTGCTTTGCCTCACCCTGGTTGCAGCTGTCGTGGTGAATGCAGTATCCATTCGCAGCTTATTGGGTCTTGATGAGGAAGAAAGTAAAACAGAAGAAGTGTCATCGAATAAGCAAAAAACGCAATCAGCAGTACCCCCTGACGAGGACACTAGCCCAAATTGGGCGAAATCGAACGGCTCTGCTAACGCGAATGAAATCGACATAGCCCTGATAAAGCAACTTCTGGTGAATCTTGAGCCGTCGCAGAGTAGCGCGTTGCTGGCTGACAAAGACGCGTTCACTCAATTCCTTCGTCAGGAAGCGAACAATGTGTCAGTCATTTCAGCTGCGCGAAGCAATAAGGTAGATGAAGATGCCAATACCGCGTTTTTGATGCAAAGAGGGGCAGAAAATATTTTGCGTGAGGTTTATTTAAAGAAGCTCATTGACGCCAAACTGCCGAAAGACTTTCCTGGCGATCAACAGGTTCAAGAATACTACGATAAAAACCAGGATAAATTTGTCATAGCCAAAAGAGTGCATGTTTGGCAGATATTTTTTCCCGTCACCGGAGACATGAATGAAACCGCGGTTAGTGAATTGCGTAAAAAAGCAAACAACTTTGCCGAGGATATCAGAAAGAAAAAAATTGATTTTAATAGTGCAGCCATCACACACTCAAAGCACTCACCGAGTAATGCCAATGGTGGATATATGGGGCTGCTTAAAACCGCAGAGCTACTACCCGATCTTCAAAAAAGCATACTTGACTTGGCGGAAGGCAATGTTAGTCAGGCGCTGACGACGAACACCGGTATACACATCGTTAAACGCGGTGCCATTGTGCCTGAGCGCAAGGTCACTCTGGAGGAAGGAAAGGAACAAATACGAAAACTTCTGATTTCTCAGGTACGCACTCAGTTGCGTCAGGCAATATTTGAACAAGCCGCAAAAACCTATCCGGTAGACCTTAGCGACAATAAAATTGAAGAATGGCGCTTACGTCTAAAAACGAATCTTTAAAAAATAAATTGGGGTCAGAGAAATAAATTGGGGTCAGAGTAAAAATAGACACTCGGAGCTGTGGAAATTGTTGATATCTAATTTTATAATTT
>JBLIML010000306.1:0-4188 GCA_047638675.1 Planctomycetota bacterium | reverse complement strand
TCATCATTTCACGGTTTATCTTACCGCCCTGAATAACGCCGTGTTGAACCATCATCATCATCTCTTTCTGATGACCTTCATGCATATCTGCAGTACCAATATTAAACTCGTGTACTGACATACCCTTATTTGATACTTTGAAACGAACCGTCTCACCCGCTTTAATATTGATAATTTCTGGCTCGTAATAATTATCCATCATGACAACGTCAATCGTTCTTGACACATCAGACGCTTTCCCTACACTGCCAGCTCCAGCACTATGGTGTCCAGCTGCGCCGTGCGCTGCACCATGCCCATCGCTAGAATTCTTATTTGTTCCATGTCCTGCTCCTGCAAAGGCTATGCTTGTTATAGACAAAGAAAGAAAAGACGATAAAGCAATGATTTTTAACACGTTCATAAATTAGACCTCAAATGATTTCAGTATATTTTTTGATGGGATAATGTAAGGGTGTAAACTGAATTGAAACTGAACTTTATTGATAAATTTTGTTCAGTTTTAATTCAGGTGAACGAGTTACCATTTAATAAGCCGAAATTAGGAAATCAGACCATGCGTTTATTATTAGTTGAAGATGATGAACTGCTAGCAGAAACACTTGGCCAGATACTTTCTAAATCTGGCTTTGCTGTGGACACAGTCAGTTCTGTCAAGTTGGCAATATCAATGGGCTTACAAGAGCAATATGGCATAGCCCTTTTAGATATGGGTTTACCTGACGGAGAGGGACTGCAGGCACTCAATCATTGGCGTAAAAATGGCTGCACTTTTCCCGTATTGATCTTGACTGCCCGCAATGCTTGGCAATACAAGGTGGACGGTCTTAAGGCGGGTGCCGATGATTATTTGACTAAACCTTTTCACAATGAAGAACTGCTGGCGCGTATACAGGCAGTTATTCGACGCACTCAAGGGCGCACACAGTCAAATATTGTAGTGGGAGATTATGTGTTGGATGACGATCGTCAGCGCATCAACACACCCGATAAAGAATGGCATAGCTTAACCGGTACAGAATTTCGCCTTTTACGCTGTTTAATGGGCCGACCTGGCCAACTGTTTTCAAAAAAGCTACTTATCGAACAACTCTATGGCCTAAACGATGAGGCTGAGCATAATACGATTGAAGTCTATATTCGACGCTTGCGGCGCATCATCGGTCGAGAAGCAATTAATACTCATCGAGGACAGGGCTACGTTTTTAATGAAAAATGATTTGGCTAAGCCTCGATCTATTAAAACGGTTTTATTTGTTTGCTTAGTCCCCATTGTTGCAGGCTTTATGATACTTGCATGGATCATTCATGGCGTATTACTAGACAAAGTGACTGAAAGGTTAATTGAGCACCAATTAGAAAGCCAAGGGGTAGAACTGGAAAGACAATTGCGTTCAATATTAAGGCAAGAAGAGCATACACTATTATTAACGAATTATTTAGAAGAACATATTCATCATGGCGTTGCCCTAAAAATTAACCATAAATTCATCGTATCAAGATTATGGGAACCCGTTTTAGAACCCGTATTAAAATCATTACCAGAAAACTTAGACAAGTTCTTTTATCGCGCTATTCCATTGCCTGAATCCAGAAGTTTTATTATTCATTCAAAAAAATTCCAATTACTTAATGACAACATAGTACTGCTAATTGCAGAGGATATTACCCAATTAAAAGCAAGTAACCTTACCTTACACTATTGGACAGCACTGGTCTTTTTGGTCTTATCATTTATCTTACTGATATTGATTGTCTTATCAGTGAACATAGCGTTAAAACCGGTTAAAAAATTAGGCTTCTCACTCAATGAGTTACAAGCAGGTATTAGAGATCGTCTACCGGATGATAGCCCTCCTGAATTCAAAGGGCTTGTTCATCAAATCAATCATCTCCTCGATTCTCTTGAGCAACGATTGCAGTTGTCACGTCAAGCGATCGCTGACCTATCGCATAGCGTTAAAACGCCTGTTGCCGCTGTTCGACATATGCTAACAGATTTTGATTTTCACCTAGATAAAGGCTGTAGAACTCGCCTTGCGGATAAACTCACTAATATTGATAAACAATTAGAAATTGAAATGCATTGCGTACGCTTTGGTGGTCCACAATCAGGTAAGAGAGCAAAACCTCTACCTCAGGCTCGTGAACTAGTATGGATGCTGGATAGACTGCACGATACAAAGCAATTTGAGTTAAATACCATTATTGATGAAGATCATCGCTGGCCAATAGAAGAGCAAGACTTTAATGAAATAATCGGCAACCTAATTGATAACGCAGGCAAATGGGCCAAGCACGCGGTCACGGTTAATCTATCTGAAAACAACGACCACTACCGTATATTGGTTGACGATGATGGATCAGGAGTTGATCAAGAAGATATCGATAAATTAGGGTCTCGCTCTGTGCGACTAAATCACGAGGTAACGGGTCATGGTTTAGGTTTATCGATAATAATAGATATTGTTGATCGCTATCAGGGAAAGATACATTTTTCTAACAATCAGCTTGGTGGATTTTCTGTTGAGGTAAAACTACCGAAAAAGTAAACGTGAATATTGGTTGGGTGATTAGGAAAACAGGCTTAACTTAGCGCCATTCGGGTCTGTGCCCGAACTAACCTATCTTGTCATTGTCCTTCGCTTTCAGCCTCAGCATGTTCCACGGCCCATTCGCCTGCAGCCTCAACCGCGATTGGTGATGCCGTTGGGAGAACGTTGAGGTAGCTATCAGTTTCGGCGACTGATGCTGTGGCGCGTTGTGTCATGCGGTAAAGCGCGTAAAGCGAGATGGCCATAAAGGTCGCCCCAAGCACGAGCCAGAAGGCTTGGGGGGCAAGGCTCTGCATTGCCCAACCCGCGACGAGGGGGCCTGTGATCGCGCCCAGCCCAAAGGTAAACACAAGCCCGCCGGATGCAGCCGGCATCTCCGAGGCAGGAAGGGAATCGTTTGTATAGGCCAAGAGCAGCGCGTAGAGCGGCGTCGTGACGCCACCGGCAAAGAATGCAGCCGCCATTAGTGGCCAGAGCCGGCCTCCGGTAACCCAACCTAGCAAACAGGATGCAGCGCCCAGTGCGGCCAGACCAAAGATTAGCCTGCGCCGGTCCATCCTATCCGATAGCCAGCCTATCGGGTATTGCAGTACCAACGCACCGGCGAACAACATCGCGACAAATAGAGCTATCTGTGTTGCTGTGAGACCGATCTGTGTGCCAAAAACGACACCCATGCCCGATTGAGTTGCATAGACACTTCCGAGCAGAAATATCCCAACGGCACCAAGGGGCGAGCCTCGGAACAGGTCACGCAGCGGCATAGGGCGGGCAACCTCGACCGCTGGAACGGCTGCGGCAGAGAGCAGAATTGGCGCGAACGAGACTGAGACAAGAATGGACGCGCAGATAAAAAGCACCGATGTCCCCGCATCCCCCAATGTCAGCAATCCCTGTGCCCCGATGATGCCCAGTGTTTGGGCGATCATGTAGGCTGACAGGACCTTTCCACGTGTTTCATTGGTCGCCGCGGCGTTCAGCCAGCTTTCGGCGGCAACATAAATGCCCGACATGCAAAACCCGACAAGAATCCGCAGCACGGTCCAAGCCCAAGGTTCGGTCAAAAGCGGAAAAGCGATCAATGCCGCCGACATGAAGCTGCCAAGTGCGGCAAACACGCGCACATGGCCGACGCGTTGGATCATCAACGGCGTGAGGCGCGCACCCGATAAGAATCCCAGAAAGTATCCGGAGGTCACAATGGCCAACTCGGTCGACGAAAATCCTTCGATGCCACCGCGCAGGCCAATCAGGGTAAAATGCATACCGTTGCCGAGCATGATCAGCACGACACCAAGCAGAAGAGCCCAGACTCCAGAAAGAATTTTAATCATCAGCGGACCTTTTTTAACTAACCTTCTTTGTACGATCATTGGAGGACATCCACTCCACATTGACATCTTAGTGGCCGGTCGTTACCATAAATACTGTTCATCCATACAGAAAAGGAACTTCTTATGACGACAGCACGCGCCCAACAAATATCCCTTGCCGCTACGCCTTATTACCACATTATGTCTCGATGCGTACGTCGCTCTTATTTATGCGGCACTGACGAGCTGACAGGCCAATGCTACGAACACCGCAGAGCATGGATAGAAGACCGTATTCGATTACTCGCTACCGTATTTTC
>JBLIML010000305.1:0-4224 GCA_047638675.1 Planctomycetota bacterium | reverse complement strand
ATAGCGGCGCTACGTGTGTCCTCTCACGTGCTGGTCAACAGAAAAGGAGAACTTACCCAATACGTCCCCTTTGACGCCCGTGCCTGGCACGCGGGTGAGTCGGAATTTGAAGGACGCCAGACCTGTAATAATTTTTCCATTGGTATCGAACTTGAAGGCTGCGATGAACAGGATTACGAGCCTGTGCAGTATGAAGTCGCGGCAAGTCTCGTTAGACTGTTGATGGAAAACTGGAAAGGTATCGACAAAACCAGGGTGCTTGGGCATTGTGACATCGCGCCGGGACGTAAAACTGATCCGGGCGAGGCATTTAAATGGGAATATTTTTATTCCCTTCTGGATTAAAATAACTAACTTCAGGATGACAGAGGCACTTAGATGACATTAATAAGTATATTGCTTGGCATGGCGCTGGAATACTTTCTTGGCGCGCTGGATCATTTGCGCAATCGTGACTGGTTTGACCAATACAATCGTTGGCTGGAGGCACGTTTCAGTGCCAATGCACTTTGGGAGGGGCCAACCGGCGTACTGCTAACATTGGCTCCGCCTCTGGCATTGTTGGTACTCATCGCTCATTTACTTGCGGGCGTCTCAGTCATCTTTGCCTATCTCATGGCGATCGTGGTTTTTGTGTACAGTCTTGGCCCCGATTTTAATACCTTGATCAACACTTACATCCACGCCCTTGAAGAAGGGGACAAAGCGGCGGTCGAGCAAATTGAAGGAAGTTTATTTTTTCATGAACTCTCCGATGATAAAGAACAAAGAGAGAAAACCGCCATTGAGACCGTGCTGCTTTGTGCTCACGAACATATTTTCGGTGTTATTTTCTGGTTCATCACCCTGGGCATGCTCGGCGCGCTTATGTACTGCCTGGTGGTGAGACTGGAAGATCGATTTGAAGATATTCGTGGTGGCTATGCCGATGCGATTCGCAATCTTCATCACCTCTTAATGTGGCCTTCAGCAAGATTGCAGGCCTTAGGTTTTGCGCTCGGCGGCAGTCTAGTCGATGCACTGGAAGGCTGGCGCAGTGTTGAAGGCGATAGCTTGAGTATCAGCAAAGAAATCATTGCCACCAGCGGTCTATGGGCCCTGCAATATCAACCCGAACTTACCAGCGAATTCAATAACGAGACCGAAAGTTACATCAATTGGATAAAAGAAGCCCAGGCCCTGGCCAACCGCACACTCATTGTCTGGTTGACGATTCTTGGGGTGATGACGTTGGGGGGATGGTTGGCTTGAGTGCGCATCAAAGCCCCAAATACTCCTCCACCGGCATCATATGTTGCTCACCCTTATCACAAACCAGCACACTGTCCTTAACATACCAGTCACTCAACACCGTGCGCGTCGCAGCCAAACCATTTAATTGAAATCTATGCACATCCGGTCTGTGTGTATGTCCATGAATAAGTTGTTGTACGCCGTACTCAAGCATCGCTCGCTCAACCGTTACCTGCTCAACATCAATAATGTCTTTTGATTTTTTGATACTCGACTTTTTAATCAGCGGCCGCAGACCATGAGAAAGCTTGATACGCAGTGCGTAGGGCAAACGTGGGAACACATAACGGGTAAAACCGGTTTCCATGAATCGCCGATAACGTTGGTAGCCAAGATCTTTGCTGCAAAAGATATCGCCATGGGATAACAATACCTTTTCACCATCCAGTTCTATGACATGTCTGTCTGGTAATAATGTACAACCCGAAACCGCCTTGAAGTTGGCGTCGAGCATCAGGTCGCGGTTGCCGCGGATGATGAACAGATTTTTATTTATCTTAGCAAAAGCGAGAAGTTCGCTAATGATCGCTGGGTTCGGCGGCGTCCTGTCATCGTTACCGACCCAGAAGTGGTCAAATAAATCGCCGAGGATGTAAAGCGCTGCCGCCTGGCGTGCCCGACCTGTAAGCAGACGTTTGAACAGTTCGAGTTTTTCAGGGCGCTCAGGACTAAGATGCAAATCAGAAATGAAAAGCGTTTCCATCAGCTCGGGCTTTCACAAAAAGCCATGGCTGGCAAAGCAGGCAGAAGTCTTTCTTTATTGAAAATAGGTGCGTGCTCAGATTTCAACTACTTCCATTTTTACGATAATAACTAATTCTTCCGGTACATTTTGATATCCATTCCGGGTGGTGGTATCCACTTCTTCAATTTTTTCCACGACATCACCGCCCTCTATCACTTTCCCAAATACACAATATCCCCAGCCGTCTTCAGAAGGCGAGCGATGATCGAGAAAGGCGTTATCCGTGGTGTTAATAAAAAACTGCGCCGAGGCAGAATGCGGATCGGCAGTACGTGCCATGGCAATCGTAGCATCCAGATTACTGAGTCCGTTGTCTGCTTCATTCTGAATGGAGGTGTTGGTGGGTTTATCATTCATCTCCTGGTCAAGCCCACCGCCTTGAATCATAAAGTCCTCAATTACTCGATGAAAAATGGTGCCATCGTAATGACCACTTTTCACATACGAAATAAAGTTCTCAACAGTAACAGGGGCTTTCTCGGCATCGAGTTCAAGTAAAATATCGCCGTGGCTGGTTGTCATACGTACATTCATGGAAGTCTCCGGGTCACTAATAAGGTTTTGGATGCGCCTATGATAATTACTCAAGGACGAATAGCAACTGTGCGTGATTCAGGATAATGCGGAATAGCCGATATATCACGTCGACATTCTGGCGAAACCTGTTTCCGCAAAGACGGGAAGCCAGAGAAGTGGCATATGGACAACCCCTATACTGGCAAAAGAACAAAAGCTACCAGGATAAGTATCGCTTTTAGTGGTTTGTCACTCTACTGGGTAGAAAGGTGTTTCGGGCCATATTTCAATGCCAGAATCTTCAATTTTTGCTACCATACGCCTTTATTTTTTGACCATTGAAATTCGAGTGCTTATCTGTTCATTCGATACGGAATAGTAAATTTATGTCCTACGAAACAATTGAAGTAACGCAAATAACCCCCCGTATTGGTGGCATCGTGACAGGCGTTAACCTGGCTGAACCCTTGAACGACGTGCAGATAAAAGACGTACATCAAGCGCTTATCGATCATCAGGTGATTTTTTTTCGCGATCAAAAACTAGACCCGGTTTCTCTGAAACGTGCAGGCGGGTATTTTGGCAAGCTGCAGCCACATGCCCTGAAAGGGCTTCCCGATCACCCGGAAGTACGCAAGCTGCAGGCTGATGAAACATCAAAACATGTCTCAGGGGAGGAGTGGCACACAGACATGTCCTGTCATGAAACACCGCCAATGGCCAGCATGCTCTATCTTCATACCCTTCCGGCAACAGGTGGGGACACTCTGTTTGCCAGTATGTATGCGGCCTATGACGGCTTGTCGGAAAAAATGCAAGAGTATCTTGGCGGCCTGACGGCGACGCATGATGGCATGCTGGCCTTTGGACGTTTTGATCCCAACGGCACGTATCCGAAAGCCGTGCATCCGGTCATTCGCGAGCATCCCGAGAGCAAGCGCAAAGTGATCTTTGTAAATCGCGGATTTACCAGTCATATCAACGAATTAACGCCGAAAGAAAGTCGTAATTTGTTGGACTTTCTCTTCGTCCATATTGAAGATCCGTTTTTCCAATTGCGCTTTCGCTGGGAACCGCATTCTGTCGCGTTCTGGGACAATCGTTGCACACAACATCTGGCTATTTGGGACTACTTTCCACAACTTCGTTCCGGCTATCGCGTCCAGCTTGAAGATGCGAGCATGGTCGGGTAAGCATCCCGCTTTGCCTGTATAAATAAGGGTACTAGTCATCTAAGCGGACATTGCGCCGTGCCACAACCCCCGTCTTTTGCTACCATGCGCGCCACTGAAGACAGGTCATTACGCATTCTAAGATGTTAAAAATATACAACACCCTGAGCAATAAAAAGGAAGCCTTCAAACCGATCGACGCGGGCAAGGTCAGGATGTACGTTTGTGGTATCACCGTGTATGACCTTCTGCACATTGGCCATGCGCGGATGATGGTGGTCTTTGATATGGTCGTTCGCTACCTGCGCGCCCGTGATTATGAAGTGAGTTATATCCGTAATATCACCGATATCGATGACAAAATAATCAAACGTGCCGAGGAAAATGGTGAAGATTACAAAGTCCTAACCGCGCGTTATATCGAGGCCATGAACGAAGATGCTGACGCACTAAACATGCTGCGTCCCGATCAGGCGCCACGAGCCACCGATCACATCG
>JBLIML010000304.1:0-4236 GCA_047638675.1 Planctomycetota bacterium | reverse complement strand
TTACATCTGGGCAGATGTTCCAGGTGTACCCTTTGCTGATCGAGATCACGATAACATGGCAAGTTGGGTGGCCTCACCAGTGAACAACGCCAATCAATTTTCTCAGGATGTCACCATTGGACCCGCCTTATTTGGCTGGATAGCAACAATGAAGTTTTATGACAAAATCGGAATCCACAATGTTGAAGAACGTGTCAAAAGACTGGGCGGATATGCAATAGAACGACTGGAGGATATTGGCTGTAAAGTGACCAGTCCATCTGATCCCGCAAAACGTCATGGCATGATAACGTACACGACTGGGGACTATGAGAAAGATACTGCCTTTTTTAATCGTTGTGCGTCACCCGGTCGCTGTATGCGTCCTATAAAGATTTCCATGCGTGCCCTGGGTGGCATTGGAAACCTGCGGGTCTCAACTCACTTCTTCAATACGGAAGAAGACATCGATTACCTGATCGATTTACAAAAACAGATGTTATAGGGAAATCAAAAGCGTCGCTTCTGAATAAATCGGCAATCGTGTGTGTTAATTTAAGTCGACTGCGAATTTTTTTAAAATCTCAATCGGCACAATATCCAGCGCTCTGATATGCGTTTTAGTTAAATGAATTCTAGGCGCCATATCATTTTCATAGGCCTCTAACCAACGAGCCGCACACAGGCACCAGGAATCCCCTGGTATTAAGCCTTTGAATTCAAATTCGGGTATTGGCGTGGTCAGATCATTTCCTCTGAATCGGGAAAACTCCAGAAATTCTCTTGACGCTTCAATACATACTGTGTGTGAACCTGTGTCTTCATTACAGGTATTACACTTACCATCTCGATAAAAACCTGTTATTGGATCATCTCCACACATCAGTAGTTTTTCACCTAGCACATTGATCGATTCATCCATTTCCATAATGACAAAACCCTAACATTAACAAGTGAATTTATATCTATTAAAAGTTATACAAAGTTTCTCTGAAGACCTGTTAGACATCCGACGACTCAACGCTCTCGGCATGATACGCCAGTGCCCAAATCAACACGCCTGCAATCAGGTAGCCAAAGTTCAGAAAACCGATCACTCTCACCCAGTCCGGATCCCCTAGTAGGTACAAACCGATGGGGAGAAAGGAGCAAAAGAACAACACAACCAGCATAATGCCGTGTCCATGAACCGAGGCAATAACGGCCAGGATGGCAAAAATAATCATGAGCAAAGCCACGACAAAAGCGATGCCTGTTAGAGGAAAGGCTGGGACGGGTTTCAATATGGCGAGCATCCAGGATGCGCAAGTCCCGCTTCCAGCGATGATGCCGATTAATTTCGCAAGTAGTTGAATCGCTTTCTTCATAGTCCAATTGGGCAATAGTAGGTATGACAGGCTCTGCAATCATGTCAGTTCATTAATATATCACAGCCAGCCTCTTTAAAAATTATCAGGTGGATTTTAGTGATTCCCTTTTTTGAGGCTCGTATAGTGCCTCGCCATCAAAAATTATGCCACAAGCAGGAAAGTAATCTCAGTACCCCTTCGCCACTGTCATCATAATAGCGACCTCAGCCAGGTTTTAGTGGCTGGATACCTTACCAAGTATTCAGATAAGGGTTACAATAATCACCGTTCTGACTGTGCGGCAGTGGTGTAAATTTTATGACGCTACAAAAAAGTTTTTTGTTTGCGTACATTTTCATCCATTCAGTAATGATAACGCTGTTTACATCAGAGTTTCCCAAATTTTCTTAAGGATCCCTCTCATGAAGTCTGAAAAAGAATCTGACTCAGATAATTCGGTAGCAAAAACTTACAGTGATTTCCCTTATTACGAAGAAGGAAAAGTCCCCCAATATCAGCGTTATCATTCAGAAGTATCCTATCTTGATGAGTTAGAGCGTATATGGGGCAAACGATGGGGGGCTCAGGGTATCGGTCAGCTTCGAGAAGTGGCCATGGTCACACCATCAGAAACAGAAGTACTCGAACTGTATGAGCAGGACTCATCATTCTTCGTTTTCAACGGCATCACTCCGAATCTTGAACTCATGCAGGAGCAACACGCCAATTTGAGAAAGGTTTATGAGGCGCTTGGTATCGAAGTACACCGGATTAAGTGGGCAGACGATCCGCCTATGTCTGCTTATGGACCCATGAAACGCAGTATTTCAGCCGCAGCCGGTTTTGTCATCAATGGCGGTGCCATCATTCCCCGTGAAGCACCACCCTATTGGCGAGGTCGTTCTCGCTATGTGACGAAAGCCCTGGTTGATCTTGATTGCCCCATTTTGTATACGGTGAATGGTTACGGCGTCTGTGAGATTGGTGCCTGCACACGCATGAGTGATGACTTTGTCGTATTGATGTTATCAAGCGATTGTAATCGCGAGGGCGCGGAGCAAGTCATCCCTGTATTGGAACGCGCCGGTTATAAGAAAGTCATGTTGGCCCACAGTCCCGGCCCGCTTTATGATTATCATGAAGAAGTACCGGGGTGGATGCATGCAGATATGTGGATCATGCCTCTGGATGCGAAACTGGCGCTAATTTATCCCCCTTGGTGTGATTACCAAACAATACGTGATTTACAGGAAATAGGTTACGAGCTCATTGAAGCCCCTCGTGAGGAAGTTAATTTATTCGCCACCAACGGCATTACCGTCGCACCTAAAAAGGTTATTATGAATAAAAGTGCGGTTAAGACAATCAAGTTACTGGAAGATAAAGGCGTTGAAGTCATTCCCATCGAATATGATGAGGTGCATAAATATGGCGGAGGAATACGTTGTAATACTATGCAACTTATTCGTGATGAAGGACCCTGTACATTTGACTCATAAAAGAAATTATATTTTATGAATATCCAGCATTCTAAAACCACATTCTTAAAACAGTATTTTTTGCGCATTCAAGACAGGTAAAAAAATGACCGAACCCTATAATGTCGTAGGACTTATACCCACTATCTGGGGCGCTAATAAGCGCGAAGACATCTTCAAGAACATCGAACACCAGGCCAAACTAATGAAGGCCGCAACCTGGCTTGCCAATATGGACCTACCGGTAAAACTCATTGTTTTACCTGAAGGTGCGCTGCAAGGTTTCAATGATGAAATATTTGATCTTGACCATGTGGAATATGCCAATTCCTGCGCCATCGACATACCCGGTCCGGAAACCGATGCACTGGGCGCACTTGCCCGCCAGTACGGCGTTTACATCATGGCACAGGCTAAGGCACGTCACCCTGATATCAAAGATCGATTTTTCAACGTTGGTTTTATTATTGATGACGAAGGCAATGTCATCCTGCAGCACTATAAAATTGTGACGCTTTTACCCGTTGAACATAGCGTGACTCCGCACGATATATACGACTGGTGGATTGAAAAATACGGCCGTACCCTCGATGCTTTCTGGCCGGTCGTTGAAACACCTTATGGACGCATGGGTATCATGATGGCAAGTGAAGGTGTTTATCCTGAAAATGCCAGAGGGCTGGCCATGAATGGTTGTGAAGTCGTCTATCGCGCCTCCTCACCACATCCCATTGTCTCTAACGATCAATTTGAAATTCAAAATCGGGCCCGGGCGCTGGATAACACCATGTATGTACTCGCACCCAATGTGGGTACCTATTATCTTGACGACAAGGAGGATACGCCCATTGATACCTTTGGCGGAAACTCAATGATAGTAAACCATCGCGGGCAGATTGTTGGGAAACAACGTTATGGTGGCGTTTCTACCTGGGTATCGGGAACAGTTGATATCGCTGCCATGCGTCATCATCGAGCCAATTCACAATGGACGAATTCGATGAAGGATCTTAAAACTGAAATTTATCGCCTACCCTATGAGGAACCGATCTATCCGAAAAATTTGTATTTAAATCGCGAGCCGATGAAACACGATGAATATAATAAGAAAGTGACTAAACGACAAATTGATCTTTTGCACGAGCGGGATATCTGGAAAAAACCTGACTAACATTTAGCGAACAAAGGCTATTAAAGTCACTGATCATTTTTTCTTTGGTGCATACAAATCAGTAATTGTGCCTTCAAACATTTCTGCAGCAAAAGCCACTGTTTCAGATAAAGTCGGGTGCGGGTGAATAGTGAGACTTAAATCCGTCGCATCACAATCCATTTCGATAGCGAGTGCGACCTCGGCGATAAGATCTCCTGCGTGCGGTCCGCAAATGCCGGCACCAATAATGCGATCAGTTTTCTCATCAAATAAGAGT
>JBLIML010000303.1:0-4283 GCA_047638675.1 Planctomycetota bacterium | reverse complement strand
ATGCCGAGATGATTGCTGAGTATATGCAAATATTTCCGCGTTATACCTTCGCTGCAGGCGCCGGTGGAGGCACGACTTTTTCCGTTTTGCATCACGCGGCCTCAGCTATTCTCACCGGTGTTTGTGATACGGTGTTGATCTCCATGGCAGACAGTTTGCGCACTTGTATGACACGTGAACAGGCGATGTTAGTCCAGTCTTCTACCGGACATCCACAATTCGAAGCGCCCTACGGCCCGACAGTACCGGCTTACTATGCCTTGATCGCCCGCGCGCACATGGAAAAGTACGGTACAACCGCAGAACAATACGCAGCGATCGCTGTTGCCTGTCGCAAACATGCCTCCTTGAACCCCACCGCGCAAATGCGCGATATCATTACCGTCGAAGATGTTGTTAATTCCCGCATGATTGCCGATCCATTGCATCTGCTTGATTGCTCATTGGTGTCCGATGGTGGTTCAGCGGTTATTCTGACTTCAGCCGAACGCGCAAAGGACTTTCCTCATCAGCCGGTGTATCTGCTTGGCGTGGGAGAAGGCCATGGACATGAACACATCAGCCAGGCCCGCAGCCTGACCACCTCGGCGGCGGTGGAAGCAGGTAAAGGTGCCTATGAAATGGCCGGCCTTGGCCCGACGGATATGGATCTTGCCATGCTCTACGATTGTTTTACACCGACGGTATTGGTGGAACTGGAAGATTTGGGTTTTTGTGAGAAAGGCGAGGGCGGTGCTTTCGCAGAGTCCGGGGCGATAGAGCTGGGTGGTTCATTACCTATAAATACGCATGGCGGTCTTTTATCTCATTGTCATCCTGGAAACCCGGGTTCTATGTTTGCATTGACAGAAGCTGTCTATCAATTACGCCATGATGCAGGCGAGCGACAGGTGAAAGACGCTGAAGTCGCAATGGTCCATGGTCAGGGCGGCATTATGTCCAGCCATACAACGCTGATTCTTGGACGGGAGAAAGATTGATGAACGAACATAGCGGCAAGCGCTTTCCCCTACCTAGTCCTGAAACCAAACACTATTGGCAGGGTTGTCATGAACACGAATTACGCATACAACGATGCAAGGATTGTGGCAATCACCAGTTTTACCCACGCATTATTTGTACTTCATGTATGAGTTCCCATGTTGAATGGATAGAATCCTCAGGGAAAGGCGAGGTATTGAGTTATACAATTATTACCCGAGCCGTCTCAGAAGCTTATGTGCAAGATGTGCCTTATATCGTTGCCTTGATCAAGCTGCAAGAGGGTCCATGCATGATGAGCAATGTGGTCAAATGTGAGGTTGAAGAAGTGAAGATCGGCATGCCGGTATCGGTGGTGTTTGAGGATTGGTCTGAAGAGATTTCGATCCCCAAGTTTCAACCGCTCAATTAACAGCGGAAAGATAAAAAAAAGAAAGTAATTTACGGATAGCTGGAGAATTAAGAATGAGTGCTGAGAAGATGTTGGAAGGCAAGGTTATTGTTGTAACGGGCTCAGGGCGAGGAATTGGACGAGCGATGGCTATAATGATGGCGGATGCGGGTGCCAGTATTGTCGTTAATGATCTGGGTGTAAGCGTGGGTGGAGAAAGTGAAGGGAGCAACCCGGCTGCTGATGTCGTGAAGGAAATCACCGATGCAGGTGGCCAGGCTATAGCCAATAACCAAAGCGTGGCCAGCTGGGATGACGCCCACGAAATTATCCAGAGCGCAATTGATAGTTTTGGTCGTATTGATGGTGTCGTCAACAACGCCGGTATTATGCGAGATGCTATTTTTCATAAAATGACAGAAGAAGATTTTGATATTGTCATTAATGTCAATCTTAAGGGCGCGTTCAATATGAGTCGCGCCTGTGCACCACATTTTCGAAATCAGGAAAGCGGCTGCCTTGTCCACATGACATCGACATCCGGCTTGATTGGCAATATCGGCCAGGCAAATTACATGCCGGCGAAATTAGGCGTTACGGCGTTATCAAAAAGCATCGCCATGGACATGGCGCGCTACAATGTGCGTTCCAATTGTATTTCTCCCTTTGCCTGGAGTCGCATGATTGGCTCAATGCCCTCAGACACGCCAGAACAACAAGCCCGTCTTGAGAAAATTAAAGAGATGACGCCAGAAAAGATCGCGCCTCTTGCAACGGCATTATTTGGCGATGCAGCTAAAGAGGTCAGCGGGCAAATATTTGCGGTACGAAACAACGAAATATTTCTGATGAGCCAGTCACGTCCTCTGCGTTCTGCTCATACCTCTGATGGGTGGACACCGGAGACTGTGAGTGATCGGGTCTTTAGTGCGTTTAAACCATCAATGTATGCATTGGATAAGACTGCGGATGTATTTACCTGGGATCCGGTTTAGAGCCCAGTAAGCAGATGCTCGATTACAAGAAAATTCTCAACTGGCCCTTTGAACCTGTAGTCCAGTCCTACACAGAAAAAGATTCCATGCTATACGCACTGGGCTTAGGTTTTGGCAGCAATCCCTGTGATGCAAAAGAATTACAATTTGTGTACGAAAAAGGCTTAAGAACTTTTCCCACCATGGGTGTGGTATTGGGACATCCGGGGGCCTGGCTCAGCGATCCGGGATCCGGTGTTGACATGACAAAGGTATTGCACGGTGAGCAGTCCTTGTACAATCACAAACCACTACCCGTGGAAGGCACTATTGTTGCGCGAACAAAAGTACTGAATGTGATTGATAAAGGTAGCGACAAGGGCGCGGTGATTATCACGGAGCGGAAATTGACCGATGAGCAAAGTGGTGAACTGTATTCCACGCAACTGTCCACAATTATGGCTCGTGGTAATGGTGGTTTCGGTGGGCCAGAGACCAGTATACCCAAACCACATGTGGTGCCAGAGCGCGACGCGGATGAAGTGGTGAATATTCAAATCTCTCCTCAGGCCGCTTTGTTGTATCGATTGAGTGGCGACTATAATCCGCTCCATGCCGATCCCGGCCTGGCAAAAAAAGTCGGTTTTGATGCGCCGATATTGCATGGGCTCGCCAGTTTCGGCGTTGCCGCTCGCGCGGTTTTGCAGGCATGTGATGTGGATGATGCAGACAGATTAACAAGTATTGCACTAAGATTTTCCAAACCTGTATACCCGGGAGAGACCATGAGTACTGAAGTGTGGCAGGATGGAGATGAAATATCATTTCGTTCAAAGGTGATTGAACGTGATCTTGTCGTACTCAACAACGGAAAGGTGGAATTATCTTGATGCGTACATCGAAGGAAGAAATCCTCCATTTAATGACCGAATACTGCTATCGGGTTGACTCTGGTAACTGGGATGCATTTTCTGACTTGTTCAAACACGGTAGCTGGGAAGTAACAGGCGATCCTGCGGGCGAATACAAGGGTAAAGAAGGACTGTTAAGACTCACTGACAATGTGACTTTGCATGAGGGTATTCCTCATACCAAACATGCAATGAGTAATGTTGAAATTACTGTCGATGAATCCGATGACAGTGCAACATCGAGGTCTTACATTACTGTGTTTCAGGCCTTGCCTCCACAATTCCCGCTGCAGCCCATATTTATCGGTAGCTATGATAATCAGTTTAAAAAGATCGATGGTGTGTGGTATTTCACAACAATGAGAATTTCGCCCGATTTGATTGGTGATTTACGTTTTCACCGCGCTGACATGGCTGAAGCATAGCTTCTGCAACTACTCAGGCATGAGTAAAGCACTCGTCCTTCTCCTGCTCGCTTGTTTTTCTCTATCAGTACCTCGATAATTGACTCTCCATTGTCATTTACAGCCTGACTACTCACTATAAATAATGAAAAAAGAATACAAGACTTTTGCCGAGCAGTTTTATCTCGAAGAATCCACTTTTATGCAAAGATTGCAGCGCGACTACAGACTTTTTTTGTGGCTCCTTCAAAATATCCGTACCTGGTTCAAAGGCCGAAAGGTACGTGCGGAGTTTGAGCGTTGTAGAGAAAACAATGAAACTTTTTATGTTGATCGCTTTACTGGACCGCCCGCAGAGAAATGAAACTTCACGATACGCCATCTGCAGCTAATCTTCCTGCCTATCAAGATCTCCCTTTTTCAGGGAATAAGACTAACGGTCAGGGCGTAAAAGAAAAAATTCGCCCAAAGCGCGTATTCCACAATCTCGGCCGTCCTGGTTTTCAATGGTCGGGAATGAACGCCTTCTTTCTTATGAACAATAGCTGGGGGATATTGTGGGAAGCAATGAAATACCGATGGAAAATGCGACGTTCGGCAGGACCGGTAGCCAGGCAGCAAG
>JBLIML010000302.1:0-4307 GCA_047638675.1 Planctomycetota bacterium | reverse complement strand
ATATTATCGTCATTAACGACATCCCCGTCTGTACGCAGATAATTGGCATTGAAAATATGTCGCCACCAATCGGCTTTGACGTAACTTTCCAGATTTTCGACAGGACCGAGCACATCGATCAAACGCTCATTGCTGGTTTTTCGACTGCTTAAGGTTTGTGTTGATTTTTTCATAGACACTAAAATCCTCCAAAAAAACTAAAGTGTCTAACATCCGTTCTGACTGGAAGCCAAATGAATGAACTGGACAATCCACATTGAGCACGTAGTTAGCGTATAACGAGAACGATAAAGCTGTTTCGGCACCAGAGCATACTGGTTAGCGCGCGGGATTCTGCACCTAAAACTATTTATTGTCTATAAAATATTGTAATTTCTATTTTCTCCTATATTGTTGATAAATAAAGAAATAACAAGGCGGTGACCTTGTTCTCAAAAATACGGACACGTTTTGTTTCCACTCTGCTCTATCAGCTGTTGAAAATCATCCCCCGAAGTTTGCGCAGGAAATATTTTACGCATTCCCGGCCTCGGTAAATCACCCTCGGCGAACGAGTTTCATGATTTGCATCCTGCATTTTATTAAGCAATAAAAATCGTATCGTAGGAAGAAAAACAGGTGTATAAGCTGATTTCAATACGGCCTGTTGCCTGTGTCTGCAGAATAACCAGTTACTTTTTACTCATGATACTAATTGCGAAATGACTTCCAGATCGATCCAGACTATCCAGAGTATCGTTCAATCGATCAATTACTCGACGGATCTCTCCGAGGCCCTGGACGGGCTCGTATATGCAATTCACAGGGCGCTTGATGTCGATGTCTGCTCCATCTATCTACATGACGAGAAAGCACAAAATTACAAACTAATGGCGACTCATGGACTCAATCCTGACGCGGTCGGCAAAGTGTCTATCGGCTATGATGAAGGGCTGGTTGGGTTTGTTGCTGAACGCTTTGAGCCGGTCAATATTGGTAATGCACGCAAACATCCGAGGTTTAAATTCATCCCTGACGCCAAAGAAGAAGATTTTCTCTCTTTTTTGGGCGTGCCGGTTATTCAGCACGGTGAATTACTTGCGGTTTTGGTAGTTCAGCAACGTGCAGCCAAACGTTTCAAGAATCGCGATATCGCTTTTTTGACGACGCTCGCGGCATTAATTGCCGGGAACATTGTCGTTGCCAGGGCCAAGGGGCAGATTCTGGGAATGTCCAGGGATCTCAAACAGAGCACGACACTGTTTCAAGGTTTGGCCGGCGCCCCGGGTATCAGCATCGGCACAGGTGTGGTCGTCTACTCATCATCCGACATTAATTCAATACCAGATAAAGCCATTAGCGATTTCGTCGGGGAAGAACTGTTGCTGGGAAACGCAATCAAAAAAGTTGTCGCGGAACTTCAGCTAATTAGAGATCAACATGGCAAGACATTGCCCGAAGCAGATCGAATGTTGTTCGATGCCTATGCAATGATTGCTAATGATGAACAATTATTTAGTAATACGGTAGACCGGATCAGAGCCGGTAACTGGGCGCAAGGAGCACTGCGCGACACTATCCTGGATTTTGCAAAACAGTTTGAGGCGATGGATGATGCCTACCTGAGAGAGCGAGGGAATGACATTCGTGACATTGGTGGGCGCATAGTAAGCAGGCTTCAACAGGATTTTGATACGGAACGGCGTTATCCTGAAAAAATTATTTTAATAGGTGAAAATCTGAGCCCACTGGATCTCGCATCGATCCCGCCAGGATCCCTGGTAGGCCTGATATCAGGACATGGTTCCGCTTATTCACACCTCGCCATTCTCGCACACGCATTGAATATTCCAGCGGTCCTGGGATTCTCCAGTCAAATACCCCTTGCGACCCTGGAAAGTAAAAAGCTCGTTATCGACGGTTACGCCGGATACATTCATGTCTCTCCAAATAGAACTGAGACGAAGGAGTATCTTCAGTTAATTGAAGGTGAACTAAAGCTGGCAGATCATCTTGCTTCATTGCGCGATAAACCGGCGATGACTAAAGACGGATTACGCATACATCTTTATACCAATTCCGGTTTATTATCGGGTTTCACCCACGCTTTCGATGTGGGCACTGAAGGTATTGGTTTATTCCGTACTGAATTGCCTTTTATGAATAAGGAAAGTTTTCCAGTTGAATCCGAGCAATACACGCTATATCGGGAAGTATTGGAGACGTATTCCCCCCGACCCGTCACCCTACGTTTGCTCGACATCGGTGGTGACAAATCATTACCCTATTTTCCTATCAACGAAGCGAATCCCTTTCTAGGCTGGCGTGGTATTCGTATTTTGCTCGACCAGCCGGAAATTTTATTAGTGCAAGTACGCGCCATGCTACGTGCTAACGAAGGATTGGAGAATCTGAGAATTTTATTGCCAATGGTTAGTAATCTTGGCGAAATAGATGACGCACTATCGTTGATCAACCAGGCTAGAGAGGAACTACTCGAGGATGGGCTGTCTATCCCCAAACCTGAGATTGGCGTTATGATCGAAGTTCCTTCCACAATATTTCAAATCCCGGCGCTGGCAAAACGCGTAGATTTTCTCTCGCTAGGAACGAATGATTTAGTTCAATACTTACTCGCGATTGACAGAAACAATGAACGCGTCGCGAAACTTCATGATCCCTTACATCCGGCAGTGTTGGCGGCAATTGAACAAATTGCACTTGCTGCGAAAAAAAGCAAAATTCCACTGAGTATCTGTGGTGAGGCCGCTGGCGATCCAGCGATGGCCATGTTGTTGATAGCACTGGAGATACATAGCTTTAGTTTAAGTGCGGGTGATTTACCCAGGATAAAATGGCTTATTCGAACCATCTCACACGCACAGTCAAAATCAGTGTGGAAGCAGGTCAGAAAACTTGAGCATGCGAGCGAGGTTCGTCACTTGTTAAACGACGAACTTGTTAAGTATGGTCTGGGCGCTTTGCTGGGCCCTGGTCAGGCTGATTTGATCAATCTGTAAAATCGGTTCTTTCAGAAAACAATATTAATATTTCTGCTTCAAACTATTAATGCAATTCGGACTCTTCAGTGCCTGTTAAATCATCCAGTTGGGCCTCGCTGTGCCCCATTTCCTCTCCATCTTCAGAGGCGCAGTCAATTTCTTCTGAATTTTCTTCGGGATCCATTTCCATTCCAGAACATTCAATGCTTTGCCGATCAACAATAATAGTGGCTTCATCCTCTACCAGGCCAATATTAAAAGCCGCGTAGCCAGGCAGCATAAACTGGTTTAAGGCCATGCCCAGCAATCGACCACTATAGGGAGAGACCACTTCAAAAGTTTCATTACTAAGAGGGTTTATCAAAGTGCCGAGGATCGTACCTTTCCTGATTCGTTCACCTAATTTGACTTCAGTAATAAGGAGTCCACCGTTATTTACTCGTACCCAGCGCGAACTGTAATAAAGGGGTTGAGGTTCAGAACGGCCGCGGTGGTGTTTAATCATATCGAGCTTGCTTAACAATGTCCGTACAATCTTTACGCCATCCTTAATATGTTTCTTCTGTAGACTTCCCGGTTCGCCCAGTTCCAGGGCCACAGCAGGAATACCGGCGTTGGTGGCCGCTGTGCGTAAGTTGCCTTTCAGTTTTCGGCTGTGAAGCACTGCGGTTGACCCAAATTTTCGCGTAAATTCCATTATCTCTGGCACTTGTAAGTTTGCACGTAATTGCGGCATGTTAGTCCGGTTCATTGAGCCGGTGTGAAAATCAACCAGGCGATCACAATGGCGAATTATTTCTTCAAAAAAAGAATAGCCAATCCTTGATGCCGCACTTCCGTTTGGGTTGCCAGGGAAAAAGCGGTTGAGATCCCTTCGGTCGGGTAGGTATCGTGTGCCGCGCGTAAAGCCGAATAAATTGACAATTGGCACGCCAATTAAAGTACCCGATAGCTCGGAGGGAGAAATGTCGTTTACTATTTGACGTATAATTTCCACGCCATTTAACTCATCTCCATGTACCGCCGCAGTGAGGCACAATGTGATACCCGCCTTCTCACCCCGTATGACATGGACAGGTGTATCCAACTGACTCCCGTAGAGGGTTTCACTGGCGACCCAATGAAGACGTACAATTTTACCGGGCTGGATTGTCTTACCCAGTAGGCTAAGAGGTTTGAATATTAATCCATCATCTTGACTACCCGTATCAAGATAATTTGATCTTTGCTTAGTTTCTCCCGCTTCTGATTGTTGCTCCAACTGCGATTCTGTCCCGGTGAGAAATTTTCGTTCTTTGTCACTCATTTCAGATGTGAGGCCGTCAA
>JBLIML010000301.1:0-4398 GCA_047638675.1 Planctomycetota bacterium | reverse complement strand
GCCAATGCGTCCAGGATTTATCGCCACTCTGTTCAATGACCGGTGCGACACCCGCGTATTTTTGCATCTCGCTCGCAGTTTGATAGCGGTCACGATTGCTGCCGAAGGCGACGAGTAAGCGAGGTGCCATAACCGGTCCTGCACCCGGTAGCGAATCAAAGAGTATATGGTCATCGAGTTTTTTGTAGCGTTGTTTGATGTCACGGTCGAGACGTTCGATGGAATCCATGATGAGCTTGAGTTGAGGCAATAAGCATTCCACCATGATCTGATTGGGTTCGATCACCCCCGGGTCATCGGTCAATGACATGGCCTGTTTAATGGCCTGTATGCGTTTATCGTTGACTTGACGATAACGGGCATTGTGGGCCTCAAAGAAGTTCAGGAGGGTGTGTTGTCTAGCCCGTTTAGCCAGACCTAAGGTGGGCCACTTCAACAAAAAATCACAGAAGATGTGGGTGTCTTTTTCATGAAACCAATCAAGTACTTGTGGAAAATAATTTTTAAGTAAGGCGGTAATACGATTACTCAGGTCGACACGGTCTTGTACGAGTGACCGGCGGTATTCGGTAAGTTGGGCGAGTGCGCGCACAGCAGAAGAGTCGGGTACCAGAGGACGCAGTTTGTCCATATACAGAGAGAGTATATCGGTTTGGATATTGGCATCGCTGGGATCATTTTTGGCGCCACTGTGGACAAAGGCCTTGCGAACATTGGCGACGGTGGATGGGTTGACGGGGAAGAGCACGAGATGATTGTATTTACGTAAAGCGAAGACCAGGGGCCCCTTTGTTAACTCACAACATACTGCGATGAGCTGATTGGGATAACGCTGCTTAAGGTCCATGGCTCATGCGTGGATGGCTTCCGGCTGGCTGGAAATAACGGTGAGTAAGCGAGATGTATTGCCTGCAGGTTGTTCACAGACATCATGCTTTCTATCGGCCCAATCGATACCAATCAGGGCAGCAAAGTCATTCGGTTGAAAGTCTTTCATCGAGCACCTCCTGGGTGTACAGTAATAACGGGAATATGCTGTGTGTTCGTTTCTCGCAGGTCTTATAGAAAGTCGGTTAGACGACGTTCCCTGAGTATGCGTTTAGAAACGAAGCTACTTCTGCTGGCTCGAATGTCTTGTTATGAACATCGTGTGCTTGGCGCTCAATATTCGTAACCAGCAGAAGCATGTTCCCACTTTTAAATAGTTAGGTAAAACCAATATAAAAATGAGACCGTCCAACTATAAGGCGTTCGAGGTGCGCAAACTACACGCACATCAACTTAATGGTTATACGGATTGACTGTGTTGCGCAACATGCTACATTTAGTCAATGATCAAGCCCTTCAAGCACAAGGCATTAGAGAAAATTTATTCGACTGGTAATGCTAGCGGGATTCAAACGAATCATGCTGGAAAAATGCGAATGCATTTAGCCGCTTTGGACTCTGCCAATGATATTGATGATCTGGATATTCCAGGCTACCGACTTCACCCACTCAAAGGAACAAGAAAAGGAATATGGTCAATTATAGTCAAGGCAAATTGGCGCCTGACATTTCAATTTACAGACGGTAACGTTTATATTTTAAATTACGAGGATTACCATTAATGTCTATGCACAACCCTCCACATCCAGGTGAATCCATTCAGGCAACCTATATGGAACCTTTTAACTTGAGTTGTCGCTTTCTTGCTGAAAAATTGAATGTGGCTGCTTCTACCTTGAATAGAATATTAAAGCAACAGAGTGGTATTAGCCCGGAAATGGCGTTACGTTTATCTAAATCCTTGGGTCGCAGTCCGGAAAGCTGGCTTGCGATGCAGGATGCTTACGATTTATGGCAAGCGAAACACACCATCAAATTAACTGATGTTCGAAAGGTAAAACTTGACGCCGCATAACAAATTGTTCGAGGTGCTAGATCACTGCGTTTCGTGAATTCCCGTGATCTATATCGTTATGAGTAAAAGGAACTTCAGTGAAAATTAACCAAGATTATTTAAAAGGTCTGCTTGAAGCTTTTGAGTCTTCAGGTTCTCCAATTACAGATATAAACGAATTAAAGAATCTAGGCTTCGATCATGATGTTGATAATTTTATCTTTCACTTCGAAATATTAGTTGACCAGGAAATAATATCTGGCGCAAGTCGTACAGGTGGCATCGGATATGATAGAGGAGTAAGTGGTCAAATTTATTGGTCCGTTGTCCCGTTACGTCTTACAGCTAAAGGACATGAATTTCTTGAAGCCATCAGAAACAAAGAGGTCTGGAATATTATAAAGTCAGAATTTAAAGACGCCTCTGTGGGAACCTTAATAAGAGTCTCCAAAGAATTGCTTGATGGCTATATGAAAAATAAAGTAACAAAATTAATTAGCAATAGTGAATAAGTGCATAATAATTAGTTTAATCATGGACGGAACTTACTCCGGATTATTTCACGCCTATCTCCTCCGTCTTGGCATTCTCGACATACCAGGTCTTTGCCTCTACCGTCAGTAGTCCATCGGCATATAAATCTTCAACGACACCCGCGACACACTCGACATAGCGATCCCGCGACAGTCTTTCATAAGGTTGTAATACTCCAGTCTTTAACCCTGCCTTGTAGCGTACATGCCAGATCTGCTCGATAGTAGGTCGTGTCATGCGATGCCCGCTGCCCGTCATATCCACCAAATAACCTTTACGGTTTAGTGGTTCTAGCCATTCTTCTTTATATCCAGGTGGTCGAGGTTGGTCTTCGTTAATTTGCGGACGAGGCTGTGTAAGATAAGGTACGAAAAGAGCAGGGCTGGATCCCACAGAGGTGCCATCTGGCCGATTCATATAGGTTTGAAAGATGCCACGTGGACAAGCAGTATAGGGTAGTTGTATAGCAGGGCCCGAATTAGCATCCAGCTCCCACACGTCTGCGGCATCTACGCGGGTATCGGGTGGTTTTTTGCCTTTAGTCACCCAGTCTACCAGCGCTTGTTCCAGGGCATTACCAACTCCGCCGATGTCTACCATGTCTTTAGCCAGTTCCGGGTATTTAAATGCCTCGGCGGCAGCATCGGAATGGCTGACACCCGCTATCTCGTAGGACTTCCACATGTTGCCCAGTCCTTTTTCAATATTGATACGGGCATTTTCTCTTTTGTATTGGTTATACGTTGCAGGTACGCGTTCAAAGATCCGCGGTACTGTTGATGTTCTGCCTCCGGAATATAAAGCATGATTTACCTCAACTACTGGTGTCATAAATCGGGTTTGGTCTTCATCAAAGTTGAGCGTATCTATGTCGGTAGGCTTTAGTCGAAAAGAACCGTGTTCATCCACAAGCTCTGACTCCCAGAAATATGCGGTAGCCCCTCGGCCACCTGCACTGTCATTCAAATAAAATCCATCAAATAATTTTTCACCAGAATGATCGGTGTTCATTCCTCGTACCACCAGAAAACTTCTACCCATGGCGCCGCCGGCAGAATGCCCTCGGAAAAATATTGCTTCCGGCTTGCGACCAAGTTGTTCTTCAACGTAGTTTCGACTAATAACCGTGTAATCGCGCATTAAGCCCAGGTTTTCATTGAGTGCCATACCGGGCACACCCGGTCCGCCAACTTCCATGCCATTATCCAACTTTGCCGTATTGGCCACATCAATGGAGGTATCCACAGATGTTGCAGCATCTCGCCGTGTCCAGATTACTGCGTAGCCCTGGTCAATCAGGGCACCTGCGGATTCACTGGTTTCATCATAGCGATTGAACTGGTTTGGCTTGCGCGGATGAAATTGTAAGGCTGGAAATCTACCGCCACCATGGACCAATACCCACATCATTCCATTCCAGTCTTTGGCGTTTTCAGGGATCAGAACTTCAACACTGGCGGGTGTAAGTTTTGAATATTTATAAGTGGCTACACCTGGAATAAATGGTCCCATTATCCCTCTTGCTTGCCAGATGAAGGCATGGTCAGAAAAAAAGTGTTCTTGTCCTTCGCCTTCTGCACCCGTACCTAATGGTGGCAGCACAAGTGAATTAACCGGGGCAAATCCAAAGACCGTTCCGCTGATGGCGATGGTCACTTGACGATATGGGATCCCATGGGCGTTTTTAATTATCTTTTCTGAAATGACTGAACATTCTTCAGGCCCTACCAATCTTTGTTCAACATCTCCTGGTGCAGGACCAGCGATATTAACCGGCCAGTTATCTATAGGTGGATTAAAAGGTGCCATATATTGATTGAGATACTTACAGGCATCGGCTGCACCGACATTATTTGAAACAGATAGGAAAAAGATGGTCGTTATAATAATTAGTGAAATTACCAGGGGGTGTTTCCACAATAAAAAATTATCACCATTAAAGGTAGTGTGTTCGTTAATGTGTAAAATATTATCTTCAGATT
>JBLIML010000300.1:0-4423 GCA_047638675.1 Planctomycetota bacterium | reverse complement strand
TCAAAAACATTTTTTGCTAAATCGATTGCGATTACGTTATTCTGATTCATGTGTGGACTCCGTTATTTTCGTGTGTGGAAACTAGAACGTACTCCCGCAAGGGGGAGGAGTCCACACATCGCATGCTCCACTACTCCGCCAAAAGCATGCGGGAATGACGAGCTTTGTTTTTCCAGGATCAAAAGAATATTATGATTTCACCCACAGATTCTGCTGAAGATTCTTAATTGATTAATCGGATAAATCGATGGATATTTCCCACGTAATCATTGCCTGTGAACTTGGAGACATTGAAGTCGACATATTCAATGATCTGGCACCACAGACAAGTAAAAATTTCTTCGCTTATATGGATGCTGGTAGTTTTATAGACACGAGTTTCTTTCGCATTGTCACTCTAAACAATCAGGCAAACGTCGAACATAAAATTGAAGTTGTGCAAGGTGGTCTGAAATTCGATGCGGTTAAAGGCTATGAAGCTGATAATGTTTTGGCACCTATACTTCATGAGTCAAGCGAAGATACTGGCATCAAACATAAAGACGGCACAATTTCCATGGGTAGATTTGCGCCAGGGGAAACTTATGGCAGTTTTTTCTTTTGTATTGGCGATCAACCTGAACTTGATTACGGTGGTGGGCGATTTCCGGATGGTCAGGGCGCGAGTGCATTCGGTGCGGTCGTCGAAGGTAGAGACATCCTGCAAAAGGTATTCGAATGCGCTGAGGAGTCAGAGTTTCTAGAAAAAGAGGTGATGATTAGTTCAGTGTATCGATGTGACTAGGACCCAGGGCCGAGAAGTGGTACAGGGACGTACCGTTTACGAAGCTAAGGATGCAATTCATTCGGCCACATGCCAGGACCTCGGCCTCCGCGGTCGAATGAATTCGACCGCATGCCAGCACCCAGGCCCCCGTAGTCGAATGAATTCGGCCCTACAACAGGGCCAACATTAGGGGTTGATTTATTCAGGTAGAGATCCTGTAGGGCTGAATTCATTCAGCCACATGCCAACATCCCAGCCGCCGCGGTCGAATGAAATTGATCGTACAACAGACTGCAGGAATGCCATTCTGTATATCATTTGTGTTTAATCACAGATAATATCCACATCATCACTTTACGCTTATCTCGGGGGAAATAGGGTCATGGCAAAATTTTCAGAATATTCAAACTACGATGGTCTGGGTTTGGCCGAATTGGTGCGTAATAAAGATGTTACGCCAACTGAGTTATTAGAGGCAGCAATGGATGCCGCCGCGGCAGTGGATCCAAAAATCAACGCCATTGTTTATGACATGGCTGATCAAGCTGCGCAAACAATTAAACAGGGTGTGCCAGATGGACCTTTCGCAGGCGTACCTTTCATGATTAAAGACTTTGTCATTAATTATGCTGGCGTTCCCACTACTCACGGCTGCCGTTTGTTTGAAGGTCTTGTCCCTGATCATGATAGCGAATTGATGGCGCGTTTTAAGCGCGCCGGGCTTGTCACCTTTGCAAAAACCGCCACCTCGGAAGTCGGCTTTAACGGCAATACGGAAGCCGTGGCCTACAAGAATAAAACCTGTAACCCCTGGGATACCAGCCGGACCGCATCGGGGTCCAGTGGTGGGTCTTCTGCCGCGGTGGCAACTGGGATCGTGCCTATAGCACACGCCAACGATGGTGGTGGGTCCATTCGTATGCCAGCTTCTGTGAATGGTATTTTCGGAATGAAACCCAGCCGAGGTCGGGTGCCCTTAGGTCCCGATATGAATAATGACAGCATGGGCTGTTTGCCAGTGGAGTTGGTGGTCTCCCGTAGTGTTCGCGATAGCGCGGCGATCCTCGATGCGGTTGCTGGGCCGGATGTCGGCGCAAGTTTTTGGGCACCGCCGCCTGTGCGATCTTATCTTTCAGAACTTGAAAGCGATCCAAAGCCCTTGCGAATTGCCTTCATGCCCGGTATGTCTGACGACGTTGATGTGCATCCTGATTGTATCGCGGCAATGCAAGATGCTGTTCAATTGTGTGGAGAGCTTGGTCATGAGATGGTCGAGGCATCATTGCAGATAGATCGTGCTGCATTCGTACGCGCCTGGTGCACGATTATGATGTCATGGGTGGCACCAATGATTGACGGAATAGGAGGTGCAATGGGTCGCACACCTGGAACGGATAATCTTGAGTGGGTGACCTGGTCATTGTTGCAGCATGGTCGTGAATTAAAAGCCGTTGATATAGTAGGCTCAACGATGCTTTTCAATGGCTTATCCCGTCAGGTCGGTGCCTTTTTTGAAGATTACGACATGATACTGACGCCAACCGTCAGTCAGCCACCACTTAAATCCGGAACCCTTAATCAAAATGAAGAAGGTATGGATGCTTATGAATTCATGGATAAGGGTACGTTTTCTTTTTGCCACACCGGCGCGATTTTTAACGCGACTGGCCATCCGGCCATGTCCGTGCCACTTTACTGGAGCGAAGAAAAGTTACCCATCGGTGTGCAATTTGTCGGCAGCCCGGCGGATGAAAGCAGGCTGTTCCAGTTGGCAGGCCAACTGGAACGCGCGCGGCCATGGAAAGATCGCAGGCCGCCCATTTACGCCTAAACTAAAATCAGGATTTTTCCAAAGCGCCTAAGGCTGTCTCCAGGTCAAAGCAGGCGATGGCTTCAAAGCTGCCGCGGCCCTGCTTGTTATACCATCCCTGAAAACTCAACATTGATTCGGCTGAGGGGCATTCCATTACTACGACAAATTGGCAAGGTCCGGAGATGGTGACATACACATTCTCTATAACGATGCCTAAATCATCACATTTTGCCGAAGCCTGCTCGTGATTATTTCCCATGAATTGTACCCAATCATCATCCTGCTTAATGCCTTCAAATTGTCCCAATATTATAAATTTCATTTACTCACCTCATTTTTTTACCACCGTGAATTGATCGATAGATTCTCCAGATGTGGATAATCGTGGACGTAGAATATACCGGCATTGCGCTCTTCGTCTATTGGAAATGCAATACAAAACAGCTATTCGGTGCTAATGAGCGGCCAATCCAATAGTCCATTAAAGAGTTCTTCCAGGAAATATTTTAGATGTTTGGCTTTTTCACTGTCATAGTTGGGCTCTCCGTCCTCATCCATATAAGCACATTGCGCAATCTCCATTTGAACCGCATGGCAATGCGTTAGGGGAGAACCATAATGACGGGTAATGTATCCACCAATAAAGCGTTGATTGACTACAGAGGAAAATGAATTGTTATTGTTTAAGAGAGATTCAACCAGCCTTTGAAGTTCGCTGCCACAGCTTAGTCCGTTGTTCGTTCCCAGGTTTAAATCAGGTAATTTACCTTTGAATAAACTCGGGACAGCAGATCGAATAGAGTGCGCATCATAAACAATGCAGTAACCGTGCATCGCTTTTAATCGAGTAATTTCCTCAGTCAGTGCTGCGTGATAAGGTTTCCAATAGGATTCCAGACGACGAGAAATTTCATTTTCTGTTAAATAAGATACGTTTCGATAGACGGGCTCACCATCGAATAACTTCAACGGGCATAAACCCGTTGTTACCTTTCCTTCATACAGGCTTGTATTATCTGGTGGACGATTGAGGTCGATAAGCAATCGCGAGTACTTAGCTTTGACTACGGATATATCCAGACGAAAAATAAAGTCGTAGATCTCGGGAATAAACCAGTCGGTGTCAGCCAGGAGCAGCGCTTCGTCAGTCAGTTGCTCTTCTACACTGGCAGGAAGTGTGGTGCCAGAATGCGGGATGCTGACCAGAAGCGGTGAATCACCTCGCGTTAATTCAAACACCTCATCCACATCAAGCTTCCCTTATGGATGGCAGAATATCTTTCACGAATTGCATAAAATAACCTGATTCAATGATCGCATTACTCGCATTAATGTCGGGCGCAAAGTAACGATCTTTATCATAGTGCGCGACATCTTCTCTGATCCGCGCTATTACTTTTTGCAGTATGTCAGATGTAATATGGGGCGCATGAAATTCAATTCCCTGCGCGGCGGCCAATAATTCTATCGCAATAATATTGTTTGAATTCTCTACCATGTCGCCCAGACGACGTGCAGCAAAAGTCGCCATGCTGACATGGTCTTCCTGATTGGCCGATGTTGGAATGCTGTCGACACTGGCGGGGTGGGCGTGAGACTTGTTTTCAGATGCCAATGCGGCGGCCGTGACCTGGGCTATCATAAAACCGGAATTCAAGCCGCTATTTTCTACCAGAAAGGCAGGTAAGCCACTCATTTTTGGGTCAACCAATAAGGCCAGACGTCGTTCTGAAAGAGAGCCTATCTCCGCTATTGCTAATGCGAGAGTATCAGCAGCGAAAGCCACAGGTTCTGCGTGAAAATTACCACCAGAAAGCACTTCACCTGTATCGGGAAAGACAAGC
>JBLIML010000299.1:0-4445 GCA_047638675.1 Planctomycetota bacterium | reverse complement strand
TAAATACCGGTGCAGGAACAAATCATTATTAATGAATGGGTTCACACGACCGGAGCCAGGCAAAACTAAGACATGGGTGCTCTTTGGTAAAACCAATCACGGTCATCTGCATGGCGCAGTGCTAACGAGGTTAGTGGGTAGCCAAAAGATGCCGTTTCGTTGGCGATTGCCGGAGATTAATCCGTATCTTAGGGACGAAGTCAGAAACACCGTCACGTCACGCTACGCTGATGTTGCAATGGCAGTTAGCCAAAACTAAGTGGAGAGCCGTATGCGCTGAAAGGTGCACGTACGGTTCGGGGAGGAGAGGCAGAGAGATAGCGCGACTACGCTCTGCCTCTTACTCTACTTCCGATGGCGAAAGGTTTTGTCTATCTGGTTGCCGTTATTGACTGGTACTCCAGGCGAGTACTGTCGTGGCGATTGTCGAACACTATGGACACCGCTTTTTGTATCGATGCACTTGAAGAAGCGATTGAGCGCAATGGCGCACCGGAAATTTTCAACACAGACCAGGGGAGTCAGTTCACCAGTGAGGACTTTACAGGGGTTCTGAAATCAAACGATATCGCTATCAGCATGGATGGCAAACGACGTTGGGTCGACAATGTATTTGTAGAACGATTGTGGCGTAGCGTGAAATACGAGGAAGTTTATCTTCATGCGTACGATGACATCAGAACCGCCAAGGCGTCACTGAATCGCTACTTTGAATTTTACAATACAGAGAGAAAGCATCAGTCGTTGGGAGACCAAACGCCTGATCGGGTGTACTATGAGGCGGTGGAACGGATGGCCGCGTAGATGAACTGGAAAACACTTATAGCGTGGTCCAATTATTGGGGTCCATTACTTATCTTTTTTAAGTAAAAAAAATACGGTATACGGCATCAACCTCAAGTAAACAGCTTCAATTACAGCCGTTTCTGCACTATAGTGCACCATCTAAGGTGAAAGAGTCCTGAAAAATAATTTCACGCCGATTCAACCAACACAAGTGAGGCAACCTGAATGCAAACTTTCGATCTCGATCACTTCCAGTCCCTGCTAAAAACCGTCACCGACAAGATTGCTGGTGAGCCACTGGACAACACTCTGGAAATCAAACTCAACAAAACCTTCCCTCCTCAAGGCGAGGTGTTTAGCGCTATTAAAAAATGCTGCCAGGTCGGGATAAGCGAAGGGATACTGTGCAAACATGAGGCTGGCGGCATCAAATTTGGCCGCATCATCAAAGCAACCGATGATCTTGACGGTCACAGCGTTGATGTTGTTGAAATGCAGGCAGTCGTTGGTCCCCATCACCGCCACCCTAATGGTGAAATTGACTTAATTATGCCACTCTCGGAACAGGCCGAGTTTGACGGGCATGGCGCCGGCTGGCTGGTCTATGGGCCAGATAGTGCACACTGCCCAACAGTCACCGATGGTTCCGCTATTGTTTTGTATCTATTACCTCAAGGGGCAATCGAGTTCACCCGTCATTAACCTAGCAATGCAAAGCCCACTGTAGAAATGCACGCTGTTGTGAGAAAATAATCGCTGACAGGTATGTTTAGTCGCATTGCCAACTTATAATGAGCCACCTATTTCATGCCAGGAAAATCACTTGACCACACAGATCAGTAACAGAGAAAAAAAGCAGAAAAGCCCACCGAGCAATGATGATTTTCTGACACAAGTTGGCAACCGTGTGCGCGGATTGCGTGCCAATCGTGGCATGAGTAGAAAAATGCTCTCTACTCACTCGGAAGTATCCGAGCGCTACCTGGCAGATCTTGAGCAGGGCAAGGGCAATATATCGATAAACCTGTTACGCCAGGTCGCCATGGCCCTGAATACAAATATCGATGACCTGCTCCCCTCCGGCAAAACACGGACACCAGAACAAGTCCTGATCAACGAATTTATTAGTCGGCTGGAGCGAGAAGATCAACAGTCAGCACTGCAATTACTTTATAAAAACTTCTCCGATCAGGCCACAGATACCCATACCCGTATTGCGCTCATTGGGCTGCGCGGCGCTGGCAAGACCACACTGGGACAACTACTGAATGAACGAGCGGGTTTACCTTTTATCCGCTTGAGCAATGAGATAGAAAAGATCGCAGCCATGCCGGTTGCTGAAATCATGAGTCTCTCTGGCCAGGCTGGCTATCGTCGACTGGAAGAAAAAGCCTTATTTAAAACCCTTCAAAATAATGAATCCTGCTGCATAGAGACCGGCGGCAGCATTGTTTCCGAAATAAAGGGGCTCAATTTGTTGCTAACAACCTGTCTGGTTGTCTGGGTTAAAACCAGCCCTGAAGAACATATGAATAGAGTGATACAACAGGGGGATCTAAGACCGCTAGAGGATCACGCAGATGCTATGGACGATTTGAGAGCCATTCTTACCGAGCGCACACCTTTTTACGAACAGGCCCATATCACCATGGATACATCGGGTAAAACAGTTGAAGAATCCTATAAAGAACTCACTGAATTGATTCAACAAAATCAAAATATTAACTTGTCACAGTAGAAAAAATCGAAACAGCAGCTGAACGCACTCTCCCTAAGACTTCGAAAGCGTTTAGCCGAAATCCGATTGCGGCCCAAGCTGAATAAGTTATACAAGACCGCAAACTATAGATTGCGTATCAAACCCATCAAGTATAGAAATCAAGATACAGAGAGTAAAAATTTTCACCTGCATACGACCAATGGGAGCAACGTCAATAATTTATTTAACAGTGTTATTTTCGGCATCGCGGGACATTAGGACTACCTGCATAGCTAGTTATTTTAATTTGATCTCGCTCGCAATAACTGCAATATAATTAATCTGAGACCTTTGCACGAGAGCATGAGTTTCAGCAAGAAATTTGAGATACTACCTATCCGAATAAACTTCAGTGAATGATAGACCTTATGGCTTGGAAAAACCTTAAACAGCGCAGCTTGGCAGACTCGATGCTGATAGATCATAAAGCTTTAAGAGAGCTTGATGATGTACATGCGTTAATTAACTGGTTGCCGTTGGAGCAGCTGCGCTCAGGTATTCATTCAAAATCTAGAGGTGAGAAAGCTTGGCCGCCTATCATGATGTTTAAAGCGCCTCTCCTACAAAGTTGGTATACATTAAGTGATCCTGGACTAGAAAAGCAGTTAGCACGTGATTGAAGCAAATCAGTGTCGTCCCAATAAAGATAAAGACGGTAATTCCACGCAAGACCCGGAAGCAGGTTGGAATGTAAAAGCGGGTTCAGATGACAAGCGGAAAAGTACCTACGGTTATAAAGCACACATCAATGTTTACGAAGATGGATTTATTAAGGCGACAGACTACACCGCTGGAAACGTGCATGATTCTAACTGTTTTACTGACATGTTAAGCGGCGACGAGTCATCAGTTTACGCGGATAGCGCTTATCTTAGCCATGCGCATAATGACTGGCTAAGCGAAAGAAAAATTGAAAACAGAATCATCAAGAGAGCTTATAGAAACCGACCCTTATAAAAAATCGACAGGCAATTTAATCGATTGCATTCTGGCGTGCGTTGTACGGTTGAACGCGTTTTTGGCGTATTAAAACAGCATTACGCAATGACTAAAGCGCGTCATTTTGGTTGGTTGTGACGCCTCTGCACGCCGCTGATTCGTCCTTTCTTGTGCCTGTTTATGGCGATACCCTCTGGCGCCGGTATTCCTTGCCAGCTCCCTGCTCACGGTGGACTGAGTCGTTCCAATGATCTTAGCAATCCTTCTTTGGCTACAATCGCTTTTCTTCAGTGCTGAAATCTGGCATCGTTGCTCGTAGGTCAGTTGTTGGTATGTTTTCATCATCACTTAATCTCTTGCCGGAGAAAAAGGATGAAGCTTACCTTCAGCTGGCCCCTTCTTCTACCTGATTAGGTGATGCACTTCAGATTTGAATCCGCGCAATTTTGAAATCAATAACGATTAAGAAACCGCTCTCATGGGAATTTCTCTTTCCGACAAGATTGCCATTGTAACTGCAGCCTAACAGCACTGGGCGACAATTCGCCATAACACTAGCTACACCTGGATCCATCGTTAACTACCTTTTCGATAGTAAAACAAACGGAACTAACACCACCGCCAAGGATATTCAGATCTCACAAGGTAAAGCCATCGGGGTCAATGCCGACATCACATTGACCCCAAACACTCAAATTTTGTTCTCTCAAGCATAAGAATATTTTGGGAGTATCGCTATCTGTTATGCTGGTGAAGCGACTCAAATCAAACCCATCGCAGATGTCACTTAAAGCGATATACGATACTGCCACAGAATTAATCGCCAAAGGTAATTTGTTGTACCACAAGAGGCCTGGTTCGCTATGACCATCCGCACGACTCCCTTGAGTCGTTTGGACAATATCGCAGCTATCATCGCCTTAATTGTCAGCGAAGAAGCATGTAAGATCACTACAAAATT
>JBLIML010000298.1:0-4480 GCA_047638675.1 Planctomycetota bacterium | reverse complement strand
CATACAATTGGAATTACGCAGACCGTGTTTTTGTACTTGCTTGCGCAGGATTTTCCAGTTCAGGGTCTGGCTTTCGTCTACTTCCAGATATCCGTCTCGGGCATCTTTCAACAATTTAATGGAATCAAGGGGCAAAATGCCCTGACTCCAAAGTGAGCCCTCAAAGCTGGAATAAGCGCCACGTTCTTCTGCCAGCAGCGAGGACGCCTGAATTGCAAAATAACTGACGGCTTCCATGCTGCGATCGGCAAACTCTATGGCCTGCTCAGAACTATAGGCCGTGCGTGTTTTATAAAGCGCATCCTGAAAGCCCATGATACCCATGCCCACAGGGCGATGACGCAAGTTTGAGCGACGTGCCTGGGGCACACTGTAATAGTTATAGTCGATAACATTATCGAGCATGCGCATTGCGGTGGTAATGGTCTTCGATAACTTCTCCATATTCAGACCATTTTCATCGACATGTTGGGCGATGTTGACGGAACCGAGATTACACACTGCGATTTCTTCGTCTGACGTGTTTAAAGTTATCTCAGTGCAAAGGTTGGACGAATGCACGACACCCGCATGTTGTTGTGGTGAACGCAGATTGCTGGGGTCTTTAAAAGTAATCCAGGGATGACCTGTTTCATATAACATGGATAACATTTTGCGCCACAGCTCAACTGCACGAAGGGTCTTGAATGTTTTGATTTCACCTCGTTCAACCATCGCTTCATATTCGACATAACGAGTTTCGAAGTCCTTACCATACAAATCATGTAAGTCCGGCGTTTCGTCGGGCGTGAATAAGGTCCATGGACCATCTTCACAGGCGCGTTTCATAAACAGATCAGGAATCCAGTTAGCGGAATTCATGTCATGCGTGCGGCGACGGTCATCGCCAGTGTTTTTGCGCAGGTCAAGGAATTCTTCAATATCAAGGTGCCAGGTTTCAAGGTAGGCGCACATGGCTCCCTTGCGTTTACCACCTTGATTAACGGCGACTGCGGTATCGTTAGCCACTTTTAGGAAGGGTACGACACCCTGAGATTTACCGTTGGTGCCTTTAATGTGGGCACCCATCGCGCGAACTCGCGTCCAGTCGTTGCCAAGACCGCCAGCGTATTTTGATAGCATGGCATCATCTTTGATGGCGCTGAAAATACCATCAAGATCATCCGGAACTGTACTCAGATAACAACTAGAAAGCTGCGGCCTGAGAGTAGCCGAATTAAACAGAGTGGGTGTTGAACTCATGAAATCAAAAGACGACAGGAGGTCATAAAATTCGATGGCCCTGGTTTCCCTGTCGAGTTCATTGATCGCCAGGCCCATGGCGACACGCATGAAAAAGGCCTGTGGAAGCTCAAAACGAACGTCGTCCGAATGAATAAAATATCTATCGTATAAGGTTTGCAGACCAAGATAAGTAAATTGTTGATCGCGCTCGGCCTTCAAAGCATTGCCCAATCTATCCAGATCATATTTTGCAATTTCATGGTCCAGCAATTCGAGATCTGTACCGCACTGAATATATTTTTTGAAATAATCAGTATAACGTACCGTCATTTCTGCCTGTGTTGCCTCGTCAGGTCTACCTTCAACAAAACTTAGTGCTTCACGACGCAAGTTATCCAGCAAAAGACGGGCAGCCGCAAAACTGTAATTAGGTTCTTTCTCGATCAGCGTTCGGGCACTCATTACCAGCGCGGGGTTTACATCAGCTTCATTGACACCATCAAACAGATTACGCAGGGCGTCATTAATGATCAGATGACCATCAATAAAGTCCAGTTCCTGGCAGGCCTCGTTGACAATGGCAATGAGGCGGTTCATATCCAGCGGTTTTACTGAGCCATCGGCGTAAGTTACATTAGTGACATTATCGGAAGTCGGCTCACCGCTTAGTTGTTTTTCCTGTCTGGCTTTTTCAGCTCGCTCTCGGCTACGCTCTTCGCGGTATATAACATAAGACCGGGCGACTTTTTGCTCACCTGCACGCATTAGTGCTAACTCTACCTGGTCCTGAATGTCCTCAATATGGACGGTGCCACCACCGGGCATACGTCGGGTCAGTGCTTTATCAATCTGCTCGCATAAATCTTCTACTTTCTCGTGCACGCGAGTAGACGCTGCGGCCGTACCGCCTTCAACATTAAGAAAAGCCTTGGTTAAAGCCACGCTTATTTTGCTGGAATCGTAACTGGTTACCTTGTTATTACGGCGGATAACCTTATAACCACCCGGTTGATGAGTGGACATTTCTGCTTGTGATGCGGTGACTTCCCGAGCTAAAGCGTCAACATCGGCTTTTATGACTGACTCGGCTAATACGGCTTTTCTAACCTCCATAACCCCTCCTATAAAGGTTAATCGCTGAATATTCTTGTTATCGTTTGAAAACTTAGAAATAAGATGAAGTTTTTAACGTAAGGCAAATTATTCCACCACTACAAATTGTGGTCAAGTTGTATTTAACATACGACATATTGTGGATTGACCTGTTAATAGTAGTCGAAATTCTTGTGGATAAGTATCGAAAAATAAACGAATTTGAATTGCTGCTATGCACTAAATTCCGAGTATTCAGTGACTTATCTGTGAGGCGCGAGAGTGTGAGTTGAAAGTAACGCTGAATAAGGCCTTGTGCAAAACAATCATTCCCTGGAATCGAGGAAATAATTTAGTTCAAAAAAATAAAATATTACGAAAATATTTCAGTAAATTTTTTCGTGCGGAGCCGATAGCTAAAAACATGGGTTAATATGCTACTGGTGAAAGCAGAAAATCAGAATCTTGGGCGCATGAGCCTAAGCAAACCTTGTCTTAAAAAAATAAATTTTGGAGATTTCCTGAAATGGCGATAGATGTAAAAGTACCTAATCTAGGTGACTTCAGCGATGTTGAGTTGATCGAAATCGCGGTAAAAGTCGGAGATATAGTTGAGGTAGAGACCACCCTGATCACGCTGGAGACGGATAAGGCGACCCTGGATATTCCGTCACCGTATGCTGGAGAAATAAGCTCGCTCGCCGTAAATGTCGGTGACAAGGTCTCTGAAGGTGATGTGATTTTATCCATGCAACAAAGTACAAAAGCACAAGAGGTGCCGGTGACCAAAGAAACAGACGATCAAGCAAGGGCAGTAGACTCTGAAAATGGCGAGGAAATTTCTACAGAGGTCGTGGTTCTGGGATCCGGACCAGGTGGTTATACTGCCGCTTTTCGCGCAGCCGATCTCGGCAAAAAAGTAATTTTGGTGGAACGGTATTCCTCACTGGGTGGTGTCTGCCTGAACGTCGGCTGCATTCCCTCCAAAGCTCTGTTACACGCAGCCAAAGTCATTAGTGAAGCCAAAGAAGTGAAGGAATTCGGCATTGAATTCGGCGAGCCGAGTATCGATCTCGATAAATTGCGTGGCTGGAAAGAAAAGGTATTGGGGCAACTTACCACTGGTTTGAAAGGGCTGGCCAAACAACGAAAAGTTCAGGTCTTGCACGGTAATGGCCATTTTAGCTCACCCACCCAACTTAAGGTGACTACAGAGGAGGGAGAAAAGACAGTTAATTTTGAACAAGCCATTATCGCTGCCGGTTCGCAGGCCTCAAAAGTGTCTGTTTTCCCGGACGACCCTCGGATCATAGATTCCACAGGGGCACTGGAATTGAGGGAAATACCCGGGCGCCTGTTGATCATTGGTGGTGGCATTATCGGGCTCGAAATGGCCACGGTCTATCATGAGCTAGGCACAAAAGTCACTGTGGTTGAGATGCTGGACAGCATTGTTGCAGGGGCAGATACAGATGTCGTTAAGCCCTTGCTAAGACGTATCCAGAAACAATACGAGAATATCTACCTTAGTACGCGTGTGACTGAAATAAAGGCACTGAAAGAGGAACTGGAAGTCTCTTTTGAGGGCTCAAAAGCACCTGACAAAGCGTCTTTTGATGCTATTTTGCTTGCTGTAGGTCGTCGACCTAACGGTAATAGTATCGGCGCCGATAAAGCCGGAGTTAATGTTGACGGCCAAGGATTTATTTCGGTTGATAAGCAACAGCGCACCAATGTGTCACATATCTTTGCCATCGGCGATATTGTCGGACAACCGATGTTGGCACATAAAGCAGTGCACGAAGGTAAGGTTGCGGCCGAAGTCATCGCCGGGATGAAAAGTGCATTTGAAGCGAGGGTAATTCCTTCCGTGGCCTACACCGATCCTGAAGTGGCCTGGGTTGGTATCACGGAGGCGGAAGCAAAAGAGCAGGGCATAGAGTACGGCAAAGGTGTTTTTCCATGGGCCGCCAGCGGTCGTTCGCTGAGTCTTGGAAGAAATGAAGGCATGACTAAACTCTTATTTGATGAGAAAACTGATCGCATTATTGGTGCCGGCATTTGCGGACCGCACGCAGGAGATCTTATCGCCGAGGTCGCACTCGCTATCGAAATGGATTGTGATGCGACGGATTTAAGTCTTACTATTCACCCGCACCCGACT
>JBLIML010000297.1:0-4503 GCA_047638675.1 Planctomycetota bacterium | reverse complement strand
GTATTTCAGAATCTTGGTGATGGCACCTATTTTCATTCTGGCCTGCTCGCCATACGCGCGACGATTGCCTCCGGCGTCAACATTACCTACAAAATACTCTATAACGACGCTGTAGCAATGACCGGTGGTCAACCCATTGATGGCATCTTGACCGTTGAACAGCTCGTTTACCAGTTGCGCGGTGAAGGAGTCAAACGTATCGCCGTTGTTTCCGATGAAGCGGACAAATATCCTGATTCCTTTCCAGAATTTGATGGATTGACCGTCGATGATAGAAAAAAATTAACACAAATTCAGAAAGAGTTAAGAGAGATAAGTGGCACCACGATCATTATTTACGATCAGACATGTGCCGCAGAGAAAAGACGACGACGAAAAAAGAAACAACTTGTTGACCCGGCCTTACGTATATTTATCAATGAAGATGTATGCGAGGGCTGCGGCGATTGTGGCGTGCAGTCCAATTGTCTTTCTGTATTGCCTAAAGATACCGAATTGGGCCGCAAGCGTATTATCGATCAGAGTGCGTGTAACAAGGATTACAGCTGTGTGGAAGGTTTTTGTCCAAGTTTTGTTTCGGTCATTGGTGGTGATTTACGCAAGAATAAGGCGACCTTTGACTCAGCCGAGTTTATGACCCTGCCTGAACCGCAATTACCTGATCTGGCGCAACCCTGGAATGTTCTGGTAACCGGTATTGGCGGAACCGGCGTATTGACCGTCAGTTCCGTGCTCGCTATGGCCGCACACATAGAAGGCAAAGGCTGTGCAACGCTGAATCAAACTGGATTGGCACAAAAATTTGGATCCGTTATCAGCCATGTCCGAATAGGAAAGCAACAAGACGATATACATGCCGTTCGCATTGCGGCAGGTGATGCGGATCTATTGCTGGGCTGTGATTTGGTCGTTTCAGCATCGGATGAAGCCCTGGCGAAATTACACACTCATCGCTCCCATGCCATCGTAAACGACAATCATTCCCCAACCGCCGAATTCATCACCAACCCGGATGCCGTGTTTCCTTCGGAAGACATGAAGCTGGCCATTGAATCGGAAACTGGAGATAGAGAGAAAACACAATTTGTAAGCGCAACGGCAATCGCTACGGCATTATTGGGTGACTCTATTGCAGCGAATTTATTCCTCCTCGGCTATGCCTGGCAAAGCGGCCTAATTCCTGTTTCCTCAAAAGCCATTGAAGAGGCAATTGAGTTAAACAACGTAGCCGTAGATTTCAATACGCAGGCATTCATGTGGGGCCGCCGTGCTGCTTTCAACCTCGATGCTGTGCTTGCTATTGCCAAAATAAATGAAAACAAACCTGCTTTACATAAGGACCTGGGCGAAATCATTCAACACAGAATGGGTTTGTTGACGCATTATCAGGATAGAGACTATGCGGAGCTGTACCAGAGGTTCATTGATTCCATACAAAATAAATTGTCAACAAAACCCTCGCTTTCGACGGAAAACAGAAAGGTTTTCCTGCAAACCCTGGCACGCAATCTATTCAAACTCATGGCCTATAAAGACGAATACGAAGTAGCTCGCTTATATAGTAATGGCGAGTTTATCAAGAAACTTGAAAAACAATTTCAGGGTAATTACAAATTGCAGTTTCATCTTGCACCACCGATTCTTTCCAAAAAAGATGCAGAAGGCAAACTCATCAAGAAAGTATTTCCGCAGTGGACAATGTTATTGTTTGGCGTATTGGCAAAATTGCGTTTTTTACGAGGAAGTATTTTCGACGTCTTCGGCTATACGCAGGAACGACAACTGGAAAGACAACTTATAGACGAATATAAAAATACTATAAATGAATTACTGGAAAAGCTCGATGACAATAATTATGAGTTTGCTATGGAAATTGCCGCTTTACCTGAGTACATCCGTGGTTTTGGTCACGTCAAATTAAAAAATATTAATCAAAGCAAACTTAAGCAAAAATTACTACTGGACAAATATCACGGTCGCAATCAAAAATCCCACAAGGCCGCAATGTTGCTTGCGTAATATTATCGGGTGCGAACGATACTTCCTGGTCTGCCTACCAGTCAAACGATGTTGATTTTATTCGCTTTGCCGGCAACCAGGTTTCATGTACGTGCACCCACTTCAGCCCGTTGGGTGCCGAACTATCCGTAACAAAAACTGCTGTTGATACCCTGCCGTTATTAGCAGGTTGGCTTAGTAGTGCATTTTTCTGCCATTCTTCATAGTTTGCCACAAAGGTCTTGCGGCCTATTTGCAGCTTGCGTGCAAAATTGCGTAAACTAATTTTGAAATTTGGATTGCTGCCATGGGCCTTGCGCATCTCTGGCCAGAATTGATCGCCATAGTAACTCTCACCGTTGGGCAAGATAATAAGAAAATCGATGTCCATTCTGGAAAGCAGTCGTTTCTTAAAAACCCGTTCGCTATCATTGCAATTTCCCCTGAACCAGTCTTCGAAAAATACGTGTAAATCAATTATTTCTTTCGCAACTGGATCATCATATTCCATATCTGTATGCATTTTTATTCTTCCTTCTTATCGTCCATTATCAAAACCGGAGCATTATTTTACCCTGATATTATCTTGGGCTCGACTACTTCTTTTCACTAAATTACACTTCCGCAGGATGCCTTGAAACGGACGCGCTCAGTTTTCGATCAGGCATTTGACAAACAAGAGATTTTCCTTAGTAATACTGCCCGTTAATCATTATTCAAACATTTTTGACTGGACTCTCATCATTTAATATCAATCAAATATGAACATAAAAAAAGCAGTCTCGCTATTGTGCCTCTCTATTAATCTACTTTGTTGGCATATGGTCACCATTGCCGCGCCCTTACCCAAAGGACTCGCTTTTATCACCGAAGGCTACAAATTACCAGAATCTTCATACAGTTTTGTGGTGCATGAAATTGGAGTCGCGGAGCCAATATTATCCGTGAATGCGAACGTGCCGCATAATCCCGCATCAGCAATCAAAATCATCACAACCCTAACTGCCCTGGAGGAGTTGGGGCCAGCCTATTACTGGCCCACTGAAGTTTACGTCCTTGGCAAGGTAAAAAATGGTGTGCTCCACGGTGATCTCCTAATCAAAGGCTATGGTGATCCCTATCTGGTGACAGAAAACTTCTGGAAACTATTGCGAGAAATACAACGCCTGGGCGTAAATCAAATCATGGGCGATCTGATTATTGATGATAGTTATTTTACGGTCCCGGATTCAGATCCTGGAGAATTCGATAACAAACCCGAACGCGCCTACAACGTTCTCCCCAATGCCCTGTTGACTAACTTCAAGGCCGTTAATTTTCATTTCTTTCCTGCCAGTGACGGAATATCGGTCAAGATCAAAACCGATCCTGAGTTACCGAATCTAATCATGGAGAATAATCTACGTTTAAGCAAAGGCAAGTGTGGTGGTTTTCAACGAGGCATCGCCGTCAATATTCCACAAGGCCCAAAGCTGGATCGGGTGATTTTTGAAGGTCGTTTTCCTGCTAGCTGTGGACATTATGTTATGTCTCGCACCGTTTTGACGCCTGAAATGTTTACCTTCGGCGTATTCAAGTCCCTCTGGCAACAATTGGGAGGCAGCCTGTCAGGCACCGTAAAGAAAGGGGTCGCCCCACCCCTCGGAAAAGCCCTGCTCACCTGGCAATCACCTCCTTTGGGCGATCAGATTCGATACGTTAACAAATTCAGCAACAACGTGATGACCCGTCATTTGCTGCTTACCCTGGCGGCTACGATGAAAGGGGAGCCGGGGACAGTGGAAAATGGCAGATTATTTATTGGTGAATATTTGAAGGAACGTGGCATAGATACACGATCTTTGAATTTGGTAAACGGCGCTGGATTATCCAGAGACTCTCGAGTATCAGCGCAATTAATGGTTGATATTTTAACGTACGCCAACGCAAGTCCTTTTATGCCAGAGTTTGTCTCGTCTCTTTCCATCATGGGAACCGATGGCACTGCGAGAAAGCGCTTACGCCGACGCATCAAATCCGGCCATGCACACGTAAAAACCGGCACTATCGATCACGTCTCCGCCATCGCTGGATTTGTCGATGCCAAAGCCGGCAAACGCTTTGTCATTGTGGGAATGCTTAATCATCAAGATGCACATCGTGGACCCGGTGAAGAACTTATGAACGCCCTGGTGGAATGGACCTATCATCAACCCTGAGAAGTTAAACGCTTCGCCCTCTTATTATTTGACTCTCTTTGGTGAAGCCAATAAGTTCATTTTCGCTGATAAAAGTGAGCGAGCCTGAGACAATTGAAGCGTTCTCCCTGCTGACTATTTGCATTTCAGGATCCCTCCGAAGGTTTGAACGAGCATGGCTTATATGCTACTGTTGCAGCGCAGCAATATCCTTACAAAGGCGGCTTCATTAAAATAAAAGTCCTGTATATGAGCACTGCTCCATAATATTACGAAGGTAAAGACGAACCATGAAAATTCTCGTACCTATAAAACGCGTTATCGATGC
>JBLIML010000296.1:0-4537 GCA_047638675.1 Planctomycetota bacterium | reverse complement strand
TCATAGTTTTGCAGTTGAACGGAATGACCGCAGCCTTCGAATATATGTAATGAGCCCTGTTGCGCAGTTTCCGCAATGTATCTGCCGAGCTCAACGGGATAGAAGTCCTGATCGCTTTGCATAGCTAAACAAGGTACTCGCACTGATTCTAAGGCTTGACGATGATCAAGATCCATCTGGTTAGTTACCGCCTTCATGGCGATATCCAATGGTGTTTGCATGGATATATTGAACAGGAAATCAATCTCTGCTTGTGTTGGATTCAACAAATTCGATGCTGAAAAATTCCTTCTTCCATTGATCGGATCTTCAACGAGTGCATTAATATACTGCATGCATTCTTTTTTCTCGATGCCAAAGGCCCAGTCGTCTGAGCTGATGAGTTTTATCGGTCCGTTAATAAGTACTATCCTGCCAACATCACCATCGTCCTGATAATTTGCCATGTATTCAAGGGTCACACTCACACCCATGGACCAACCCACCAGTGTGACATCCTGCAATTCCAGGGTTTTTATCAGATGTCTAATATCCGCTGCGAATTCCCCGAAGGTATATGCGCAATCCGCTTTCTCGGAATGCCCCATTCCTCTGAGGTCTAGCGCAACACACCGATACCGATCCTGAAGGGCATGTATTTGACAGTCCCAAACTCGTTGACTGCAGGGCCAGCCATGAATGAACAGGATAGCTTTGCCATGCCCTCTGCTTACGTAATCAATTTCCACGCCGTCCGCGGTGATAGTTTTTGCCATGGGTCTTATTCTTTTATCCGATCTTTTTTCTTGTCCGTTCTGTACCTGTCAAACCACGCCAGAATATTGTCTACTTTTGCGATAAGATTTGATGGGCGGTTAGCGATGCCGTGTGAGGCCTCCGGTACACGCAATAAAGCGGTATCGATTTTACGTAGTTTTAGAGCAATATAAAATTGTTCTGATTCCGATATAGGTGTGCGAAAGTCGGACTCACCGCTTAATAACATCGTCGGTGTTGTCACGTTTCCAACCAGGGATAAGGGGGAACGATTCCAGTATTCATCTGGCTTCTCCCAGGGAAACGCCGTGAACCAGTATTTGTAGAAATAATTTACGTAATCTGATGTAAGTGCAAAACTTGTCATATTGATCACCGGCTTGGCGACAACTGCAGCCTGGAAACGTCCGGTCTTGCCGACAATCCATGCCGAGAGGACGCCACCACCGGAACCGCCGGTGACAAACAGATTGTCTTTATCGATCTTTCCTTTGTTGATGACCGCATCGACGCCGGACATTAAATCGTCATAGTCATTCCCCGGGTAGGCATGGTGGATAAGATTACCAAATTCTTCACCATAACTGGTACTGCCCCGGGGATTGGCATAGAGCACCACATAGCCTTCTGCGGCGTAACGTTGTATCTCGGCAGAAAAATTGGGTCCATAGGCGGCAAAGGGACCACCGTGAATTTCCAGGATAAAAGGATATTTTTTACTTGCATCAAAATCGGGCGGTGTCACTAACCATCCCTGAATTTCACGTTCGTCAAAGGAAGACGACCAGGTCAAAGACTCGACCTGAGCCAGTTTTTTGTGCGAGAGGACATCATCATTCAAATGGGTAAGCTGAGTCGATTTACCCTGCCTGCCTACGGCGACATCGGCGGGTTGATAAGGAGAATTGACAGTCGTTGCATAGGCGCCTGTACGAGCAAGCGTGTAGCTGCCGCTTGTGTAGGGTCGGCCGATTGTGGTGCCACCGATATTCTCTGCCAGGATAGTCAATTTACCGGAGGGCGTGATCGATGCCAATTTGACGACACCGCGATCATCATGTTGAAAGTAGATCTTCCCATTGCCGGCCCATTGGGGATTTTGGACAGAACGATCAAACTCTGCGCCAATTGTTCTCGGGTTACTGCCATCGATATCCATCACGTATAAATGTGTTAATTGATAACCCTGTTCACGATCATCAAATCCGGTATAGGCAATTTGGCGGCCATCAGGCGACACCACCGGCTCAGAATCTGGCCCTAAACGCGTGGTGAGTTGTGTCAATACTGCATCGCCGCGAGAGACTATATAAATATCGCTTTCCACTGGCTGATATTCCCAATCTTCATTACGGTTAGCAGAGAAGACAATATTTTCGCTATCTGGTGTCCAGGACAGAGGGCCATCATGATTGAAATCACCCTGTGTTAATTGGCGTGGCGTCCCGCCTTCCGCAGAGACAATAAAAACGTGTGAGTAAGCTGTCTTCAGAAAACCGTGACCATCAACGCGATAAACTAACTTATCGATTAGTTTTACCGGTGGGGCCCAGTTTGCTTTATCCGGCTTAGCTGGCGCTTTGGCAAGGGGTTCCTGGCTACCTGCTACTTGCATAGTAAACGCTATCCAAAGACCATCCGGTGACCAGCTAATCGCGCCGGGTGATTCTGTAAGGTTTGTTAAAAGTGCCGATTGTCCAGTATCCATCCAGCGAACATAGAGTTGGGGACTGCCTTCGGCTGAGGAGATGTAGGCCAGGCGACCACCGTCCTTTGACCAACGTGGTGAGGAATAACTCAATCGACTGGAGAGGAGCGCGCGGTGTCCACTGCCATCGAAATTTATGATCCAGAGATTGCCACGTACGCTATCACTCATAATATCCATGGAATTACGCACATAAACAATCTGGCGGCCATCGGGAGATATTCGTGGGTCATTTGCGTATTCGAGTTCAAAGATATCCGGGGATTTAAACAGATGAGAAGCCTCTTTCTTCTGATCTTCTGCCTTTGTTGTGCTTGTGAAAGCGACAAGGCTTAGCATGCCGACAAGCAGATAAGTCCTGGTGTTGTCGAAAGTCATTAGTTAGTCCTCAAAAGAATTAATTGAGCGTATTTTGAAGACTTTATGAGAAAGGAACAAGGGTCAGAATAGAATAGACCTTAAATATGTACGAGTTTTTTCCACTCTCTAAACTATTAATTTCTGCGGGATGCCAGAATGACAACGAGAAAAATTCACGGTTTCAATGCTTCAAGTACTAACCCTCTTTGATTAAATCTCAGGAAACAGCCACGAGTTCGACCAACATAGCTTCCTCAACGAGTGCTTTTTCGATTGCTGATGAAAAATTACTGAGTCCTTTACAAAAGCGACTGTCGTTATAATTGACGCCCGGGCCAGGGGCGAGGTCGGAAAATTTTTCGGCAGTGGCACTAGCCAGCTGTGCGAGCCTGGTGGCACCACCATCGAAAATAACCTCATGCCGGGCAATAAAAACGTCTATCTCGATCAATAGATCGGTACTTTTTTTGTTTGTAATAAACAATTCGCATAGTTCATTAGCGAAATTCGCGGCATGACACAGAATATCCTCATCGCGATTTGGCTTTTCCAATTTACCTGGCGGTAGGTGCGTCATATATTTACCGATTGTTTCTGGAAAGTTCCACTTTTCGGCAACGGCAATACCAAGCGAAGCACACGTCGTTGACAGAATTGCTCGTTCAGCTTTTTGTCTCCCTTCGCCTTTATCAATTAGCACTCTGATATCCTCATACTCATCAGGCAGATAAAACACCAGTAAATGAAGTCCCAGATTATGAAATAAAGCACAAATGAAAGCCTCCTCTGAAATACTACGTTTTATAGAGGCCGTAATGTGTCTTGCGATTAATCCAGCGACAAAGGAGGCAACGAGAATATCTTTAAGGTCACTGTTCTTATTATCTGCTTCCTTGAATAACAACATGCCGTTACAAATCATGCGAACCAGTTTCAGGCCTAATCGGGAGACTGCCATTGAAATTATTTTAACGCCTTCGCCACCTCGATCGAAAATCACCGAGTTGGCAATCTTTAAGATGCGGTTGGTAAGGCTATAGTCACGGACGATAACAGCACCCAATTTGTTGAAATCTGTGTTTGAGTTCTCTTCGGTTAAGCGATTAATCTCGCCTATGCTGTAGGAACAGGCAGGAAATTCCGGACGACGTTCAAGGCGACGTAAAAGAAAATTGAGTGCAAGCGATCCGCGATCTTCATCTTGTTTAATGGCAATCACATCATCCAGGCTCGGAACCAGATCTAAGGCACTTTGATAGCGCCAGGCCGGATTCACCTGAAGCATGTCACGCAAGGTGGCGATGATCTCTGGAGTCAAACCTTGATATTGCAGTTTCCCTCAATCAATATCCGCATTTTCAACAGCTTTATAGATGTCATGAATGTTTTTACCATCAATTGCCGGTGTACCAACGAGTAACTCATAGAACACCAGACCCAGGCTAAAAATATCTGTAGCGCAGGTAAGTTCCTGGCGCGATAGATGTTCGGGTGTAATGTATCTCGGTGTACCAAAGACGCGTTGGTCTTGCTGACTTTCATCCATGGCGACAGTCACCCTGGCCAGACCAAAATCCATTATGCGAGAGCGGCCTTGCTTATCGACCATAATATTGTTTGGTGATATATCAAGGTGCATGATGCCTTGTTCATGTGCACAACTTAAACCGGCGGCAATACCCGCCATAATGGACAGCGCCTCTTTCTCATCAA
>JBLIML010000295.1:0-4554 GCA_047638675.1 Planctomycetota bacterium | reverse complement strand
GATCTCCGGAATTTGTGAACTAAAAGATCCGATCTACCATGCCCTTCATCACTATCCCGATTTTTTGTAACCCGTAATCATTGATCTGATCAGGTTTTCACCGTGAATTATGCTCGACAGAAGAACGCCTGCAACATGAACACAAACCAGCAATAAGGTCAGGCTGGCTAGAACTTCATGTATCTCTTCCCAAATGCTTTCCGATTGTTCCCCGTCATCATCAGCATAAGCCCTCGAAATTAGTTCAACGTTTACCTCGGCCAGTGGACCTTTACCGGTATCTGCATACAGTAGCAGCCCAGTCCAGGCGACCAGGAATATGGTTATGAGCAATGCTAAAATCATCCAGCCAGCGATTGGATTGTGCCCGATATAATGCTTTGGATTCTTTGTAAATAAAGATTTGAAGTAAACAAAGGCGACTTTCTTGCCAAATATGAAATCGTTGAATCGTGCATATTTAGTACCTATCAGTCCCCACAACACACGAAATAAAATTAATCCCAGCACAACATATCCAGCATATACGTGGATAAGTTCAATATCCTCACTGATGTAGGCAATTGTATAAAACAACACCAATGACCAGTGAAATATGCGAACACCAATATCCCAGACTTTTATCTGAGGGTTTTCTTGCTCTTCCAAATTCGAATGCATAGACATGACACAGGCAATACAGAGAAAATATCTTCCCAGGTGTTCTATTTTGCTAGTTTGATGAGGACATTAACTTGATATCAATCAAAAATAGTACTGGGCGACCATTCCATTAGCCTCGTCCGAAGATCATCTCTGAGATGAATTGTGCCAGCGTCGGCTTTGGAGAAAACAGTCACTCAAACTCGATTAGTCGGCGGCAAAAAACGACCCGAAGCTGTCAATATGCGATGTCGCTATTTATAAAATTACATCTATTTACCAACTGGTACAGATAATGCCCTTTTAATCGTCATCATCATCGCGATGTTCGTATTTTCTATCTTTTCCCGATTTGTCTCGTTTGACCTTGAATTTACCCGCATTGAAATCTTTCGAGCGCCAGATTCGTTTTGCTTCATCCTCATCACCACTACGATGACACTCAACACAATTTTCATAGTCACGAATACCTTCCTCAACATGCTCCTCACGAATTTCTGATCGAGAGTGTTCATGACAGCCATAGCAGGTGTAGTCAGCGTAGTCATTGTTTATGTGGCATGTCACGCATTCGGTATTGTGATCTTCGTCGAATCTGAAATACTCTTCATGTTCGAAGGTGGCCGGTATCCAGGTATCCTGACTATGACACTGCCCACAGCTGCCCTTGACTTTCTGATGCAGGTCGTCGACTGGATTGCTGTGGCAAGAGTCGCATTGCTCCTGCAAAGTTGATTCAAGTAAGTTATGCGAGAAATGACTAATGGGGCGGAAAGCTTTCACGCCCTTGTGGTCACTGTGGCAGGAGATACAATCATCTTCGATAAGTTCCTGGTGAAAGGAGACGTTCTTTTTTTCTTTTTCGACAGCCAGGCCTTTAGTGGTTATTTTGCCGATCTCCTCTACCTTGTGGCAGTCGATGCACTTTGCGGCTGGGCTGCCGATAAAAGGGGTATGGCAGGCAAAACAATCTGTGGCAATTTCGGCATGGGCATCAATGGGCTTGCCTGGGCTGATCATCAGCTGTGGAGAGAATATTGCCAACAGGACCAGGACAGCCAAATTAACAGCAACAATGAGGATGGCAGCCTTGTTTTTCATTTCCATTCCCAGAATAAAAAGATACTCAGAATGTGAGTAATAGCTAGCACGGCGAAGGCCAGTGTGATCGGCAGGTGAACTGCCCGCCATTTTTTCATCAGGTCGAATGTGGTGGCGTCCCAGAATAGTTTCTTTTCGATTGCTGCCTCAGACAAACCTTGTTGCAAATAGGCTCCCTTCTTTGCAGCCAGGAAACGCCGCGAGCGATCTAGCAGGTATTTACCGGTCATGCCGCTGATGACGTTGACTAGCATAGCGATTAGTGCGAGCCATGGCAGAATGGTGTAAATATGAATGCCCGCATGTACCAGAATCATCAAAGCACCAAGCCAGGTCAGGGTTTCATGCAAGATGAGCAGAGTTTTTGGTTTGCCGAAGCTGATCATCTTGCGCTTACGCATGGAGTAGAAGAATGACAGCAGAATCAGAATAGTGCCTGGTATGCCAAGCCAGCGGCCAATCCAGACTAGATCGAACTGATGCAGCAGAGTATCGGTGATGACAGTCGCCAGAATCAGTCCTCCGAACATCATCGCAAAGGGGATGACTTCTTTACGTACGAGTGATCGGTCCATATTAAATCTCTATGCGTCCAATGTGAGGTCGCTGGTTGGTGTAGAAATACACAACAGGCAATGCCCAGGGGTCAGGTCAGCATCAGGTTCCTGGTTATAGTCGACATCACCAACTTGTATCGCTGTCTGGCAGGAACCACAACTGCCGGCACGGCAACCCGACTCCACCTCTATGTTGTTGGCTTCGGCAAATTCCAATAGTGAGTCGGCATCAATGTTCCAGGGGATGCTTTTACCGGATCGGCTGAAGCTAACAGTGACGGGCTGCGTATCAGGTGACAACGGCGCTTTCTCATGTTTGATTAGTGAGGCGGGACCAAAGGATTCGTAGTAAATATCACCGCTATCCACTCCCCAGTCCTTAAGCCCGGGAATCAGGCTTTCCATCATTGGCCTGGGGCCGCAGACATAGAATTGGTAGCGCATCGGCTTGAGGGTGGTGCGTAGCAATGGAATAGCTACCCTGCCGGTGTGCTGATAATCATCGCCTTCCAGATCATTCTCATTGGGCTCGCTGTAGCAGACGTGCAGATGAAAGTTATCGTGGTTCCTGGCAAGTGTTTGCAGGTGCTCTTTCATGAAGTGCTCACCACCATTACGTACGCCGTAATAGAGCCAAATCTGCCGGTTTGTTTCACCCTCTAGCAATGTGTTCAGAATGCTTAACATCGGAGTGATACCGATACCGCCGCCTATCAACACAATGGGTAAAGGCTCATCTTCCACCAGGTGAAAATGACCCGTTGGTGCCTTAACCAAAATTCGACTGTTTTCCTGTACATGATCGTGGAAGAAACTGGAGGATAGCCCGGGTGGCGCATCAGATCGCTCGGCCGGTGCGGGAATCCGCTTGATCGATATTCGGTAGTAGTCGGGCCGGGGGGCATCCGAGAGTGAGTAGCAGCGCACCACATTTTTTGGTTGATGTGCAACTGAATCCTCAATTAAAAGTCTGAAGCTCAGAAACTGCCCCGGCCTGAAAACGGGTAACGGTTTACCATCGACTGGCACGAGATAAAAGGAACAGATAGAGCGGTTGCTGTCCTCAAATTCCCGACGTTGAACCATGAACTCCCTGAAGCCCTCCCAGGATAGATCGTTGGTAACCGGCTTAGTAGCAGAAGGTGCTGGCGCATGGGATTCGATGAGGCTTTGTGCTTCGCTCCCCCGCTCATCTAGATTTCGGTATTGACGTCTACGACGATAAAGCCCTATCAACACCACAACTGCGACCTGTACCAAAATCGCGGAAAGTATGATTAATGCCAAGATTCCGGTCGTCATGAGATGTATATATCAATATCGTGTTCCTCCTGAATACGTGGGCGGAACTATGTTCGTATATGAATATTTATATCCTCCAGGCAAATACAGGAAACGACAGAATAACTATGCTATTGCAGTTAATTCATAACATTGATGGAAATCAATTTATCGAAGTAAAAGGGCGCGTACTTACTTATTTGAAGTGAGAGGCGAGGGTCCGTTCCTGGCCGAAGCTGTGTAAAAAATCGAGGGTGATGAGTAAAATAGAGATTTCCAGTTAAGGGTCGATCCATGAGCGGGTTTATCGAGGGCGAGAACCGTTATCAGTCCGCCCTGTTCCCCGAACGTGTTGATCAAGCAAACCCTGTTTATCGACCTTGCTCCCGACTTCCTGGCGCTGACCCTTTTCGCCGTGGTATTTGTCCTCGGCAGTATCGCCAAATTCAGGGAAACGCTTTAATTTACAAACCGGGATATTTCACGATTCCGGCGACGGGCTGCAATATTGTTGACGCAGGACAGTATCATCGTCGCAGTCGCGGTTAACATTTCCCTATTCATCGAAAGCGGAGCGCGGCGGCTGGATTGAACGTTCTTGGGGACAGCACTGGTACAGATGCCAGTCAACCGCCAAAGGTCAGGCTCGATGCCGCGAGTCGAGCGATGCCCGATACCAGTAAAACTGCCAGGGGGTAGTATGAAAATTTCCTTCCACGGGGCCGATCGAAACGTAACCGGCTCCTGCCACCTGGTCGAATGCGCGGGCAAGCGGATCCTGGTCGATTGCGGCCTTTACCAGGGCGGGCGCGAACTGGTCGAGGAAAATGCCGAGCCGATGGGTTTTGCAGCGGATTCTATCGATTTCCTGTTGCTGACCCATGCCCATCTTGACCATTGCGGTCGCATACCGCTGCTGGCGAAGCGTGGCTTTGACGGTGAAGTGATCACGACCGCGGCGTCCCTAGAACTG
>JBLIML010000294.1:0-4671 GCA_047638675.1 Planctomycetota bacterium | reverse complement strand
GGAGCTTTGAGAAAGAACATGGAGCAGGCACCGATGAGAAAAGGTATTGCCAGGACGATGAAGTAGGTCGATTGTTGCCATTGCAGACCAATGAAAACGCCGCCGATGGCTGGACCAATGATGGCGCCAAAGCGTCCAATTCCAATACACCAGCCAACACCTGTGGCACGTATTTGGGTGGGATACAACCTGGCAGCAACCGAGTACAGGCCGATAAAGCCACCTTGACTGAAAAATCCAAGCGCTGCCGCACTTGCCATTAGAACTAATATGCCCGCGTCCAATGATCCAAATAACATCATCAACACGCCAGCGATCGCAAGGAAAGAGACGATCATCGGACGCAAACCTTTTTCTCCCGACTGATACCCAAGCCATAAAATGCCAAGCAGGCCACCGAAATTAATGCATACACCAACCCAGATCGCTTTCTCCAGGGGGAAACCTGCATCAAAGATTATTTTGGGGATCCAGCTCATCAAAAAATAAACGCCGAACAAGGAAGTGAAACTGGTTAGCCATAACAGCAGGGTCCACTTTCGCATCCCGTTTTCCATCAGACCTTTGATGCCAGAACTTGATTGCGTAATTGAATCCGCAATTGCCGGCCACTCCTGCAGCACCTTCCCGCCCAGTCGGGTGATAATTTTGTTTGCCTTTGCCAGACCGTTCCTGGGTCGCTTGTTTAAGAGAAACTCCAGCGACTCCGGCAGCGTAAAAATAATAATAACGAAGGTGATTGTATTTAATACCGCACCTGCGATAAAAATGAATCGCCAGCCATAATCCTCTATCAACAGACCGGTAATAAAGCCACCTAGTGTCGCGCCGACGGCATAGGTACTTTGTACAATACTGATATTAAAATTTTTGTTCGAATCGGAGGAGAATTCCGAAGTCATCGATGTCAGGCTGGGTAGCATGGAACCGATAGCCAGGCCGGTTAAGAAACGGTAGGGGATCAAGGTGCCTGGTGAATCTGCCGTTGCAGTGAGCAACATAGAAACAATAACCAGAAGCATGCAAGAGAGAACCAAACGTCGTCGGCCAAAGCGATCGCTGAGAGGCGCCAGGAAAATAGCGCCGAGGGCCATGCCGAGAAAACCCGCGCTGAAAACAATACCAAGGGTTTCAGGCGTCAGGCCCCACTCACTTGCTATCTGCGGTGCCGTGAAGGCGATCGCCATAACATCGAAGCCATCGAGAATATTAATCATTGAACAAAGACCAATGACCAGCACCTGGATTCGAGTCATGGAACCTTCGTGAATATATTTCTCTGTCATGGTCTCGTTTTCTTTAAAGTTTATTATCGTTTTACAGGGGCAGGAGTTTTAATATTCCAAGTTTCTTTAAAATGTATATGCTCCTGAGAGTTTCTTCATTTTGTACAAAAAAGCAGGTAATCTTACCCCAATAATTCGCACAAGGTTTTTTCTTATTTTGCCCTTGATTGCGAACCTCCATATACAAGCATTTATGATGTGGAGTTTAGTGATACAACTCCTGCAATTACTCATATCAGGGACAATTAAAGAACATTCTTTGAAGTAACCCCATTAATAGTTGGTCAGTTTGCCGTGAAGTTCAGCCTGGAATAGTTGATGGCCTCAATCACCTTTACCTGCGTATAGTGGCATAGTGATTGCTTAAGTTTTTGTAAAGCAAAGAAGGCAGATCTCAATAACATCTGCTTTCACAATGATTTTACGAGACCGCGATACTAATTATTATAAAAAAATAAGAAAAACAGGATGTTATATAGATTGCCTTCCAATATGGATGTGTAACATTCTCTGAATTAGATAGATATAACGCTAATCGAATAAAGTGGATTTATGAAATGACTGAAGAGGATCTTGACTCAACATGTGTCAAGCATACGTCGTATGGCGTCTCATTACGCGATTTTCTTATCGTGGTTGCCACACTTGTACTAGGTTGCAGCCTGTCTGTCAGCGCATATTTTCTATTAGATAGACAGGAGAAAGAGCGGCTCCGTTTTCAGTTTGAACATGGAGCTGAACATTACGCCAAAGCTATTCAGCTCGAAATTACTCTCAATATTGAAGCGTTGCAGCGGATACAGGCAGTGTTTAGTTCAGGACGGCAATTGGACCGTGGAGAATTTACCGCGATTGTTAAATATGATTTGAAACGATATCCAGGCATACACGGTCTGGGATGGGCAAAGGTAGTAAAAGATGAAGAGGTCGAAACCTTTGAGCAAAAACGACGAGAAGAAGGTTTGCCGGATTTTTATATCGGCATGCTTGCTGCTGACGGTAACAAGGTAAGGGTTCCAAAACGCAGTGAATATGTCCCCATGGTCTATCTTGAGCCGGGCCCCGATGGTAATGAAACACGGATATTTGGTATCGATCTTCTCTCTGAAGATAAACGGGCAAGTGCAATTAGAAGTGCACGCGATAGCGGAGTGGCCCGAGCACTTAGGCCCAATCTGGCGCGATTTGGAACAAATGCTGAAACAGATTTTCTGATATATCTTCCTGTCTACCAGTCAGGTTCATTCCCTGAGACTATTGAAGAACGTAGAGAATCACTTGTAGGTTTTGCGATTGCCAACTATTACGTAAAGGAGTTGATAGAAGTTGCTTTAAGGGAAGTAACAGCCATAACAGAATTAGATGTTTTTGTTTTTGATACTACGGATGCATCAGATGAGATATTTCTAAATTCTTATTCTTCTAGTCAAAGTGAGGCACAGGTCAATCCCAGGATTAGTGATTTAACTTCGGGTTTATATTGGCAGGAACAGATAAATGTTGCAGGGCGCACATGGAGTATAATTGTTCGTCCTGTGACGGGTTACATAGGCGCTAAACAATCCTGGCAATCAATATTGACTTTGTTTAGTGGCATCATAATTTCTACACTAATAGCAACCAGCCTGTTTATTTCTTTACGTCGTAGCCGGGAGAAGGGTCAATTATTATCCATCCTGGAACAAAGCCACATATCACTTGGTAAAAGCGAAGAACAATTCAGAACTCTATTTGAATCCTCGCGTGATGCATTAATGCTGCTCAATGCCGAGGCCAGGGTTGTTGATGGCAACAGCGCCGCGCTAAAGATGTTTGGCTACGAAAGCGTTGATGAACTTATTTCAGAAGAGGTTTCAGATCGCTCACCACGTTTACAGCCAAATGGACTGGAATCGAAAACCTTGTCAAATAAAATGACATATGACGTTCTGACACATGGCAGCAGCTTTAGTGAATGGGTATATCGACGAAGGGATGGGACTGAATTTCCTGCAGAAGTTCAGTTGAGCAGGATGGAATTGGAGGGGAGACCGTATTTTCAGGCTATCATTCGAGATATTACCGAGCGCAAGCAAGTGGAAGATGCTTTAAATGACAGCGAGGCCAAATACAGAACACTTTTCGAGCAATCCGCTGATGCGATTCTCATAATTGAGGGAGACAGGTTTATAGATTGTAATACGGCAACCGTTAAGATGCTTGGTTACACAAGCAAAAAGGAATTATTAGTGACACATCCATCTGAGTTATCTCCAGATATGCAATCTGACGGAAGGAATTCTTTCGAAAAAGCGAATGAAATGATATCAACCGCGCTTGACCAGGGAAGCCACCGTTTTGAGTGGGACCATAAAAGACGAAATGGCAAAGTCTTTCCCGTGGAAGTTCTCCTGACAGCCATTCCTATCGGAGAAAGAAATTTTCTCCATGTTGTGTGGCGCGATATCACCGAACGCAAGCGTACAGATGAGGCATTGAGAAAGAATGAGAAACGACTACGGGATGCCCAGCGCATAGCCAAAATGGGTTTTTGGGAAGTAGACATTAATGCGGCTACAACGTTCTGGTCTGATGAGATTTATGCCATTTTTGGAGTCAAGCCTGACGCGTTTAAGCCAAATTCTTCCAGCATCACGGAATTGATCCATGCGGATGACCGTGAATACGTGCGCATGGCTATAGAGGCGTCTCTGCACGACGATATTCCATTCAACATAGATTACCGTATTCTACGGCCTGACGGTGATATTCGTTATATCCATACACAAGGTGAAGTAATCCGCAACGAGGCTGGTGCCCCTCTGCGCAGATTGGGTACCTTGATAGATATTAGCGAGCGCAAGCAAACAGAAGAGGCACTACTGAAAAATCATCAACTTTTGAGTTCTGTCATTGAAGCGCCTCTCGATATGATATACGTCAAGGATGTTGACGGTCGTTTCCTGGTAGCAAACACCGCTTTAGCCAAACTACTGGGCAAAGTGAAGGAGGAAATAATCGGTAAAACTAACGCTGACTTGTTCCCACCGGATGCGGCCGATAGAGCAGACCTGGAAGACAGACAAGTTTTATTAACAGGGAAGCCTCATACCTATGAACATACGATGAAGATGGACGGACAGCTGCGAACAAGATTATCGGAGAAGACTGTTTTCAGGGATCACGAAGGGAAAATTCTGGGTTTGGTCGGTATTTCAAGAGATATCACCGAGCGTAAAGAGACGGAAGCGGCGTTAGTGAAAAGTCAGCAATTATACGCAGCGGCTGAGGAACTGGGCCGAATCGGTCACTGGGAATGGGATTACATAACAGACCGCCTGGTTGACTGTTCGGCAGAGTATGCCCGCATTCATGATTTGACAAGAGAAGAGATGCTCACAAGATA
>JBLIML010000293.1:0-4695 GCA_047638675.1 Planctomycetota bacterium | reverse complement strand
AGATTGTTTAATGTACGAAAAAAAGCGCCTCAGAATAAGTGATGAATCCCGTAATCGGGTAGATAATAATCATGAAACAATGATTGTGCGTTAAATAGCCGTTATTATTCTTCGTAAGTGTTTCTCTCAAAGTGGGCTGGAAGGCAGGCTTACATTATCAATATGTAGAAATTAAAACATTGCTTTTGTACGAGCAATGGGCATTAAATAGCCGAAATAATATTTTTTTGTCGAAAATAAATATGCATGGCCAACGCAAAAATTTCCACGATATTTCCACTGTGATGTGACACACTTATCTCAAATAAGGCCATACATTAGGCTATTGTATCCTGCACAATTTTGCCGAGCATGAAAAAATATATCGGTGATGTTTATGGCGGCGCGACCGCCGCTATCGTCGCCTTACCCCTGGCACTGGCATTTGGTGTTTCTTCAGGTGCGGGAGCGCTTGCGGGCCTGTACGGCGCTATTTTTACCGGTTTCTTTGCTGCTATTTTTGGTGGTACAAGATTACAGATAAGCGGTCCGACAGGACCGATGACGGTTGTCATGGCTCTGGTCGTTACACATTTTTCACCCAACCTATCGGCTGCCTTCACGGTTGTCGTGCTCGCCGGCATTTTCCAGATACTGTTTGGCATCCTCGGCCTTGGACGATTTATTAAACTAATGCCCCAACCCGTTATCTCAGGATTCATGAGTGGTATTGGCATCATCATCATTGTGCTGCAAATCGCGCCAATATTGGGTCATGAATTTCCAGGCGGACCTATTCTGGTCAAGCTGCTTGCGGTTCCGCAGATGATCAGGACAGTTAATTATGATGCGCTTTTTCCAGCCGCGATAACGCTTTTTATCATGGTGTTTTCGCCTTTAAGACTGACAAGAGTTTTCCCTCCTGCCTTATTGGCTCTGTTTTTGGGGAGCTTGGTGGGATATACCTTCTTTCCTTATGCGCCCGAGATCGGATCAATTCCTTCCGGTCTCCCGGATTTTTATTTTCCACAGATACAAATCGCACAATTACCCTATATTATTCGTTTTGCGTTAGTCCTCGCCTTTCTCGGCGCAATCGATTCATTATTAACATCACTGGTTATCGATAGTATTACTCGGACATCACACGATTCAAACCGTGAATTGATAGGCCAGGGAATTGGTAATCTTTTTGCCGGTTTATTTGGTGGCCTTCCCGGTGCAGGCGCAACTATGCGGAGTATGGTCAATGCGCGCGCAGGTGCGACCTCGCGTCTTAGTGGCGTTCTACATTCGTTATTGCTGTTACTTATTGTCTTCGGATTTAGCGATTTGGCCGGTCACATTCCCCTGGCGATATTGGGTGGAATTCTGATAAAAGTCGGTATTAATATCATTGACTGGCAAAGTTTGAAACGCTTGCATCGCGCATCGAGAGCTGGTGTGGTCATTATGTTATCCACTCTACTAATGACAGTACTGGTTGACCTGATAACAGCGGTTGCCGTTGGATTTGTTATGGCCTCAGTGCTATTCGTCTCACGAATGGCTGATGAACAAATAAAAAGCGCGAAATTTTCCTTTGGTGCTGACGAATTAGATGACCTAAGCGAAGAAGAAAACGAGATCCTGAGCGAGGAAAAGGGCCGAATTGTTTTATTTCATGTTCAGGGACCCTTAAGTTTCGGTTCAGCGCGGGATATTGCGAAGATTATTCAATCGGATATTGACAAGGATGTGCTAGTCATGGATATGACCGATATCCCCTTCATTGATAGCTCGGCCTCTGCGGCGCTGGAAGAAGTTTTTGAACGCCTATCGGAGATTGGTGATGATGTTTTGTTATTCGGAGTGAGATCATCAGTGCTGGATACGCTGAAAAGAACAGGTATTTTTATGAGAGTGGGAGACACCAACATACTAGCTAGCCGTATTGAAGCCTTGAGAGAAGCCCAAACGATAATCAACAAAAAGAAAGCCGCACGCGCGGCTAACGATATAAAAGTCGGCTGAGAGCCAGATAATTGCGCTCAAAATATCCACTCTATTATGCGTCAATTTCTTTCTATTGAGACTGATCCAGGCTTATTTGAGTGACAAAATTTTGACAATGAGCAAATACGGTGCTTAACTAAAAAGTATAATAATAAAGCAGAGACGCTATTTAAATGGACGAAAGCATTCTTGTCATTGAGGAAAACCCCAAGGTTTATGAAAACATATACGATATTATGGCATTTATGAGTTATCAATCTATTATCAAGGCTGATATAGAAGATTGTGTTAAACATTTTGCTGACGAGAAAAAAATAACGCTGGTTTTATTGGGGAGTTGTGGCACAGACAAAGATGTCGTGAGTATTTTCCGGGATATCCGTATTGCTGATAGCCATATACCCGTGATTCAAATCATCGATTCCGAAAACAAGTCTCGATTTTCCCAGGAAATGGAAACGGGCTGTATTGCCAAATTTAATTTGCCATTACGCCATATTCAAATAGAACTTGCTTTGGAACAGGTCAATTTGTATCGACAACAGCGACACGAAGGCGGTGATCCGCGTTCGATGGAATTGTTTAGAAGCCTTGGTGGCGCCAGTGAAAGCGTCAAGCGCGTTCGCCGCATGGTGGAAAAAGTGGCCAATACTGATGCCAACGTTTTGATCGTCGGTGAATCAGGTTCAGGCAAAGAAGTAGTCGCGAGGAATGTTCATTACCACTCTTCACGGAGAAACAAACCCTTTGTGCCCATAAACTGTGGTGCGATTCCAGCAGATTTACTCGAAAGTGAACTGTTTGGGCATGAGAAGGGTGCATTTACCGGTGCCATCAGTACGCGCAAAGGTCGTTTTGAAATGGCGGAGAGCGGTACCTTGTTTCTGGATGAAATTGGTGACATGAGTTTGTCTATGCAGGTAAAACTTCTGCGGGTATTGCAGGAACGAACCTATGAGAGAGTGGGTAGCAACAAAAGTATCGTCGCCAATGTGCGTATTGTTGCTGCAACGCATGTGAACCTGGAACAAGCCATCGAAGCAGGTCGTTTTCGGGAAGATTTGTATTATCGCCTGAATGTCTTTCCTATTGAGATGCCAGCCTTGCGTGATCGCATGGATGACATTGCTTTGCTAATTAGCGATTTGACAGAAAGGTTGATGAATGAAGGCGGAGTCTCAATATCTTTAACCAATCTGGCGGTTGATTCGCTGTCGCAATACGCCTGGCCGGGCAATGTCAGAGAGTTGGCCAATCTGATAGAACGTCTTTCCATACTCTATCCAAACGGTACCGTCGATGTACAGGATCTACCGGAGAAATATCAGTCGACCGAATTACTTGGCAGAAAAGTGGATAGTAGTGAAGATCTCAAGGTACAAAGCAGTCTAAATTCACCGCGCTTACCCAAGGATGGCCTGGATCTAAAAGATCATATCAATCATGTGGAATATACCCTGATTCGACAAGCCCTGGATGAGTCCAACGGCATCGTCTCTCATGCTGCCAAGCGCCTGAAGATGGGCAGGACAACCCTGGTTGAGAAAATGCGCAAACTCGGCATGGTACGCAAGGAAGATGCGTCAGCTTTTTGACAAAAGCCTTTTGCTTTTACAGTATTCCAGGTCGAAATAATCCCCTTGCTTTAAAAACACCTATAAAAAAGGCGTAATAACACGCTGGCATAATCTTTGCTCTTCTTAAGCTAATCAGTTTTATGGCAGTGAGAGCAGAAGCGTATGCATCAACAACTTTCAAACAATGATAATCAAGACCGCACCAGGGAACTGGAAGCGGCATTTTCTGATTTCAATCAGGCATCGAGTTTTCTGACCGAAGTTTATCGTGATCTGGAAACGCAGGTATCCTCGCTTAATTCGGAGTTGACGGATGCGCGGGATGAACGACTACGTCAGTATGAAGAAAAGGAGTTTCTCGCCAAACGCCTGCAAAATTTACTAAAAGTACTACCTGCTGGCGTCATTGTGCTCGATTGCGATGGCTACATCACTGAATACAATCCAAGCGCATCTGAATTACTCGGTGAGCCGCTGATGGGTGAGCCCTGGCGTAATATCGTCGAGCGTTCATTTTCGCCACGTTGGGACGATGGTCATGATATTACCCTCGCGGATAATCGCTGTGTCAACATATCTACACAATCCCTTGAAGAAGAATCAGGACAACTGATCTTGATAAAGGAAGTGACCGAAACGAGACAGTTACAACATCAACTGGGGCATTTAAAGCGTTTGTCAGCCATGGGAGAAATGGCTTCATCCCTGGCGCATCAAATCCGTACGCCTTTATCTTCAGCACTTTTATACGCATCCAACATTCAGCACGCCAATGTTGATAAGAACAGGCGAGACAGATTCGTTGGTAAGTTAATCGGTCGATTGCAACACCTGGAATCCCTGGTAAAAGATATGTTGTTGTTTGCAAGAGGCGGCAGTTTCGATTCCAAAACTCATCAACTGTCCGAGATATTGAAAGAATTTCAGGTTTCAGTTGAGACACAGGTAGAAAAGACGGCCACCCGTCTGGAAATAGATTGCCAGCCAGATAACGTTGCTGTGAATGTCAATCGTCACGCGCTTGTCAGTATCTTACAAAACCTGATGGACAATGCCATTCAGGCCTGTCAGCAATCACTTTTTATCAAAATAACGGTCACCATCCCCGAGAAAGATCGGGTGGAAATTCATTTTAGTGACAACG
>JBLIML010000292.1:0-4698 GCA_047638675.1 Planctomycetota bacterium | reverse complement strand
CGTCTCAATGGGAACTTTCAACACCCCAGGATCCCCTTGCCAGGACATCTGTTTGGAAAACAGCGAGTTAATTCTGCAGGGTTTAATTTTGCCGATACTGATGAAATTGAGCCCTTGCTTGTGCAAATTAACAAGCTAGTTACGCAGGAGTGGATAGCCTGCCCCCTTATCAATGGCAGGAAGATTTCAGGAAGTACACAGATCCTCAGCAACCCAGCAAACGGACAGACTATCGGTCGAGTCGATTTTGTTACGCAAAACGACGTCGAGAATGCCATCAACATCGCATCGCGAGCGTGGCCAGAGTGGAATTCAACTGCAGTAAAAAAGCGAGCCGCTATTTTAGAAAAAGCAGCAGATCTATTTGAAAAGGATTACGCGAAACTAATCACCTTGTGTGTGCTCGAGGGCGGAAAAACGATCATCGACAGCCACGCGGAATTACGTGAAGCCATAGACTTCCTTCGCTACTACGCGATGTTGGGGAAAAAACATTTCGCCAGACCTTTGATACTGCCCGGCCCAACAGGTGAAAGCAATGAACTCCGTCTACAGGGGCGCGGCGTTTTCCTGTGCATCAGCCCCTGGAACTTTCCTCTCGCCATTTTCACAGGGCAGATCGCCGCCGCACTTGTTGCTGGCAATACGGTCGTAGCCAAACCCGCAGAGCAGACCTCCCTGGTGGCCTACTGTGCGACTCAAATATTGTTCGACGCGGGTCTGCCTCATTCTGCCCTGCAATTTATTCCAGGCGATGGAGAGAAAATTGGACAAACGGCGCTATCTCATTCCTGCCTTGCGGGAGTGGCTTTTACCGGGTCAACCGAAACAGCGCATATCATTAATCGAGCCCTTGCCCAACGCGATGGACCAATAGCTACTTTGATTGCCGAGACTGGCGGGCAGAATGCCATGTTGGTTGACAGTTCGGCGCTAGCAGAACAAGTGGTACTCGATGTCGTGCAATCAGGCATTAACAGTGCAGGACAACGCTGCTCTGCATTGCGTGTCTTATATCTCCAGGAAGAAATTGCTGCAACAGTACTGACACTACTTATAGGACATCTGCATGAATTGATTATTGGAGACCCATTGAATATTTGTACTGATGTCGGCCCGGTAATCGATCAGGAAGCCAAACTTGCACTGGAACAACACGTGGTGCTTATGACGACATCAGCAAAAGTCATTTATCGTTGTCAACTGCCGAAGAAATTAAGTAACGGAAATTTTGTAGCACCCACAGTCATTGAGATAAACAACTTAGCGCAACTGGAAAAGGAAAATTTTGGGCCAACACTTCATATTATTAAATACAAGCTTAAGGATCTGGATAAAATTCTGGATGACATCAATGCCTGTGGCTACGGTTTAACGCTTGGGATACATAGTCGCATCGAACAGCGCGCTGAATACATTCGTAAACGCGTCAGAGTTGGTAATGTTTATGTTAATCGTAATATGATTGGCGCCGTTGTTGGCGTACAACCCTTTGGAGGTTGTGGCCTTTCCGGTACAGGGCCAAAAGCCGGTGGGCCAAACACTCTCTTCCGTTTTGCCAGCGAACAAACCTGTACTATCAATACCGCTGCCATCGGCGGTAATGCATCCTTACTCACAATTAGATAGAATCGGTTGTCAGAAACGAAGACGATTTGCTCAACTAAACCACTCAGGGAACAGCTGATTAAGTCACAAGACTAAAAGGATTACTCAAATTAACAATAAAAAATACCATTTTGCCAGTGACAATACCGCTGGCGTTGCGCCCGAGGCATGGAGCGCACTGGAATTGGCAAATAGCGGACATGAACCGGGCTATGGTGAAGATGGCTGGACAGCAAAGGCGGCCGACCTGATTCGAGATTTCTTTGAAACCGATTGCGAGGTCTTTTTTACATTTAATGGGACGGCAGCAAATTCACTGGCATTGGCCTCAATGTGTCAGTCTTATCACAGCATTATTTGTCATGAAATGGCACATGTGGAAACAGATGAATGTGGGGCACCGGAATTCTATTCCAATGGCACCAAAGTATTACTAGCTGGTGGTGCCGACGGAAAAATTAATCTTCAGGAAGTTGAAGAGATAGCCTTACGGCGCACTGATGTACATTTTCCAAAGCCTAAAGTCATCTCCGTTACCCAGCCCACCGAAATGGGCACTGTTTACAAGCCCGAAGAGTTGCAGGAAATTGGAGAATTGGCTAAACGACTTTCTCTTCGCTTGCACATGGATGGCGCCAGGTTTTTTAATGCGCTAGCTTCTCTGAACATTTCCGCGAAAGAAATAAGCTGGCAGTGTGGCGTTGATGTGCTTTGCCTGGGTGGCACAAAACTGGGCATGCCCGTAGGGGATGCGGTGGTGTTTTTTAACAAGGAACTGGCCAATGAATTTGAATATCGATGTAAACAGGCAGGGCAACTGGCTTCGAAGATGCGCTTTCTCTCCGCGCCCTGGGTTGGCATGTTGGAAAATGAGGCCGGTTTAAAACATGCCCGGCATGCAAACGCGTGTGCAAACAGCCTGGCGCATCAACTTCAACAGTTTTCAGATATCCGCTTAATTGCACCGGTTGAAGCCAATGGCGTATTTGCTCACTTCCCTGACCACCTACATAAATCACTACATGCCTCAGGTTGGCGCTATTACAACTTCATTGCCAAAGGTGGGGCTCGATTGATGTGTTCGTGGAATACGACGGAGCAGGATATAACGAATCTCATCAATGACATTTCCACATCTCTATAGTTAATGTTTGTAGCGATAAGAAAAACTAAATTTGTGTCTCGAGCGGCAATGCCGTTGTATCCTTAATTTCCGTTATCGCAATTGTAGAATGCATTTCTCTTATCATCGGCAAAGTCATCAGTTTGTTTCTAATAAAAGATTCATAGTGCTGAATATCTTTGGTAATTATCTTCAGTAAATAATCCATTTGACCCGTGACGGTGTAGCACTCCAAAACTTCAGGAAACTTGGTGATTTCTTTTTCAAAAGCGACCAGGTTTTGTCGTCCATGAGTAGTCAGGCTCACGTTGACGAAAACAACCACTTCCATGCCCAGCTTTGCATGATCCAGTACGGCTACCCTTTTTTTGATTATCCCTGCCTGCTCCATCCGGCTTATACGCCGCCAGCAAGGCGATTGTGAAAGTCCGACTTTCTCGGCGATTTCGGCTGTGCTCAAGCTCGCATTGTCCTGTAGGAGTTGGAGTATTTTTTTATCGTTACTGCTGAGATCAATATGCATAAATAATCTTTAAAATTTCAAATAAACGCATATTATATACCTACATTCTCAATATGTGAGTTATTTAGAATTAAATAACCTTGTTTTTTATACTAATATCCTCGGACTTAACTGACTATTCATGCCTAAACGCGAACGCTTTCCAGGCACCACGGGGATTAAAAGATGGCCTTATCAAAAGTATCACTCGATGACAAATACGCACTGGACATTACACGAGCCTATCTCACCGGTATCGAAGCATTAGTTAGACTGCCCATTCTTCAACATCAACGTGATCTTGAAGCTGGCTTAAACACGGCCGGGTTTATCTCCGGTTACCGTGGATCGCCGCTCGCCGGAATCGATCAGGCAATCTGGAAAGCAAAAACCTGGTTTGATGATCACCATATTCATTTTCAACCAGGCGTGAATGAAGATTTGGCAGCGACATCCGTATGGGGCTCTCAGCAGGTGACTTTGTTCCCCGGCGCCAAATACGATGGTGTTTTCAGCATGTGGTATGGAAAAGGGCCAGGTGTTGATCGCAGTATGGATGTCATGCGACATGCCAATGCTTTTGGTACCTCAAAATATGGTGGCGTACTTGCCGTAGCCGGTGACGACCACGCGTGTAAATCTTCAACCCTGCCCCATCAAAGCGAACACATGTTTATCGGCGCATCCATACCGGTGTTGAACCCCTCCAATGTGCAGGAGGTTCTGGATTTAGGGATATTCGGCTGGGAATTATCACGCTATAGCGGTTGTTGGGTGGCGCTAAAAGCGATTACTGAAAATATGGATTCTGCCATCTCTGCCGAGATTGATCCGCATCGCGTAAATATCATTATACCTGAAAATTTTGAATTGCCGGAAGACGGTGTACACGCACGATGGCCGGATAACCCTCTGGAACAAGAGCGTCGATTAAACAAATTCAAGATATATGCCGCACGTCATTTTGCTTACGCCAACAATCTAAATCAAATCAAGATTGATAGCCCCAAACCGCGCCTGGGCATTATTACGACAGGAAAATCCTATCTGGATGTGCTCCAGGCTTTAGATGATCTGGGCATTGATAAAAATGAAGCAGCGAAAATAGGTCTTCGCGTTTTCAAACTGGGTATGAGCTGGCCATTGGAACCCATTGCCACTCACGAATTTGCCAAAGGCCTGGAAGAGATACTCGTCGTTGAAGAAAAGCGAAGCATTATCGAAGACCAGTTAACCGGACAACTTTATAACTGGCCCGTGGATGACCGACCCATGGTGATTGGCGAATTTGATGAACACGGCAATGATCTCTTACCCAACCTGGGAGAATTGACACCAGCGATGGTCGCGCGCGCGATTTGTTCGCGTATTGGCCGCTTTTATACAAACAAAACACTTGAAGAACGACTGGCTTTTTTTGACGCGAAAGAAAAACGACTTTCCGAGCCACGCAAAGTATTAAACC
>JBLIML010000291.1:0-4714 GCA_047638675.1 Planctomycetota bacterium | reverse complement strand
GGATGCGAAAATGGCGGAAGAGGTAGGAGTCGAACCCACCAGACGCTTTATTGGCGTCTCACTGGTTTTGAAGACCAGGCGCCCCACCGGGGACATCGCTCTTCCTAAATATATCGAAAATACGGACTAACTGAGTATCGAAGTAACGCGATCCTGTTTCAGGACCACACGACCTGATTCCTTGCGCATAGTAAACCCAATCTTATCAAAGTACTCCAGGACTTCTACGGCCAGATTGCGGCCGATTCCGCATTCGTTCTTAAAATCAGCAACAGAGAAAATTGCTTTCTGACTCGCTAGCGACTGTGCGATCGCAGCGAATTGCTTGATCTGTTCTGCCAGGGCCAAACGATTATCGGCGACTGCTACCAGCCATTTTTCCTTTATTGCGAACTTGATCAGTTCCCCGATTGATTTCTTGTCACTTTTTAATGACTGAGTAAGTTCTCCAAGAGCCGGAATATTGGGGCTCGATTCGCGAATACCTTTTTCCATCGCCGTCCACAAACTTTGTAACTCCTCTGACAACCGTTGTTGTTGGCTGCTGAGCACTGTGCGATCTTTGGTCACAGAGATGCTGCCGAGATTCTGCATATGCGTGAAAACCAGATCGGTATCGATTCCCGGAAACTGCCTGGTGAATTTGGATTTCAGTGCACTGCTTTGTATCTCAGTATTCTTTTGCGCCGCTGTTTCGAGTTCATTCTGAATCCATTCCAGTATCTCGTCCCAGTACATGCTCGCTACTGCATATTTTGTACTTTGGATGTCAATTATATTTATACCTTCAGCAAATCGAGGCAGTCTTAATATATCGGCCTCTTCATCCGGGCGAGAATTCCAGCTCAAGAAGAACTGCGACAGATTCACCATCTGCTTTAGATCAAACAAGAGTGATTCCAACACCTCCTCTGCTGTCCTTTGCTCCATTGCCGTAAGCGCAAGCAAACGTTGTACGCTTGAACGTTTACCTGCCGATGCGTAGGGGTCAAGAACGAGACCACCTCCCAGAGTTTCATTTTCACTGTCATCACGGATGAGAAAACGATCGTGGGTGCAGCAATGCAGAGCACGTTTTACGATCACCTGCGCATAACACTCTTGTCCGGATGCAAGTGACTTTTTATCCAGTAGGGCCAGACGTGCCGGGATCCGTTTTGCGCCAATGTAGAGTTTCACTGGGCTCATGTGTTTTAGGGTAAAGGGCATGTGTTCCAGTAAGCTGATTTTTGCATCAAATCGCGTAGTAGATTTTGATGCTTGTGTTGCCACCAACCAGTCACCGCGTTCTATATCGTCTTTTTCAATATCGCCACTGATGTCCAGGGCACAACGTTGACCCATCTGTGCCTGTTGACTTTGTTGTTCCTGTATCTGTATTGAACGAATTCGAAGGGGAATATTTTGCGGCAGGAGTGTCACGGTCTCGCCCACCTCTACCGACCCTCCGGCGACGGTACCGGTGACAACAAGACCACTGCCCTTTATCAAAAAGGCACGATCAATAGAAAGCCTGAAATAACCTGAGGTGCTAAGCGATGTTTTACGCTTCGCTTCCTTGCTGAGATAGTCTTCCAGTTCCTGAATGCCTTCTCCGGCAAGACTGTTGACTTCAAATACAGGTACTTCAGCCGTTTCCGGAAACAAACCCATGGCAGATTGACGTACGACCTCCACTCTTGCCTTGTCTACGCGATCAATTTTGCTGATAACCAATACAAACTGGGTGACGCCCAATAATTTGAGAACATCCATGTGTTCCCGGGTTTGCGGCATCGGTCCATCGTCCGCTGCGACCACAAGCATGCCGATATCGATCCCATTGATACCGGCAATCATATTGTTGATGAAACGCGTATGACCCGGCACATCAATAAAGACTGCCGTTTTATTCTGGTTTATTTTTCGGTAGGCAAAGCCAAGATTAATAGACAGGCCACGGCGCTTTTCTTCTTCCAGTCGATCGCAGTCCATGCCGGTAAGCATTTTGACGAGAAGCGTTTTGCCATGGTCGACATGGCCAGCAGTGGCTACAATCAATTCAGGAGGTCTCGTAATTGATCTAGTTGAGCAATGAAATCCGCTTCACGATCTAGACAACGACAATCCAGTAGATACTCGCCGTTATGTACACGCCCTATTACCGGCATCGGTAAACGACGCATTGCTGCCGAAAACGCGCGTAGACTTTGATCGCTGTTGTCGCTGGCCTTAATGCTCAAACCATAACTCGGAATACTAGCTGTCGGCAAAGCGCCACTGCCTACCTGACTTGCGCATGATGTCGACTTCACTGAGTATCGGGGAGAAATGGCGGTGGCCACACTGCTTACAAGACCTTCTGTCTGTTCACGGATGGCATCGACGGTGCGGGTCAACAAGGCCAATGTTGGCAGATTTACCTGGAGTTGCGAAGGGTTCTGATAAAGCTTTAATACCTCAGCCAGCGCTGCGAGCGTCATTTTATCCAGTCGTAAAGCACGTTTTAACGGATTCTTTTTTATTTTGCTGATGAGATCTTGCCTGCCTGCAATGATGCCACATTGCGGGCCGCCCAATAGTTTGTCACCGCTAAAGGTGACAAGATCTGTACCTGTAGCAAGTGCCTCAGCAACCGTGGGCTCATCGGGCAAACCGTAAACCGAAAAATCACATAAATTTCCGCTGCCTAAATCAATGACAAAGGGTATGTGGTGGCGCTGCGCCAATTGTGCAATATCGGCTTCCTTAACTTCACTGGTAAAACCTTCTATCCGGTAATTGCTGGCATGCACTTTCAGTAACATGGCGGTGTTGTCATTAATGGCCTTAGCGTAATCTTTAAGGTGGGTGCGATTGGTAGTACCAACCTCAACGAGGACGCAGCCTGCGCTGGTGATGATCTCCGGCATACGAAATGAACCACCAATCTCAACCAGCTCGCCTCTGGAAACAGGGACTTCTTTTTTATTGCCCAGGGTATTGAGTGTTAGCAATACCGCTGCCGCGTTATTGTTGACGACAGTAGCGGCCTCAGCCCCCGTTAATTCGCAAATCAGCTTGTCAACATGTGTATCTCTATCACCTCGGCTACCTTCTTCCAAATCGTATTCCAGATTGGAAGCCGATTTTGATACACGCAAAACCGCGTCAAGTGCGCTCTCTGGTAACACAGCACGACCCAGGTTCGTGTGTAACACAGTGCCCGTTAAATTAAACACCGGTAAGAGGCTACTCTTGTTAGTTGCTGTCAGGCTGGCAGCAACGGCATCAGTAATTTGAAGCAGATACGACTGTTGGGAAGTTTGAAGACCCGAGGTTATCGTCTCGCGCAGCGAATTCAGTTCCAGGCGAACCGCATTAGCCACTCTTTGATGGCCCCATTGATCAATGAGCTCACTTAACTCCCGCAGAACGAGATCAACAGAAGGTAAGGTTCTTAGTTGTGATTCATGACTGATCATTACAATGTGAAATTATTCGTGTTTTTAGCCATCCAGCATAATATATTGCTGGGGAACAGGGATGATAGCATTTTAAAATAGCAACGGTTCAGGTCTCCCGGCTGACTCAAAATTGCCAAGGAAACTCCTATCAAGTCTCTGTCGTCTTGCTGGTGAAAATATAATATTCTTTATGAACTTGGAAAAACAAAGCTCGTCATTCTCGCATGCTTTTGGCGGAGTAGTGCTGCATGGACGCAGCGTTTACGAACCAAAGGATGGAAATCCATGGAGAAAGATGGATCAGGATAAATGAGCAGCCCGTTATGTAAATGCCGATAAAAAATAAATAGGATCAATTGTTTAACTAGATTTGCGTCCTTAGCTCCGTAAACAGAACATCCATGCACCACTACTCCGCCAAAAGCATGCGGGAATGACAGTTTTTTTTACCGGCCTTTCCTGTTAACCCATAGATTCTGCTGAAGACCCTAAAAAACAGGATCATTACAACAATTGAAACTAGATCAACTTTCTTTTCCCTGTTTTTCCCGTCGTCTTGCCATTTTAACGACAAGTTTGTCGGCTACGCCTGGTAGAGTCCATGGACATACAGCAATGCAGATGGCACATCCTCGTGATTCGGCAAAATAGGGAATACATTTGTCAAAATTCACATACCATTTCTCCTCTCCCCTCACCCACTGTTTCTCATCAAAAATAGCGTCAGGAGGACAGGCATCGCGACAGACCTGACATCCCAGACAAAAATCATCCCCACCAAATACATCCGGCTGGTCAACAAGAAGCGGCATGTCTGTTGTCACGGCTGAGAGTCTGAACGACGCACCCAATTTTCGGTTGATTAGCGATCCATGTTTACCCAGTTCTCCAAGACCCGCCTCAATGGCTGCCGGCGTCATGATCAAGTCACGGGCGGTCGGGCCTGGATGTGATGTAGTTGCATATCTCTGTTCACGAATATAGTTGTTTAGCTCGGCAGCGGCGGTGGCCGCACGCGTATATTGCTTACCGACTTCAACAACGGCGCGGTTATTGCCAGGTAAGGAAGGTGCCTGCGCGATTTCCTCATAGTCATGGCCAACACCGACGATAACCACGTATTTTTCTTTTATTTCGAATCCTTCATACACCCACTCCGGGCGCATTTTGGCTATACCCACAACATCCGCGTGATGACTCTAGGCAAATTCTTTTACCAGTTGCGTCCATTGTTCTGCCGGTTTTTGAACTTACTCTTTTGCTAACTCAATTGGATCGGGACCGCGATG
>JBLIML010000290.1:0-4744 GCA_047638675.1 Planctomycetota bacterium | reverse complement strand
ATGGACTCTATACGCGATTCCCACGACCAGATTACGCCATGGGTTTACACGCCAATGCGGGACTGGCCGCAGGTCAGATAGGTTATGTTGAAGGTTATGCGCTGGCCAATGTGGATATGGTGGATAGTTCCGTATTTGGTATAGGTGGTCATGGCGCCTACCCGCATACTACAAAAGACCCTATCGTGCTTGCGGCGCAGATAATCAACGCCCTGCAAACGCTTGTTTCCAGGGAAATATCACCTCTTGACCCGGCAGTAGTCACGGTTGGCTCCATCCATGGGGGTACCAAGCACAACATCATTCCTGATCAGGTGGATATGCAATTAACGGTACGTTCTTATTCTGATGAAAACAGGAAGACCCTTCTCGAGGGGATTAAACGTATAGCTCACGCGCAGGCGCTTGTAATGGGCTTACCTGAAGATAAATTGCCTCTCATAAGGGTCCGCGATGAATTTACGCCTGCTTTGTATAACGATCCGCCGCTGACAAAGCGGGTGACAAAGGTTTTGAAAGCGAAATTGGGAGATGATCGTGTGGTCGAGGTCAAACCTGTTATGGGTGGTGAAGACTTTTCTGAATATGGCAGGGTCGAGCCCAAAGTGCCGAGTTTTTTCTTTTGGTTAGGGGCTATCGATCCAGTAATTATTAAAGCGGCAGAGGATAAAGGTGAGATACTACCCTCGCTGCATTCGGCCTATTTTGCCCCGCTCCCCGAGATGACCATTCTCACGGGTGTCGAGGCGATGACTGAGGCCGCGATGGATTTGTTTAATAACTGATCAGGCAGACAATTGTTCTTTTATATAGCTCGCGGCGTCTAATAAAGCGTTTTTTGCCACATCAACCGCACCCGGCATAGCAATAAAGCCGTGAACCATGCCTTCGTAACAGCGATATTTGACCTCAACGCCGCCTCCTTTGAGTTTATTAGCGTAGGCTTCGCCCTCGTCCTTTAAAGGATCAAATCCAGCAGTCAAAATGAAAGCCGGCGGTAAGTTAGCATGATTGTCAGCCATCAGCGGTGAAGCGCGCTGGTCATACATATCTTCGCCGTCTCGTAAATAGCCGTTAACAAACCAGGCGATGGCCGTGCGCGTTAGTCGATATCCATCGCCACATGAAACGTGAGAGGGGAAGCGCATCAACATGTCAGTGGCTGGGTAAATAAGCAGCTGACAGGACAAGTGAAGCCCGCCCTGTTCTCTCGCCAATAAAGTCACTACCGCTGATAGATTGCCACCGGCGCTATCACCTCCAACGGCAATTCTGTTTGCATCAATATTGAGTTCATCAGCGTGCGAGGAAATCCATTGGGTCGCGGCAAAGGCGTCCTCGACGGCCGCGGGGAATTTATGTTCAGGTGCTAAGCGATAATCCACGGAAATCACCACGCAGTCTGAGTGAGCTGCAAGCCAACGGCAGACGTGATCGTGACTCTCCAGGTTTCCGATGCACCAGCCACCGCCGTGAAAATAGATAAGTGCAGGTAGCGCTTTATCCTGAGAACCTTGAGGGCGGTAAATACGGGTGGGAATACGATACGTAGGTGTATCGATTAGTTGATCGCGTATATCCAGATTATCGGGTGGATTGCCAGCCAGCCTTTTGGATGTCGCAATGTAGAATTCACGAGATTCCTTATACGGTAGTGAGTGCAGCGCAGGCACACCAGCGTCGTCTGCAGCCTGGAGTAAGGCTTCTAATTGGGGGTCGAGTTTTGTTGTCATTTTTTCCTTTCAAACTTGCTATTCGGCGAATTTTTGCCAGTATATTAAGTGGAGACATAAAGTCATATTGTATCCAAGGACATCGTCCTTTACTCAATACTACAATAATTATTTAGGAGGGATTAATATCCCTGATCAAGAACAGCGTATTGACAGTGACAAGCGATCTAAAATCGACAGAAGAAAAGGAACAGCAGTATGATAAAGGAGTTTGTGGCATATAGTGGACTAGAAAGTCGAATTACTTCGCATCGACGTAGTTTGAGTGAGCGCAGAGAGTAGTGAACAAACACGAGGTAATGCTGGTCTATATATTTCCCCGATAAAAATTAAAACAGGAGTTATCTTTGAAACCAGTATTGGTCATATGTGCCACTTTTTTGATGATCGCCAATGCTTACTCAGAAAGGTGTGCCACACCGGAAGAAGTTAGAGAGCGGCTGATTTCGGCGGATTATGAGTGGAGTGTTAACGAAGAGGTCTCGTTAGACGGATTGTTGGCAGTGAAGAATTTATACGCGGTTACCATCGAAAATTATGGCGAGTTTGTCGCCTGCAAGTATGAGGGAGCGCAGGAATACATTCGTCTTGATGGTGCTTCGAAAAAGAGTAAATGCCCTATTCAGGCGACTTCCGACAATTGGTTTATTAGTGAAGGTGGCCAAGTGGTTTGTGACGAAGATGACAATGCACTATGTCGCTTTGATTCCATCTGCCGCTAAAGCTCTCCTTATTTCGATTTCTCGGCCAGTTCTGCAACTTGCATATAGCCTGATTCGGCCAGGCTTCGACCGGCTTTTTCCCAAAACTCATGTGTGTTTTTTATACCATAACCCTCAAGTAAGCGGTTATAAAGACTAAACATGCCACAAATCATGATGGCAAAGTGGAATGATTTTTCATCCCAGCCAGCCTCAAATACAGCATCGGCGTCAGATTGCGTCATATGAGTTGGCGTTAAGGTTAATTTCTTAACATATTTCAGCACAGGCTTTAGCTTTTCGTTGACATCTGAGGCATCAATATCATCCAACAAGGCATTAAAAAGCGCATCATCGACGCCCAAAGCTTCGGCCGCAGCTTGATGGGTGCGGGCAGCGTAGGTACAGGCGTTCAAATCAGAGACAAATGTCGCCATTATTTCGCGCTCGGCGCGTGTGAACTGGACGTCTTCTGACCGCATGACATATTCCGTCATCATGCTAACCGGCGTCGCAATTTCGGGATAAGGTTTCAAAATAGCGCCGATTGAGCCTTGTTCTTTTGAGATACGTTGAATGAAACTCATTTTTCCTCCGCGTATTGGATTAGAAGCCTATCTAAATTGAGCATAGACCAAATTTAATTAAACTAAAAATACTTAATAAGAGTCTACAAGCAAGCTAGTATGCTTATAGATAGATTAGTTGTGTACTCAACAATCCTCAGACAGAGAGGTGACTACTAAGCGAAATGCGAAGAATATTTATAATTGTCCTGGTCATGTCATTGACCGCTTGCGAGAAGGCTGACTTTGAAACGGCCCATCGAGCCTATCAGGCCGGGGATTATGAAGATGCATTAAAACAACTCACTATCCTCTCTAATGCTGATGATGCGAAAGCACAAAACAATCTTGGATTTATGTACTTGAACGGCATTGGTGTGGAGAAAAACTACGCCAAGGCACTCAAATGGTATCGCAAAGCCGCACTTCATGGCGTGCCTGAAGCTCAACACAGCATGGGGTTTATTTATGCAGAAGGTCTTGGAACGGCTCCCGTCCTTTCTAGCGCATTGAAATGGTATCGTCTGGCCGCGGAGCAGGGCTTATCGCAAGCTCAATTTAATTTGGCGTATATGTACGAGAATGGCATCGGTATACGTAGGGACGAAAAAGAAGTTTTCAATTGGTATGAAAAAGCCGCAGAGCAAGGAATTCTACTGGCACAATATAAAATCGGATCAATGTATTTGAATGGAGTCGGCGTTGAAAAAAATCAACTTAAGGCATATGCCTGGTTCGGTGTTGCCGTCGCGGGAGGCTATGAGCAGGCACTAAGCCCGCGTGACGCGATTAGGATACAACTCGATGATGATCAATTGAGCAAAGCACGAAACATGGCGAGAGAACTCTGGTTAATGCACAGTATGATTGAAAAAAACACGACACCGAAAGAGGGTCACTTACCATGATTGCCAAAGCTAAACTTTATGATCTTGTCGGGCTCGAGGACAGACGTTCAAGTCCGTTTTGCTGGCGAGCTAAAATGGCATTGGCGCATAAAGGCATAGATTTTGAAACCGTCCCAATAAAATTCACTGAGAAACATCGCCTCGCTTTTTCTGGTCAAGAACAACTGCCAGTGCTTGTCGATGGCGAGCAAACGATATTTGATTCATGGACAATCGCCTGTTACCTGGAAGACAATTATCCTGGGTCGGACAGCCTCTTTGGCAACTCAACTACTCGCACAATGACACGGGTGTTTAATCACTGGTTCGACGAGCTGGTTACGATGCAGCTCTTTCCCCTGATGGTGCCTGACAATTTTGACGTCGTGCATCCTGAGGATTTGGAATATTACACCGCGTCGCGGCTGGCCTGGCTTGGAAAATCCCGTGAAGAGTTAAAAGCGGAGCGTAGTGAGGACAAGTTTGTGGAATGGCGTCTTACTCTTGAGCCTTTGCGTGAGGAGCTACGTCAAAAAAACTATCTCGGTGGCGATAGCCCTTTATTTGCTGATTACATCGCCTTCTCAACATTTATGTGGGCGCGTGCAGTAAGTCCGTGGCCCATCATAAAAGCGGATGATGTCCTGTATGAATGGCGTGAACGTATGCTAGATCTTCACGATGGCATGGCGCGGAAAAGCAAAGGTTACGACTATTGAGATTGAGTCAATTCGGGGATCATTTCTCCTCGCGTCGTTGGTATACTCTAATGATATTTAACGGTCCGGTGAACAATAAGGGATTTAATTTTAGCTCAACCTGCAACAAGTCCTCCCCGGCTTCTGATTTTACCAGGC
>JBLIML010000289.1:0-4778 GCA_047638675.1 Planctomycetota bacterium | reverse complement strand
GTTCTGGCATGTTGTCCAGCATCCAGGCAATCAATGTTTCAAAAGCGATGGCCGATATCTATATGAGTCCGCCGATAGAGAAATTTCAGCTTTTAGATTTCGGATCATCTCATGAAATTGAAGAAGTCGGATACCAATATGCACTGGAAATAATGAATAAACAGATGGATGATAATGAATTGTTAAAGAGTGCACTAATGTAGATAACTTAAATAATCAAGGAGTCAGAGTACTTAATTTCTCGGAGGGAGTGAAACCAATATCCGGTTTGGGTTGTGATTTCAACTGGTCAATGCAACACACGCGTTAAATCTTTCTGCCGATGGTAAAGCAGACCGTCAGGGACCTCAGTTCATTCCTTGGCTAATGCCACCTGTATGCCAGAAGGAGACGGTCAGCACACCTGATTTAGGCTATTCTTCCCTAATCAACAACAAAAAGGGGAATGCATCATGGAAACACTGACACTTGAGCAGATTTATTTTATCTCGCAAATAATTACGGGTATCGCCGTCGTAGTCTCACTTCTCTATGTAGCGCTCCAACTAAAACAAAATATACGGGCAATGAAACAAGGCAGCGTCAAAAATATGATTAACACTTTGCGGGATGCGACAGCTAATCTGGGTAAGAGTGAAGAAAAGGCTGAAATAGTACTAAAGACGTCGCAGAACGCTCCCGAACTGACTACAGCACAAAAAGCACGTAGTTATTTTATGTTTCAAAAATTGTTATCAGCTTTTGAACTTGCCCATGATATGCATCTAAAATTGACTCGCTTCCTGTTTATATTCCGGCGAGCACTTTCTTCACAATCTTGTTTTTAAGATCGATGAGAATCTATTCTTTATTTACCTAACGGATTCTTGATTAAATTTTCAGGACCTAATACACCATCAGCCCTTGCCTTCAAGTAACTCCAGAGATTATCCAGGTTTTCCATCACCCTTCCGTCATTTCTGTTTGGTTTCATGCGAGTGTTTGGAACACCATTCGTTACGTAATTTTTGAACAATTCCTTGTCATTATTTTTGATCACTAGACTTTCTGCCAGATTCTTTCCAGATTTTCCAGAACCGCCACGACCATGACATTGCCCACAACCACCGCCATTATAAGTCCTCCAGCCTTCAAATGTGTTGCTATCAATTTTGCCATCGATAATCTGATATGGTTTATCATCGGTTGCTACCACACACCGCCATTTGTGTTGTTATCAATATTTCCATCAATAATTTGATTTGGATTGTCTTCGGTTGCTATTACACCGTCATTACCTACACACCCATAGACTGTTACTAGTAATCCCATCAATAGCAAATAGTGATTTGCTAGATTCAGTTTCGATTTATTCATTAGCTACCCCCTCCATCTTTCATTGGTTCAGACAATTCTGGCCGTAAGTGGCCTGCCCCAGGTTTCACTTACAGGTTATTTAGGTAGTATGGTGTAACTGGATGCTGCAAATAACAAGAGGAAGATTTTCCCGCGAGTTTAAGTTGAAGGCGGAAGTTGATATCTGAATAGGCTGATCGTCTGCTTTCGTTTGCGGAAGTACGCACCAGAGCTGATTGAACGTCGGCTTACGGGGGTACAGCAGCCCGTCAGTGCCTTCAGTTTATTCCTTGAGGAATGGCTCTTGGGTGCCAGGAGCGGTCAATTTCAGTCTGACAAAATTACATTTGGGGGCATAAATGGAGGCATGTTTGCCATCTAAACGACAAGAATCGAATAAAATTAAGGGATTGAGCTAAGTATTCGACTCCTTGCTAGACTGGACGCTGTTGGACATCTCTGGACTACTGAACTGGTGCCGATGGCCGGAGTCGAACCGGCACGCCGTTAAGGCACTACCCCCTCAAGATAGCGTGTCTACCAATTCCACCACATCGGCTTTTGTTCTGCTTTTATTCTGTTGGAAGTGCGGGTATGCCGGATTCCGTTATTGTCGGGATCTCTTCCGTGGAATCCGGCACCATCGGAATATCGTCTTCGCTGATCATTTCTGAAAGATCGATTTCCGAAGTTGGTATTTGCATTTCCGTTTGGTCTTTCTGTATCACTTGCTCGGTGCCTAGCATCAGACTTTCCTGGACGCTCATTCTTTTGCTGGCAATATAGGCGAGGCTCAGGCTATTGGTGAGGAATAGAAAGGCCAATATCGCAGTCGTCTTTGTCAGAAAGTTACTGGAGCCTTGTGAGCCAAATACGGTTGAAGAGGCACCACTGCCAAAAGCGGCACCGGCATCTGCGCCCTTGCCGTGTTGTATCAGGATCAGACCGATCAGGCTCATCGCAATGAGCACTTGTGCGACTAATAAAATAGTTTGTAGTGATTCCACTTTGCTTACCTCGTTGCTTGACAGATGGCCAGGAAATCTTCAGCGATTAATGATGCACCGCCGATTAGACCTCCATCCACATCTGTCATTGAAAATAAATCGTTTGCATTGTCGGCTTTGACGCTGCCGCCGTATAACAAGCGTATTGATTCGGCTATTGTACTATCTTGTAGCGCCAGGCGCTGACGAATAAATGCATGCACTTCCTGAGCTTGCTCTTTGCTCGCTGTCTTGCCTGTGCCGATGGCCCAGACTGGCTCGTAGGCGATCACCGCCTGGGCAAAAGCGGCAATTCCTACTTTACTGATTACCGCATCCAGTTGTCTCGCCACAACTTCTTCGGTAATCCCGGCTTCCCGTTCCGCCAATTGTTCGCCTAAACATAATATCGGCACCATTGCTGCTGATTGCACCTGGGCAAATTTCTCGGCGACAAGCTCATCTGATTCAGCATATAAACTTCTACGTTCGGAATGACCGACAATAATATAATGAACGTCGAATTCGTTGAGCATACTGGTGGATATTTCCCCGGTATAGGCACCCGCCTCGTGCTTAGACACATTTTGTGCCCCCGTGGAGATGCCCGAACCTTTCAAGCGTTGGCTGAGTTCGGGTAGATAAACGTAAGGTGCGCAAATAGCCACATCAACCTCGCTACCCTCAAGCCCGGTTTTAATAGCATCCACCAGCGGTTTCATGCTTGCCAGCGAGCCGTTCATTTTCCAGTTCGCCGCGACTAGCGGCTGTCGTTCACTCATAATCTGTGCTCTACGCATCGAAGGGCGCAAAGCTTACAGAAAAACTCATAAAATTCCAGACATTAAGCTGCTTTTCAGGGAAACTTTGGGGGATATATGAGAGCTTGAAGCTATGAAGGGCTTAATTCTTCAGAAATGTTCCCAACAATCAATAATAATATTGCGCTAACTCTATGTTAATAAAGCGGAAACGCGTTGTGCGGTACGTCTATGCTCGTCCTGTCCGCTGGCTAATCATTACCCGCGTCAGATTAAACATTATGACCAGGTGGCACTCTTACAGGTATGAATAAGAAAATTAGACATGTCTTTTTAATATTAGCCATATCTGTTGGATTGCCGACATCGATGGCCTACGTCATGGGGCCAGATGATCGTGTCGAAGTGACTGATGGGCAGGTAGAAATGAATGCGATTCAACAGACCGGGATGATTCGTATTGAAGATGAGGAATTTGTCAGTGGCCTGCTGACCGGAGAGAATTGCGATGTGGTTATTTCTGCAGGGCATGCCGCGATTTATTGGGAAAGTATGGAGAGGAAGGGTTGGCAAAAGGGCAAAATACGTGGACGAGGCAAGTTTCGTTTTAATGTCGATCCGAGTGCCGGGGGTGATTGGCAAAATATGCGCCTGGTAGCGTCGGGATACGAGCATGCCGATAATGTTGGGAAGGACGAGCATGATTGGTCTATTTTCCGAATAAGCTCACCCACGCTGATGAATTGCGAAATTATTAGCATCATGCACGACGGGCTGGGTTGTAGAAGTGAGTTGCTAATGCCCGGATTCCATTTTGACCGGCCAGACACGAAACTTGTCGATAGAAGCTGTAGGGTAAAACAGACTGTCGACAGGCGTGTTATCGTGCATGATTGTGATAGTAAAGAGGGCTCTTCAGGTTCACCGCTTTTTTGCCAGGACGATGATAAACTTGCCTTGTTGGCGATCAATATCAGCGGTCTAACAAACAAGGATTATTTCGATGCCGGAGTCTATGGGAAGTCTGGTCTCGCATTTGATAGGCGACAACATAAGAATTTTGCGATTTCTATTGGCGGCGAATTTTACCGCGCATTGATAGAGGAAATGAAAGCATCTGCCGAGCGGCGGTTGAGCATAGATTAAAGCTGAGATTTTTTAATGTACTGCCTGCTCGGCGGGCTTAATACACTGGGTGCTGGCAATGGCCAGTATGACGACAAACAGAAGAGTTGAGATAGTTCAAAATGTTGAGATTGTTTATCATTTTTATCGTAATGCAATTATTGTCTGGTTGTTCCAGCCCGATTCTAAGTCCAGATATGAACAGGGTTAAAGGCGAATCACTTGCCTATCAGGATGGCTACAAAGCTGGCTGCCATAGTGGTTTTCTGGCGGGAGGTTCATTGGTGCATAGTTTTAAAAGAGATGTGAAACGCATAGGCGAAGATGAACAGTACAAGCTGGGCTGGAAAAAAGCTTATCGTGATTGTAAATCGGATTTCAGGGAAATGTGTAAGTCGAAAGCCCTGGTCTCAAAGGCGGATTTATATTGTACTGACGTTTGGCAACAGGGTCTTGATAAGGAAGAGTAGCAAGCACTCGTTCCCACGCTCTGCGTGGTAATGCCTGTCACTGTCTTGTTCTTACTGTTCCCATGATAGTGAAGACATTCTTAACGAAGGTAGGGATCCCC
>JBLIML010000288.1:0-4800 GCA_047638675.1 Planctomycetota bacterium | reverse complement strand
TGGTTAAAACGACTGATGCTCAAACTTATCGTCATACCACAAATTCGAAAGCTCATTAAAGAAAAGAGTAGTTGAAGCTTAAATGTGGTACTGACAAATTAACTCCTTTGGCTCAGTAGAAATTTGTTGTCAGGGATGAAGCAAAAACTATTGTCCAATGTCCAAAGGCATCCATCTGCCCCAAATTATTAATGATATCGGCTGGAAACCGCTGACGTTTGTATATATTCATACCGATATCCTCCATTTTCGAGAGTTAATTTGTCAGTGGCAATTCGACCTGTAGAGATAGCTACCATAATCGAGGTTTTCATAGAAATTTTCTCCATTTTAAGCACTTACCATGAATATCCACTATATGGTGGTGGTTATTCATGGTGAATTGCCGAGATGATTGAACGCAAAAAATGGTATGAGCAAATCAAAGGGATTCTTTCCCGCTCAAGAGTGGGCATTCTGGCTGGCCCCCGGCAGTGCGGAAAAACCACCCTGGCTCGACAGTTTGTGCCAGAGAATTCAGCCAATTATTTCGATCTGGAAGATCCCCTCAGCCTGGCCCGGCTGGATGAACCGATAACTGCACTTGGCGCCTTGCATGGTTTAATCGTAATCGATGAAATTCAGTTACGCCCTGACCTGTTTTCGATATTGCGCGTATTGGTGGATCTCAGCAATTTTAAGAGACAGTTTTTGATCCTGAGCAGTGCTTCTGGGGATCTCTTGCGACAGTCCTCGGAAAGCCTGGCTGGTCGCAGTGAGACGCTTTACTTGCGAGGTTTCGATTTGCTGGAACTGGGGATAGATGCGCAAGCTCGGCACTGGTTGCGCGGTTCGTTTCCGCGAGCCTATCTTGCCGATAGTGATGCTGACAGTCTGAAGTGGCGTAAAACTTTCATCCAGACTCTATTGGAGAGAGACTTCCCACAATGGGGAGTGAGGGTAGCAGCAAATGCACTGTGGCATTTCTGGACCATGCTGGCTCATTATCACGGGCAAACCTGGAACGGTGCCGAATTTGCTCGCGCCATGAGCCTCGGAGAATCAACCGTACGACGCTACCTGGATCTCTTAAGTGATGCCTTTATGCTGCGGCAATGACAACCCTGGCATGCCAATATCGGCAAACGCCAGGTCAAATCTCCCAAGGTTTATGTGCGCGATTCCGGTCTTTTGCACCAGTTGCTGGGGATAAACGATGAAGTTGATCTGTTGACGCATCCTAAAATAGGTGCGTCCTGGGAAGGTTATGCGATCGAGGAAGTATTGGCTGCCGAACAAGCTGAGAAAGTACATTTCTGGGCAACGCATCAAGGCGCTGAAATCGATTTGCTACTGCATAAAAAAGGTAAAATGTTCGGCGTAGAATGCAAACGCAGTGACACCCCAAAGATCACTCCATCTATTCGTTCTGCATTAGCGGATCTCAAGTTGGACTCAATTGCCATTGTTTATCCAGGGAGTAAGCGTTTTCGCCTGTCTGATCAAGTCGAGGCTGTGCCACTCACTGCCATAGCCAATGAGGGCGTGTTTATTAATGAATAGGTATTTGTAAGCCGCCAGTGGGGTCAATTCAAAATGCGCTACACTTGCTCAGCTAACGTTTAGAAAAGGTCGGTTTTACTAGCCCTTATGACCATGACGGATTGCAATAATCCATATTATGCGAGACAACTTAGCCGTGATTGACCTACACCTCCAGGTAATTTGATTACCCACCCATCGACACAACCCTTTTCGGCAAATACAATCCCTTAATATAGTGCCAATCTGGTGGACGCGGCATAGCCCAATTGACATTCATCCATCATGCTGCGCACTGCGGATAAATGCTTATCAGTTAGGCGCCTATTCCATGAAACTAGATCACCTCAACGTATATGTGAATGACGTCAACGTCAGCCGTGAATTCTACGAAGCCGTTCTAATCCCGTTCGGCTTTTCATTCGTACGAGATTTCGGGGACCTTGCAGTAGGTTTCGGAACGTCAGACTACGCCATCTTCGCAATAGTCCGAGAACTTGAAGCAATTCAAACCACCCATGTAGCTTTCCGTGTAGATAGTCGATCAGAAGTCGACCGGTTTTACGAGATTGCATTGTCAGCTGGCGCAAATGACAACGGCCCACCCGGACTCAGACCTCACTATCATGAAAACTACTATGCAGCATTTGTGCGCGATCCAGATGGCCACAACATTGAATGCGTCTGTCATAAACCCGTCTCCTAACAACAAGCAGCTCCACAAGGACCGCGAAACAATCGCGCGAGCTGTGAGCTGAAACGTTATAAAGCGAGCAAACAACTCTATTGAAATTAGTATTGCTGTCAGGGTTAGATGGAACCGGCGTTCTTTTTGAGCCATTCCTCAAATATTCAGATGGAAAAATCACCACTGAAATAATTGAATTGCCTCCTGTTGAAAGTGCCACTTTTAAAGATCTAGCCATGTCATTAGCTGAAAGACTAAAAGATGACGAACTTATTATTCTAGCGGAATCGTATTCTGGTCGATTAGCCTATGAACTAGCGAAGAACAAGGATCTGAAAATAAATCAGATTTTCTTTACTGCTATTTTTCTAAGCACTCCTTCTCTTTTGAGCAATTACGCTAGTTTTTTTCCGATTTCACTCGTGAAAAGTCGATTTCTACCGAAATCGATAGTCGGAAAATTCCTTTTTGGGAGATATTCTTCAAAACACTTACTAGACTTATTCTATAGAGCTATGGATCGAGTTGATTTTAAGATATTGAAATCCAGATTGAGACAAATATCATTGCTGGAGCCCCCACGAAACAGTATAGAAATACCATGTACCTATATAGGTGCTCTAAGTGACAACTTGGTTTCCAGAAGAGTTTTAGATACTTTTAAACAATGTTGCAATAAATTGGATATTCAAGAAATTGAAGGTACACATTTCCTATTGCAAACAAATCCATCTGAATGTTGGGACATTGTGTATGGGAAAATCGCTTTATAACTAGCCGCTCAATAGCGACGACGAAAAGCGGCGCCAATTACTTCAAACTTTAGGTCCGCTCTTGGCACACATGAGTCTTTTGCCTGAGAACAAACTGTAGTCACCAATAGATTGCTTTACTCCTGAGAGGAGACATTCAGTCAGCTCTGGTGCGTACTTCTGCATCCGACCCAAAGCAGACTTCCGTATATCCCCGGTCACTTATAGTATCTATAATAAAAATACAGACTCATTAGCGTCTACTACCGATCTATATTGAAAATCACCCCCTCTTATTTATCATGACTACAAAGATCCCCAAGGCCACTATTGAAGCCCTTATCGATCATCATCCGGTTGCCAGATTCGCAACCCTGGATGCTGGCCAAAATATTCATCAGGTCCCGATAGTATTTGTCCGATACGAGGACATGCTCTGGTCTCCCGTAGACGGAAAACCAAAACAGGGTCGTGAGCTTGCCCGTGTCAGAAACCTGCGTATAAATCCAAATGTAAGTCTCTTAATCGATTCCTACGAGCAGGATTGGTCCAGGTTATGGTGGATAAGGGTTGAAGGGATCGCAAACATTGTAGTTGCAGAGTCTGAAACAGACCCACATGTTGCAGATGCTGTTCAGGCATTACGCAACAAGTATCCGCAATATCAGGATGTGCCTGTACTACGAAAGCCGGAAACCTTAATCGCCATTAAGCCAACGAAAATGACCAGCTGGTGCGCAAACACCATCAACATGCAATAAGTCAATAGGGGAAAGACAGACTATTTGCAGAGGATCTATTTGTCTGCTTCTGGCACACAGGAGCAATTCTTCAAGGAATAAACAGTGGTCACTGACAGGCTGCTTTACTCCCGGAAGCAGACATTCAGCCTAGTCGGGAGGGTACTTCGCCTTCCGACCCAGAGCGGTCATTCGTAAACTAGGAATCCTGACTTTTTCCCAGTCCATATTAGTTTAGTTATTAGCCACACTCGGTAGTAGAAGTTGATCCGTGTTAATATCGTTCTAGGCAGTAATAGTATCCTCTCGACAAATTAATGGTGAAATGATGTCAACCAAGTTAATGACCATTCATGGTGAACATCCAAAACAATGTCCTGAATGCAACAACCCATTTGGACAAAGTGAGGAGCCAATTAAATCAGGTTATCATCATGGTGACGGTCAATGGAGGTTGTGTTGCTACAACTGTGGTTTTATTCGTTACGACGTGAGGAATGATAGCGACTGTATCAAAAATGCCCATGAAAAAGAATAATTACTAATATACAAACCACTTCTGATTGACCATGACCGTCTGCTTACCGCCCGTAAGCAGTCATTCAGGCGATAAGGGCGTTTATTTCCGCTTCCGACCCAGAGCGGACATTGTAACTTTCCAGAGGCATCAATGAAAAACGTGGTCTGTCCCTTTCTATTCGTAAAAGATCTTGAATTGTTCCTGTCTCTCGATTTTCCTCAACCTCGATAGTCAGGACTTCACTAACCAGCTTATCTATATCTTTTCTGATGACGTCATGTATACCCTTATAAGGTAAATACTTTGATATGGTAAATGCGATTTAATTTTATGTATTGAATGGTTGTCATAAAGTCTTTCTCCGAAATGCCGACACAAAGTAAGTATTGTTATTCATCTTCTGGTTTCTCAGTGAAGCCCTCGATAAGCCATTTGTAGAGTTTAATCGACCAGGAAACGACAAAGGGGACTGCCCAAATAAAAACAAAACCACCTAAAATAATGAAAAAGTCATCCCACCCACCCCACGATAGACCTCCGTTATTGATAAAAGTGATTAGAAAGAAGAGACCCCAGAGT
>JBLIML010000287.1:0-4810 GCA_047638675.1 Planctomycetota bacterium | reverse complement strand
CGCACCGCAAGACGCTTCAGTTTCGTCGCTAAGCACATTGCGTTTGCGCGTGCTGAGTCTCTGCACGTATTCCAGCCAACGAAGTTCTTCAACTGGGCTAACCGAACTATTGCTATCGGAGCCGATGGCAATCTGACCGCCGTAATCCAGGTATTCACCCAAGGGAAAAATTCCATCACCCAAATTCGCTTCAGTCGTCGGGCACAAACTGACAATCGCCTTCGAATTCGCCAGGGAAGTGCATTCAGATGTATTCATGTGGGTTGCATGCACAAGACACCAGCGGGAATCCATATCATGATGCTCCAATAACCATTCCACGGGTCTTTTAGTTGACCAGGCAAGACAGTCTTCAACTTCTTTTTGCTGTTCGGCTATATGAATATGTATCGGTGCCTCGTTATCGCTTTGCAAATACGCAAGTACTTCATTCATAGCTTCAGTTGATACAGCGCGCAAGCTATGAAAGGCACTGCCAAGTCGAGTTTGATGATCATGCGAAAACTCAAATCTTAGACTGTCTATTAAATGACAATAGTCCTCAGTCGAGTGATAGAAACGCAATTGTTGTGGCAGTGCAGGCTGATTTCCGAATGCGGACGACATATATAAGGTCGGCAGCAGTGTTAGTCCGATACCCGTGTCCCTGGCCGCCTGAAGTATGGCTAATGCCATCTCGGACCGCATATCGTAGTGAGATCCATCCGCTTGATGGTGTAAATAGTGAAATTCAGCAACGGTGGTGTAGCCGGCTTTTAGCATCTCCATATACAGCTGTGCCGCTATTCGATACAAAGCTTCCGGGCTGATTTGACTGGAAAGTGAATACATCATCTCTCTCCAACCCCAGAAGTTATCTTGCTGACTACTACTGAATTCAGCCATTCCAGATAAGGCACGTTGGAAGGCATGACTATGGGTATTCGGTATTCCCGGAATAGCAAACCCACTAAGGACAGGTACATTTTTTTTTGTACTACCAGGATTAATCTTTGATATATCACCAAGATCGGAAATTGTAATATGCACATCAGTTGCCCAGCCATCGGCGAGGTAGGCATTTTCGAGGATGTATTCTTTCATAGTGGATTGAAGAATTGACAATTTTTTAGCGATGCATATGTTTGAGTCTGTTAACTAATCCATGGATATTATAGGGATGTATAGACAATTGAAAGCTGATAAGCTGAATCCAGGTAGAGAGGAAAATGACAAACAATGAGCGGCGGATTAACACTGTGGACTGATGTCCATCTCATCACCTTAAGCGACAACGGCGAGCCCTATGGTTTGATCAAAGATGGCGCGATAACAGCGCAAGATGGACGGATCGTCTGGTTGGGTAAACAGAGTGACATTCCTGAGGAAAAATATTCAGAAATCGTTGAATACGGTGGACGATTCATGACACCTGGTTTAATAGATTGTCATACCCACCTGGTTTACGGTGGCGATCGTGTCTCAGAATTTGAAATGCGACTGCAGGGCGTTGACTATGAAGAAATAGCGAGACGGGGTGGCGGAATAATTTCGACCGTCAGACAAACCCGTGAAGCAAGTGAAGAGGAATTAGTCAGCACGGCAGGAAAACGACTCGAGCACTTTATTCGCGAAGGTGTGACGACAATAGAAATAAAGTCCGGCTATGGACTGGATAGCACGAATGAATTTAAACTCTTACGCGCTATCAGAGCATTAGCTGACCAATCACCAATAACTCTCGAAGCCACTTTTCTTGGTGCCCACGCCATCCCTCCGGAATTCGAAGATAAGGCGGATAGTTATATTGATATTGTTTGTAACGAGATGCTACTCATGGTTGCGGAGGAAAAATTGGCAAGTGCCGTTGATGTATTCTGTGAATCTATTGCCTTTACGCCAGAACAAACGGCACGCGTCTTCGATTCGGCGAAGGCCCTTGGTTTGAAGATCAAACTACATGCCGATCAATTGTCTGACAGCGGCGGCGCGGCCCTGGCAGCCAAATATGGCGCCTTGTCAGCCGACCATCTCGAGTACACTTCTGAGTATGGCGTAAAAGCGATGGCAAACAGCAAGACAACGGCAGTGCTATTGCCTGGCGCTTTTTATACCTTGCGGGAAACTCAATTGCCCCCCGTAGAATTGTTTAGAAAATACAATGTACCCATTGCAATCGCATCGGACAGTAATCCGGGTTCATCTCCCGTGTTGTCGCTTCAGTTGATGCTGAATATGGCATGTACATTATTTAAGCTTACACCTGAGGAGGCCTTGCATGGAGTCACTACAGCGGCTGCTAAAGCATTGGGATTACAAAAGGATATCGGAATGTTAGCCTTCGGTAAAAAGGCTGATTTCGCTATCTGGGACATTAATTACCCTGCAGAATTATCCTATTATGCCGGTGGGAATCCTTGTTATGCTTCTATAAAGGAAGGTCAGAAAGTTTCCATCTAAATCAAAAAAAAAGGTAAGCTAACAGAAAATGGCAATACTTTTTTCAACACCCTGCTACCTGGAGATTTAACATGTCATCGTCAGTAAAAGTACTTGATGATTGGATACGCTCACGTTTTTTAGAGATCAATACAGAGCTGGAAGAACATTATCTTTCTCTGGATACACTGGTTAGTGACGACGAAGTCACAAAGCCAATAAAACAATCTTTGATTGAAGAAGGTAAGGCTTTAATTACCGATATCCTCAATAATTCAGACGATATTCCTTCAACTTACGAAGGTCGTTTTTACCTTCTGGGAAGTGTTGGCATGTATATGGCGGCCTGCCGTCGTCATGAATGCGATAAACCATTAGAAAACGGTTATTCACCACTCGGTGAAGCCTCTACCATTTCTTTTCAGTTGGGTTCTGCCCTTGGTTGCGCACCACGATTTATGGCTACGCATCTCGGTATATATAATCGCGCAAAGAACGGTGCTTCGCGTACATTCACGACGCTGGAAGACGAAGTGATATTTCTCGATTACAACACTTTAGGAACGCTGGCCTATAAAAAAGCAGCTGATGCACTGGAGCGTGCAATGCGTTTTGGCATTACCCATAACCTCACGGCCTATTTATTTAACGATGCGAAAACTGCTCTGGAGGAAGTACTGAAGTTCAATGAAACTCTTTCTGAGAAACTTGATGTAAGGCATTTCTTTTACAACGTCCGTCCGTATTACAAATCTTATCGTGTAGGTAGACGGGACTATCGAGGTGCTAATGCCGGTGATTTTGCTGCGGTAAATGAAATTGATTTGTTACTGGGCCTGTGTTCCCGTGACGATCCCTTCTATCTGGATATTGTCATTGATAAAGAAGCCTATATGCCTCAGCCGGAACAGTTGCGTTTGCAGAGTTCGATTGCGCAAACGAGTTTTATGGATCAGTTTCTTGATGAAATAGAAAACAGTAAATCTTTAATTCAATATCAGAAGAACCTGAGAATTTTTTTGGAGGTTTGTGAAATTCATGGGCAGGCCTATGCATTTCATCATGATCAATTAGTGCTTAAATATATTGAAAAACCGGCCGTGAATCTGCCTGAGGAAAAGATGGGTGACCTCACCGCAAGTGGTCCACCTTTACCTGTGTTATTACGCTCGCTCGGTAAACTGCGTGATCTGAGAATGGCAGAAGACAGGACAGATATACCCAGTCGTTATGCTGACATACAGAAATTGAAAGCCGTTCTGTAGATAAAACTATTGCCTGGCGTGTTTGAGGTTGACCAGGTATATCCCGCTTGTCACCATAATCAGCGCAATAATAACACCCGGAGTGAAGGGCTCGGACAGAAATACGACGCCGCATAATACACCGAACAGCGGCGTGTAAAATGTATAGGCGGACAAGCGTGCCGCAGGGTAGTGCGCTATCAGCCAGAACCAGGTGAGATAACTTGCGAAGGCGACAATCAGTCCTTGAAATGCCAGGCTGGCAATAATAGGCGGTGTAATAAAGCTAATGCCGGTTTCACCCATCGCCAGTGATATCGGTGGGAGTATTAGTGCAGAAACACTGAGCTGATAAAACAGGGTACGACTGGGTTCAATGTTCGATAATTTGCTGGCCCTGACCAACACCGTAGTCGCGCCCCAAAAAAATGCCGATAGTATGCACATCAAATCGCCTATCCATTCATTGCCGGATAGCACCGTAAAACCTTCTCCAAAAGCAATGACGATACCGGTAAAGGCCAGAAGCATACCCAATACCTGGAATTTATTAAGTTCTTCATTTGGGATAAACCAATGGATACCGAGAGCCACAACAAATGGTGCGATATATATGAATATAATGGCGCGTGACACTGCGGTATATTCGAGGGCCCAGTATATGAATACAAACTCAATCGCAAACAGTAGTCCAGCAATTATCCCTGGAACCCATGTCTTGTCATTTTGAAAAGGCCGAACCTTGCGCACCAGCATCCAGATCCCAAGGGCGATGGCTGCGATTATTGAACGTATGCCGGCCTGTAAAATCGGGGAGATTCCAGCATTGGCAATCTTGATGGTAATTTGCTGAAAGCCCCAAAGAAAACACAGCAACAACATCAGGCCAATGGCGAGAGAATCCAGATGATCGCGTCGTGTGAACAAACGAGGCGTTTAGCTTAAATGTTGCATGCAGATGGGGACGGAAACAAAATTGGGAACGATGAGACCCTGATACAGGATCTCATCGTATAGTATGAAACTAGTACTGTGATTCAGGTGTGCGAATAACAATGCCATCAAGCTCATCGCTAATCTTGATTTGACAACTCAGGCGACTGGCGTTTTCTTCGTAGTCCATTGCGAACTCAAGCATTTCGTTTTCC
>JBLIML010000286.1:0-4820 GCA_047638675.1 Planctomycetota bacterium | reverse complement strand
ATCCGCAAGGATTTCCTGTTTAATCTGTTGTAACTTCTCTTGAACGCTCATCACTTCTGTTTCTAGTTGTGGTAGCTGGAAGTCTTTTTCAATGTCTTGCTGTGGTGATGATATGGCTGGAGCATCAACCGAGGATTCATCTTCCAGAATAGAGGAACTCTGTACGAAATCAAATTCATCTAAACCGGGGAGCTCCGGGCGTTCCCCAGGTCGTTCGACGCGGAGTCGCTTATCTTCTTCACCATCGGTCAACACAATCGTTTTTAAGGTAAAGTATTGTGTCATCGCCTCTGTCGCGGATTTGTCATATCCCATGATCAGAAAGCGCATAAGTAAAAGTAGACAAGTAGTGACCACGATAGCAACCAGACCCGCAACAAAAAAGCGCAGGAAGGGATTCCCCATTAGTTTTGTTAGAATAGCCACGCCTCTTGCTTGTTTTGTTTGTGATTCTTTGAGCATGCCGGAAGCATAGAGAATACTCTTCGACAGGTCTAGCGCTAGCTCACATCCTGGTTCACACACTATTGCGCTCCCAGCTGTCTCCGGTGTAAGGTTCTAAATTACAATTAATCCCCGGTCTGGAAAAAATGAATACTACCGATAAACATACTGTTCGCACCATGTGCCCGATGAATTGCGCCCCAACACTCTGTGGAATGCTGGCCACCGTCGAAGATAATAAACTACTGGAAATTCACGGTGATAAAGAGAATCCGGATAGCCAGGGATTTCTATGTGTCCGCGGCCAGGCAGCCCACGAAATTATCGACAATCCATTGCGTATCTTGCATCCTATGATTCGAGAAACCCGTGGTTCAAGCGATTGGCGCGAAGTGAGCTGGGATGAAGCCCTGGCTAAAATCACCTCTGGTATTAAGGCTGTGAAGCATGATGCCGTGGGACTTTGGGCCGGTCACGGTTCCATTGCTAACGATTATGGCACCTTTGCCCATGCTCAATTGGCTTTGCGACTGGCTGCTATGTACGGCATGCAGTTGTGGGATCCAGCGATGATCTGCTGGGGGCTTGGTGGATTTGGCTTAGGGCTAACAGGGATAATGGAAACCAATAGCAAGGAAGATTTGGGTGAGAATGCCGATCTGGTGATTCTCTGGGGCGCTAACATTGCCAGTCAACCGAACACATCACGTTATATTACTGCCGCGAAATCACGGGGCGCCCGAGTAGTTGTGATCGATGTGCGGGTCAGCGAGGCTTGCAAACTGGCTCATGAGTATTTTATTGTGAATCCAGGTACAGATGCGGCCCTTGCTTTGGCAATGATGCAAGTGATTGTCTCCGAGGATAAACATAACAAGGACTTTATCGAAGAACACAGTCTTGGTTTTGAACAATTGCGAGAGCACATAAAAACATCAACTCCTGATTGGGCAGAATCGATTTGCGGTATTTCTGCAGCTGACATTGTCAGGCTCGCTCGACAATACGCTGATACGGAACGTGCCATGATCGTCATAGGTGGAAGTTCTTTGTACAAGGATCAAAATGGCTGGCAGGCAAGTCGCGCGATATCGTGCTTGCCGGGTTTAACAGGGAAGGTGGGTAGGCCGGGGACCGGTTTCGGGCCAAGACATGCGGGTCTATCCCATGGCTTCGGCCTGCAGAGTATTGTCAATGCGGAGGCAATGCCACCCGGAGATTATATTCCGAACCAGATGTCTTCTATTATCAGCGCGATGGAGGAAGGAAAAATTCAGGTAATGCTACTGATGGGAACGAATTTTTTGTCCTCATTTGCGGATACGAATCGTGTTGCCAGGGGCCTTGAGAAAACACAATTGGTGGTGCACCACGATTTATTTATGAACGAAACAGCGCATCGCTATGCCGATGTCGTTTTACCAGCGACGGCCTGGTTGGAAGACGTCGGTTGTAAAGCCACTGCAACAAATTTATATCTGATGGAGCGGGCATTGGAACCGGCTGGCGAGACCCGTTCTCTTAGCCAGGTGATTCGTGCGCTGGCTGAAGGGCTTGGTGTTAAGGATTTTTATCCCTGGGACCATGATGAAGGTCATATCGATGCGGTCATTGATCACCCTTGCACCGGACACGCCACTGTTGCATCGCTCCGGGAAAAAGGTGGGATGACGCCTCTTCAGGTTTCTCACGTAGCACATATCGATCATAAATTTACGACGCCTTCAGGGAAAATTGAGTTTTTCTCGCAAGTTGCTGAAGATGCGGGCTTGTCCGGACTGCCTGTTTACATGGAAAAGTCCGAATCCACTTTTCCCCTGGAGTTACGCTCGGGAAGAATGTTGACGCATTTTCACGCCTTTTATGATCATGGAAAGGCGCTACCTTCAATGGCGAAATTAGAAAAAGGCCCTACCTTATGGCTGTCAGCAGAAGATGCAGATGCGCGTTCACTAAAAAACGGGGATGCTATACGTATTCACAACGAGCGTGGTGAGTGTGAGGCGCTTGCGCATATTAGTAAAGAATTGCGTCCTGGTACGGTTTGGATGCATGATGGATGGGCAGATTTGAATACATTGACTACAGGCACAGAAAGTCTTCCTGACAGTGCAATTAATTTATTTCCTTTCAGCGTAGGTCAATCTGCCTATGATGCGAGGGTGGAAGTATCCGCGAGCTAGCAGAGTAAAGAAGGTCTATACCTGAGGTGAAAATCCGGCTTAGTGGTGATGCCCGCCGGCACCATGAGCGTGCCCATGTGTCAATTCTTCAGCACTCGCCTCGCGAACATCGATAATTTCTATTTCAAAAGTCAGTGTCTTGCCGGCCATGGGATGGTTGGTGTCAACATCCACTACAAACTTGCCGGCTTTGCTCACTACGACCTGACGATGTCCCTGATCCGTGTTCACAGTGATATTCATGCCTGGGCTCAACTTTCCCTTGCTGACAATGTGTTTTCTGGATATGCGTTGTATCGAATTATCAAGCCGCAGACCGTAAGCATCTTCAGGCGCTAATGTCACCACTAGGATGTCACCAGCTGTCTTACCTTGCATTTCATTTTCCATTTTGGCGAACAGGTTATTGGCGCCATGCAGATAGGCCATTGGCTCTCCACTTCGAGAATCTTCAAGCAGTTTTCCATCTTCTTTCAATTGATAGTGAAACTGTACAACGTGATTTTTTTTGATTTCCATGGTCGGGTAAAATTAATGTGCCTCAACGCCGCCAAAGGCGACAACCAGATCATCCAGAAACTGATTTACCTGTAATGTCATGATGGCAAAGTCCTGATCAAATTGTGTAGCCGCGTCTTCAGCGTCTCCCTGTGCCTGTTGCTGAACAATGTCTTCAAATTTTACGCGTTTCACGACAAACTCATCCGTTAAAATAAAACGAATAGCCTCCTTCCAGTTTAACGCGAGTTGGATAACCCGTTTTCCGGCTTTAATGTGACTCATGATTTCATCACTTTCCAGCTCCTGGTTTTTGCAACGAATAATATTCTTGCTTTCAAGCGGATTGCGTAATTCGCACTCATCGTCGAGTTCAAAGCCCTTGGCCGTACTTTGCTTAATCCAGCGAGTCATGACTTCAGCCACATCTCCCAGGCTTGATAGAGGTAGTACCGGCAATATACCCAGAGTCGCTCTCAGATGGTCCAGGAATTCTTCAGCTTTGTTGGCACTGGCGGCATCGATGATTAGCAGTTTTTGTTTGGGATTAAAGTAAGCAAAAGTAAGGATGGAACGGGTAAGGGCACGCGGTAATATACTGTGCAGGGCGTCATCTTTAAGATTGAGTCTTTCTTTTCGAAATATTGCACGACTATGCTCAGATTCCAGTTCAGCGGCTTTTTCTTCAACGATTTCATTTATGGCAGCAGGGGGTATGATCTTCTCCTGTTTGCGCGCACATATCATTATTTGCCCATTGCAGCTGTGGGTTAATAATTCACTGTGTCTGCCCAGGGGCGGCACCCATCCGTATCGGGAGAAGTCCAAAGAATTACAGGGCGTAAAAGCCTGTTTTTGCAGTGCTTCTTCCAGTGTTTCTGTGGACAGATCGATTTTTTGAGTGAGTCGATATACGCGAAGATTTTTGAACCACATCTGCTTAGTCCTTTAAAAAAAAGAGGCGCATTATGACGTATCTCTAATAACAGAAGCAATTCGTTTTCTAAAGATTTGATTTATAAGCTTACGCGACGATGGATAAGTAAACCTGGATGGGAATAGTGAGAGCTAATGTGAGTATCTTTAAGAATTATTGTTGAAAACAGCCTCAACTGTTAGATTATCATGGGTCAGCCACAGCCATATATTCCATAATATGAAATTACGTCTATACCATAGTGTCGAGTCTACCTGCTCACAAAAGGTCAGGTTTGTTATGAGTGAAAAAGGCTTGAATTGGGAACAAATAGATTTGAATTTACGCAAAGGCGATCAATTCGAACCTGAATACCTGAAGTTAAACCCCAAAGCCGTTGTTCCCACTTTAATTCACGACGGGAAAGTATTACGTGAATCGACAGTCATTATAAATTATCTGGAAGATGTTTTTGACAAACCCACGTTAAAAGCTAATACAGCCTATGCACGCGCGATGATGAACCTGATCATAAAGAGCTTTGATGAAGAAGTGCATCCGAGTGTGGGCATATTGAGTTATGCAATAGTGCTTCGGCACCAAATGAATGCGTTGAAAACACCGGATGAAATGGAGAAACATTTTCAAAAGATAGTTGATCCCATGCGTCGTCAACGCCAACAAAGTACGCATGATGAAGGTCTAAACGCACCCGCGGCAGCCCAGGCTGTAATCACACTAAAAAAAGTAATCACTTTACTGAATGATATTAAAGGCAC
>JBLIML010000285.1:0-4824 GCA_047638675.1 Planctomycetota bacterium | reverse complement strand
TGATTAAACAAGCCAGTTAGAATAGAACTGCGTAACCGAAGCTCGTACATCCGTTCCATGGCATCCAAATCTACTTCGACGATGCGGTCGAATACTTTATAAAGTTGTTTTTTACTGGCGTTTTTTCTGACTAAGTCATACAGGCTTGAGGTAATCGCGGTACTCGTCGCAGCCGCGTTTGCGACTAGCGAATCAGCCAACTCATTCAACTCTTCCGTTGCGGTAATAAGCTGGGAAGCGAGCTGATCGAAATGAGCCTGCTGATAATTTCTTTTACGAACTAGTTCGTCCTGCTGGTGCAGCTTGTGCTCTATTTTGAGGACTGTGTCGTTTAAGGCTTGTAATGACCCTGCCGAAAATCCCTTTTGTTGGAAATCATCGAGTAAGGTATGGACGAGGTTAACCTTAGAAAATAACACTGAACTGATTTCTATTCGTTCCAATTCATTATTAACACGCAATAGTTGTTGAGCTGCTGCACCAATTGAGGCGTTTAATGCGGATAATCGATGCGCCTGTCTTAAACCAGGAATCGCTTGATCGATGACTGAGTGTTGCGACTCAGCAACCTGTAGAAATCCTTTCCACCCTACGGAAGATGCGACTATTGCCAGCAAAAAGATGCTGCCGAAGGCTAAATATAATTTTGCTGCAATTCCAAGTTTACGCATGAATAAAATGCTGCACCTTGCAGTTGAAAATTGCAAGGGTACAATGTTTTTTTGCTGTGCGCTGTGGTTTTATTCATTGAAGAGATCAGATTTTATTCGCCTCCCTGTTGCCCTATTGTTGATCATCCTGGTTGTTGGGTCGGCGCAGGCAGAAACCTGGCGACTGCAAACCTGGTCGGTTCCTTTCGATTATTCGAGTGATAATCGTTTTATTAATTATAAACCGACAAAAGCTGCCAGCCGAGTTTGGCATTTGTGTATTGCTTACCCTCATCTCAAAGATGCCTACTGGTTAAACGTTAATTTTGGAATGGTGCAAGAAGCGAGACGACTTGGTGTGGCATTTACACTAGTTGAAGCTGGCGGTTATCTCAATGTCGAGCGACAGCGGCAACAAATAGAGCAATGTACGGCGGAAGGTGCTGATGCCTTGATTGTCGGCCCAGTGTCTTTTCGTGGGCTTAATGAAGCCATTACAGAGATTGCCAAAAGCATGCCGGTTTTAGCAACGGTTAATGATATTGAAAATATTGGGATTACCGCTAAGTCAGGTGTTTCATGGATAACAATGGGGCGTAAAGCAGGCGAGTATTTAGCGATGAGGCACCCATCGGGAAGTGACCCTGTAACGGTAGCTTGGTTTCCGGGGCCGCCTGGCGCAGGTTGGGTTGAGTTTATTGAGGTAGGCTTTAAGCTCGGTTTGGTTGGCAGTGCTGTGAAAATTGTGGTGACAAAATGGGGCGATACCGGTAAAGAAATTCAACGAACGCTGGTGCAGGAGGTATTGGAAAGTCACCCTGATGTTGATTATATTGTCGGTAACGCTTTAATGGCTGAGGCGGCTATCAGCACTTTACTTAACCGTAAACTTGAAGATAAGATCAAAGTCGTGTCTACCTATTTCACACCTGCCGTTTACAGAGGCATCAGGCGAGGCCGTATTCTAGCCGCACCCGATGATTCTCCCGTTATGCAGGGCCGAATTTCGATTGATCAGGCGGTTCGAATTCTGGAAGGTCGTAGCTTTTTTAAGCATGTGGGTCCACAAATTCACGTGGTTGACGAAGATAACTGGCAAGACATAAACATGTCTAATTCATTGGCACCACCGTCTTTTTTACCCGCATTTGTCTGGCCGTAATGACTAAAAATGTCCGCTATTTTATAGGGCCTAGATAGCGCTGCTCTTCCTAGATATGAATACATAGATATCTTTTGGAAATGCCAATACAATCGCTCGCAAATTCTGGGCTGAAAATATTAAATTTCATTTTTTGTATACAGGGCTGCTCTATGTTTCAGTTAGATATCCATACTAGTTTGCAGTGGATTAAATTTTTATGGAGAATTATCACCAAATGATTAAAAAAATTCTAGTCGCAGCTGACGCGTCATCCTCTGCCAACCGAGCAGTGGTAATGGCTGCGTATCTGGCGTCAAAGCACGATGCTGAATTGTTGATTTTGCATGTCATCAGAGACATGCAGTTACCGGCAGTTTTGAAAAAAGCGCCTGAATTGGAGCAGTTTAACCATACGCGTGAAGATATTCTGCGCCAGGTTGCCAATACGATATTGACAGAAGCTTCAGAGCTCGCCAAGAAAGAAGGCGCTTTAAAAATCCAAACTGCGATTGGCAGCGGTGATCCAGCTTCCAGTGTTGTTGGGTTTGCCAAACGTAGGAATATCGACACGATCGTGGTTGGCACTCGCGGTCTGGGTAAGATGAAGGGTTTGATAATGGGTAGTGTGTCGCGCAAGATTGCCGACAATGCTGAGGCGAACTGTGTCATTGTCCGTTAAAGCTGTTCGATAATAAACCAATCTGAAAATGAAAAACGGCGCTTATTAGCGCCGTTTTTATTATATATAGACTTATCGGCCAGTTTGCAATTTACTCGGGCATGGGGAGGTCACGAACTCTGGATTTGGTAGGGTCATAGAATGGGAAAGGAACGACTTTTGCGGGTAAACGTTTTTGTTTGCCATCAAGCTTGCCAATTTCCACTGAGGTACCAATTTCTTTATACTCGACAGCCATTCGGCACAGAGCGAAGTTTTTACGCAAGATCGGTGATCTAACCGCACTGGTTATTTCACCGATTTGATTGCGACCTATATTAACGCAATCGCCGGTTGTGGCCATCTCGTCTCCAGCCATCTCTAACCCGACTAGAACTCGCTGTGGATTTTCCTTACGTTTAACTAGTGCAGCCTTGCCGATGAAATCATCTTCCTTTGACTTAAGCGGGACAGTGAAAGGAATACCTGCTTCGAATGGGTCGGTCTGATCGCTAAATTCGTATCCGGCGAAAATAAGGCCTGCTTCTACGCGCAACATATCGAGTGCTTCAAGTCCAAGTGGTGTCATGCTGTAAGGGCTGCCGGCTTCCCAGATCGCTTTCCAAACTGCTTCACCATCCCTAGGGTGACAGAATACTTCATAGCCGAGTTCGCCTGTATAACCAGTACGGGAAACGATAACTGGAATGCCTAGCTCACCGCCAATTCTTCCAATCGAGAAACGGAACCATTCGAGTTCTTCGACGGATGCCTGATCGGGGCGAGTCCAGATCACATCTTTCAAAATCTCGCGGCTATCTGGCCCCTGAATTTGAAGGTTATGCAATTGATCGGTTGAGTTGCGTACCCAGACCTGTAATCCCAGTTTTTCCGCTTGCTCTCGGAGCCAAATACCGCTTTCATCACTACCGCCTATCCAACGGAAGTTATCTTGGCCGAGCCGGAATACTGTTCCGTCATCAATCATGCCGCCATTTTCATAGCACATTGCAGTATAGACAACCTGGCCCACTGCGAGCTTACGAATATTTCGAGTGACGCAGGTTTGCATCAGTAGCTCTGCGTCGGGGCCGGTTACTTCATATTTTCGTAATGCCGATAAGTCAATAATGGCGGCACCTTCACGACAGGCCCAATATTCACCAATTGCGCCGTGTTTGGTGTAACTATTCGCTAGCCAGTAGCCTTCGTATTCAGTGAAGTTTCTGGTGTGTTTTTGGGTTTGAGAATGAAACCCGGTTTCTTTGGTTAATTGTTTTTCTGCATCAGTTGTCATTCTGTTTGCTACCGCTTTGTTAAATGAATTCTTGCCAGAGTACACTCGCATGTGTATCTCGGTTGGGTTCCAGCCGTTCGCCGGGTCAATGTCGCATGGGCAGGCAGAAGATACGCATATCATATCCTTTAGCGCGCGCATGAGCACGTAGTCGCCTGGACGAGACCAGGGTTCATCGAAATCCATCTGATTTGTATCATCGATGTTGGTATTGAAAAACAGGTTGATCGCCATCCAGCCTGGCCGTGGCCTAACCCCATAGGGCTGAAGTGCATGATTGAAGTTTTCGGAACAATTAACGTGTCCCGGATAGCCAAGATCGTCGTAATATTTAGCAGTACAGGCGGTACCGAAGCTATCGTGTCGTCCACAGGTATCCCGAACCAGCTCGACCATGGGTTCGAAATCTCTAGTGTAAAATTTGCCTAATAATCCCGGTGCTGGATAAGACCGACCGACAACATGACGTGTGCTGGTTACATCGATGCAGCGTTCGAGGCCCTTTTCCAGAGCGGAGATATCAAAGCATTGAAAGTCTGAGCATTGACGGCCTTCGACATCGATGATCTGAATATATTGACCGGCCTTGACTTCATAGGCGAAGGCAGTTCTTGAATCAATACGCATATCCTGTAGGGGGTCGGCCAAGGGATCAGGCAACTGAATGAGTTTTTCGCCATCGGCGCTTGGCTGACGAAAGATGAAAACTGTCAGGTCGGTGATGGTGTCATGTTGATCGACCATCATTGGCTCACCCGGTGCGGCAACAACGCAGGTGACAGCTTCATTAGCAATGAATTTGACGGAATCTCCAGCGGGTGAATCTTTGCTGAAAATAACGGTGCTCTCAGCATCTTTCAGCGAAATGTTACGAAATCTAAGCGTACGTTCCATTTTGATCGCGCTGGCATCCTTTCCACTGAGTATATGCTTGAAACCTTCTGCCTTGGCATTAGCCGTGGCTCCTAGATACTGCATGTCACTCTTTCCCTGTTGATTAAACGCGGTGATCTCGCCGAGCTGCATGCCTTCAGGGTTAACCAGTTGGATTTCATCGCCAGGGTGCAGTTGCAGC
>JBLIML010000284.1:0-4827 GCA_047638675.1 Planctomycetota bacterium | reverse complement strand
AAATGATTTGCAACCGCTATTTAACAGTCCTTCAACTAACGCCCGCTCACCCTCATAATGATCACAACAAACAGATGAGACCGTATTTTGAGGATAGAGACGATTATAGAAAACTAAAGGAATACCCCGGTCTTCACAAGCACTTATCTGAATTTCAGTGAATTGAGCGGCGGCAATAATTCCATCAACTTGATATTGCCAGACCTGCTCTAGAACTTTGTCAACATCGCTCTCTTTGTCAAGCGTAAACAACAGAATATGAATATTTTTTTCAGAAAATTTGCGGTTTAACTCAGAAAGAACTTGTGGATAATTAAGATTGGTTAACTCAGTAATTAGTACGCCTACAATATTTGAACGCCCGGAAATTAATCCTCGGGCAATGGCATTTGGCTGGTAGCCCAGCGCATTAGCAGCACTCTCAACTTTCGCACGCGTTTTGGTGGATACGCTGCCTCCGGCCTTAAAACACCGTGATACTGCCGATTGGGAGACCCCAGCGACTCGCGCAACGTCATAAGAGGTGGCACGTCTGCCTTTAGGTGTAATAGTTTTTGATTTAACGTTTAGCACTTTATTTTTCATACCTTTAACTGGAGAGCTCCTTTTGGTACTCAATTATATGTTCACGTGCAATGCATTCAAAAATGTCTCGGCTTACTAACACTGCCCCCATACTTTTGGTGGCAAGTAATGCATCCATTTGAGCTACTTGGTCGGCATCTTAAGACCAGTTTAGGCCGCACCAAAATACCTGTTACTTGCCCTTAGTTAAGAGCATGTTATCGCTTCTCAGCAAGACCAGCCACCACCCAGCAAAGCACTTCACGGTCATTAGCAACACACACAGTTCCTCGAGATACAATAAAGCTGTATTACTTTGCGGAAAAGTTTGACTTTAATTTTGCATTCGAAGTACATTAGTATTCTACTCAATTTCTTTTCTCTTGGAAACATTTAAATGAAGAATGCTTCACCATCCAATAATAACATTATTACTTGTCTATTTGAATCACTTCAGGACCCCAAGAGAGCGAACTATTTGCTTTCTCAGCAAGTCGGCGACCACTTCGTCTGGCATGGACCCAAACCGTTTAAGCCCTGTTTCAGCTGTGAGGAATGGTGCTCAACTTTTTGGCTACCCTTTATTAATGCATTTTCGGGGTTATCGCGAGAAACTCATATGCTGTTTGGCGGCATAAGTGAAGGCAAGGCTGATAATAGTCGTGATGGGCAATCGTGGGTCGGCGCTACGGGCTATTATCACGGCGTTTTCTCAAAGCCCTGGCTCGAGTTTGAACCGACCCATCAAATGATTAAGCTGCGATGGGGTGAGTTTTTCCGCTTTGATGGCGACAAAATTGTCGAGATGTACACTCTTTTCGATATCATTGACTTTTTTCAGCAAATCAATAAAAACCCCCTGCCCGCTAGTCGTGGCATAGATTTTGTATTCCCTAGCCCTGCTGGCGTCGATGGAATTTTACTCGGCGAGAGTGACCCGGCTGAAACAGCAGAATCAATGAGGCTAATACGAAACTTTTTATTTGACGGGCTCAATAATTTTGATGAAGAAGATCTAACCAGCATGGGAATCACTGATTTTTTTCACGACAATGTTAACTGGTATGGCCCCGGCGGAATAGGCGCATGCCTCAGTCTTAGAGAGTTTCAAAACTACCATCAGCAGCATTGGTTGATCGCATTTCCAGATCGAAAAGTGCAGGACCTAGATAGTTTATTTGCCGAAGGTGATTTTGTCGGATCTTCAGGCTGGGCTGGCGTTACCTCGCAGCATACCGGACAATACCTTAGTGCTGAGGCTACAGGTAACAGGATCAACTTCAATGGCATGGATTTTTGGCTTCGACGCGGTGACAAGTTTGTTGAAAACTGGGTCTTTGTTGACATGATTGATCTCTTCGATCAATTTGGTATTGATTTACTGCGACAAGCAAGAGAGCTTTAGACGGTATGACCGATCATTCCTCCAACAAGCAGCTTATTCTTGATTACTTTGATGCTATAGAAAAATCTACTACGGAAAATATTGCCGACACTATCGATCAATTTATTTCTGATGATTATCACTGGTATGGGGTATACCCATTTGAGGAGAAAGAGAATGCCCTGGGTGTGGCTAAGGCCTTCTGGATACCCTTTCTTAGTGCCTGGTCGCCAGTCCGGCGACGACAGGACATATTTATAGGTGGCACTAGTGAGGTTGATGGTGCGGAGTGGGTGACTAGCATGGGTCACTTTCAAGGTCTCTTCGATAATGATTGGTTGGGCATTCTAGCCACTGGCAAAATGGCCTATTTACGGTATGCAGAATTTCATAATATAAAAGACGGCAAGATCGTTCGTAGTAGTTTTTTCTGTGACATTATTGGTGTCATGCATCAAGCCGGCATTAATCCACTATCTACGCAAACAGGTGCCTCTGTTATCGTTCCCGGGCCCATGACCCATGATGGCATCCAAGTTACCGACCAATCGCAGACGGAATCAGGGAAAACCATGTCGGTACTTAATCAAATGATCGCTGATCTAGATGAGCTTAATCATTCGGGCGATGACCGCTATCCACCTGAAGTACTGGAGCGGACATGGCACTCTGATATGAACTGGTATGGCCCTGCGGGTATTGGCTCGACCTTTACTATTCCTCGCTATCAAGAACAGCACTCTTACCCCTTTAGGGAAGGCCTTAAAGACAAAGTTTACAATGGTCATATTTGTCGCTATGCCGAAGGTAACTATGCCTGCTTTTTTGGCTGGCCCAATTTAACGCATACACCGGTCGGCGGATTTCTGGGTCTCCCAAGAAATGACTGTCGAGTTGATATGCGCGTCGTGGATGTTTACAGGCGCGAAGGCGACAAGCTCGCTGAGAACTGGGTCATTATTGATTTGCCCTGGTGGCTAAAGCAGCAAGGTATAGACATCTTTGAGCGTTGGAAAAATATAACCCCCTAAATTCACCATGAAAAGACTTTAACTATGAAAGGATCTAGACCCTCACAGGCCCCTCTAACGGCTGACAATGACCTGAGTAAAACTGAACAAACCCTGTCGGTGGTCGAGGCCATGGTCGACGGTCTTAATGATCATGATATCGGTAGTATGAGTCGATTTTTTAGCGAGTCGTTTCGCTGGATGGGCAATGCTGGCTGCGGCTATAAGGTTGGCCTGCAGGAATTCCAAGAGAATTGGCAGCGCCCATTTCAAGATGCTTTTTCCGATAAAGTGTGTATTGATGAAGCGAGAGTAACGCAGGGCGAATGGTGCGCCGCTTTTGGTCGGCAAGAAGCCATCCACTCTGGCGTCTTTATGGGCATAGAGCCAACCTATAAAAAGGTTGAAATTCGCTACATGGACTTCTGGAAAGTGGTTGATGGGAGAATTGAAGATAATTGGGTAATGGTAGATTTTCCGTCAGTTATGCAACAACTGGGCGTAGATCCATTCAACGGTCTTGGATGGAATCAAAATGACTCTCAAACTGCCCCAATTCAAGCTAAATAATAACTTTGTATAAGGACTTAAAGCTATCCAAGAGTAGCTAGTGCTCTTTATTAGCGCTGACAAAAAAACCGAATAACCTATCTATAAAAATATCGGTTTCCCCTCGGCAGCGAGAGACAGACCTACCAGATTTTCTCTCACCCCTTCACCCCTCAATCGGCAGATTCCACCAATTGATACCCCGCTTCCTGAGGTCGTTTTGTCGATGCATTCGGTCGAATAAATCAATGCCCATTTGATTGAATAAGTCGATCATATCAATCGTAACCCAGTTTTGAATCAGGTCATCGCCAACACGTTTATACCAGTCAAAGTCACGAATAGTAATAATATTACCGGATGCCGTTACGCCCTGGTACTCACCATTTTGTCGTGAGTACTTTCCGTCCCATCCACCTAATGACAAATATTGTCCTTCAGCAATGTAGCCTAGTCGTTGTCCTGTTGATTTTCCTAGGCCCTTGTTGCCTCGATCGCCGAATCCAGTTAACCAAGGGCGCTGATGGAAATCCTGATACTCACTAAGGTCGTGACTGGCACCGACGCCGGTGGGTCCGTACCAATGAAAATCAGGATCCCAGTAGTTTTGCTGATCCATGCTCTGGAGATTGCCGCCATCCCGGCTACGAACATAGCGTCGCATGCCGCTAACCATGGCGCGGAATATCTGCATGGTCTTACGCGATTCGAGTTCGCTCTGTTCAGTCAGAATTACACCATCACCACCCTGGGGTTTTTGAACTTTGCCACCTTCAGCACCCAGCGCCGGCGGCAACACCTGGAACCCCGCCTGCTGCATGACTGAAAGAATATCCAAAACAACATAGCTTGCCGCAATTTTCTTTCCGCGTATCATAAAGAACTGGCCAAAATGAATATTTGTCTTTCGTCCTGTCGCAGGTATACCCAACCAATCCTTCGCAAACGTGCCGGTGAGGTACCCGGTACCGGAAACCCAGCCATCCCCAGGATCTGCAGGCCAAAATGTCTGATCCAAATGCATCCCGCCCATCAATATGTCAGCGGTTCTTTTTAAATCAGGAAACGAACTTAGAAGTGGCTGCCAAAAGTCCGAAATGAGCGCGTCGATTCCCATTATCTGATTGATTGGATGTGGTCCGTTCCAGTTGACGTCGCTGTGAAAGGTTTTTCGGATAAGGCCTGGTACTTCCGCTGGGCTGGCATGATTCATGCGCTGCCAGTAGTCCCAAACAATCTGCTTGTTTCTTTGGTTATTCTTGTGCGAATCAGACATTTTTTTATTCCTGAATTAAAAGAACGAAATCACTCCGCTTAATT
>JBLIML010000283.1:0-4831 GCA_047638675.1 Planctomycetota bacterium | reverse complement strand
AAAGATATCTTGTTAAAGGATTTGACATGCCTTTAGCGTGCTTTTGCCCGGGACCATGACAAGCCTCGCAACTGATACCAAACTCGGACACTTGAGTGTCAAAAAACTTCGTACCGCCTATTTCTATTTGCCGCGGTCTACCGTTAGTTGTATGACATCGAATACAAATGGTGTTCCAACGCCCGTATTCCTCGGGGTAATGGTCTTGTGGCGGTGTCAGAAAAACCGAATATCTTGGGACCCATTTTTTTTCACTAATAAGATAAACATATGGCAATAGATCCAGAATACGTGGGGAACTGGTTTCGTACCAGTAAACTTGATAGTGATGAGAACCGGTGGTCATTACTATCTCGTGCTTTTCTGTTGGGCTATGAGCATCTTTTAAATCACTGATGCTCACCCATAGTTTTTCGTCATCTTCAGTCAATATATATTTCAGATTATCATTGATAAAGCTGACGTTATGTACATTTGTAGCAATTGAATTTTTTGTCGCTACCTGGGTCATGGTTCTGTGATAGGTGTCGTACCAGGTCGCATGCTTGTCAATATGACATGTCTGGCATTTATTTGAGCCAATATATCCATTAGTGGGCACTTCTATCGGGCGGTTGGATACGCGGCTTTCAATAGTTGTATGCAAATATGAAGCAGAATCAACTTGCCAAATGATGATGGAACAAAATAAAACCCCGGCAATGATCGAAATGATGAATAAAGTACGCCTGATGAAGGGCTTGAGAAAAAATATCAAGCTGCCTATTGAAAGAACAGATAATAAAGTGGCAATTAATAAAATCACGTCTAAAATCGTATTATAAAAGTTGGGTCATTCCTAGCTGATTTAGTGTATTTGGCACTATTTGTATTTGTAGTGGGCATCCCCAGAATAAAATATCATATATTGGCGACAATCTGCTTGCCAATCAGTGAAAGATATACGGACTATTTTAAATGCAATAGATGTACAAGCAGGGCTGGCTGTTGTATACGCCGTCCAGCGTCATTTCTTGGCTTCGAAGCACCTATGCGAGTATAATTTCTAAACTGCCATGGGGGAACATAAAGGGGAACTGGCTGTAACCAACGACCATAGTCAGCGAATCGCTACAACCCTTAGCTTACATTTCAATGAATCTCTAAATATTTCCTGGAGTGCGCGACATGTCTAAAAAATATAGCTATAAAAAAAAGCAATATACACTTGCAGAAATTTCCAAAAAAACCGGTATTTCTCTTGATTCGTTAAAGAAGCGTCTGTCCTACGGATATACAATAAAAGAGGCTATTGAAACTCCTTTACGTGTCGTCAATAAAATCTATGCCTACCAGGGCAAGAAAAAAACGCTTTCGGAAATAGCCAAGCTTTCTGGTATCACCTATTCAACCCTCCTGTTTCGACTGTCGAAGGGGATGACGATCAAGCAAGCGGTAGGCACTCCAGTTAAAAAGGCCAAATTGTTAACGTATAAAGGTAAAAAGCAAACAATTGCCGAGTTATCGACTGTCTGCGGAATAACTCAGCGCCTGATTAGAAGCAGATTAGCCGACGGAATGACGACTAAACAGGCATTGGAAACACCACTACCGCTTAAGAATCTCAAATACACGTATAAAGGGGAAAGGCAAACACTGGTAGAAATTTCAGAAAAATACGAGGTTTCCTACGATTTACTTCGGCAGCGTCTCGCCAGAGGAATGAAAATCAAGCAGGCCGTAGAAACACCGGTTCAGCGACAAGGCTCGAAGTAAAGATCATAGGCTCAGACTCTATGTCTGGGCTTCTGTGACACCTTGCTGTCAGTTATATCTAATATCTGGGGGCCCATCATGATTAAAATCATCAATTCTGTTGCTCTCTTCGTGGCTCTCACGTGCGGTATGTGCATGGCCCAGGAGGTGAATGACAAGCCCTGGACAGAAAACTGGTCACCAACAGTACATGGACCGGATGACAGACGCGGCTCCCTGAATTACATCACGCAAACATCAGTTCTGCGTGCAATGACGCTGGTGAAACAGGGTAAGACGGCGACATTGGGAAAGGTGTATGAGCGTACTATGCCGCTTGTCGGCAACAGGAACTGGAAACTTATGATGCCAGGGGGACCCACCGAAGGTCCTTTTGGGGACAACAGGATTGTCTACAACATCGATTACCTCTGCACTGAAATCGCACAGGTAGGCACACAGATAGATGGCCCGGCGCACATTGGCATTCGCACCTCTCGTGGTGATTACTACTACAACGCCAATATGGGTAATGAGGTTTACGATTCCACCGGGTTCAAGGAAATTGGCGTGGAGAAACTTGGTGAAACCGGCATAGTTACCCGTGGCATATTGTTGGATGCGACAGCTTATCGAAATCTCGAGCGTTTACCCGTGCCTTCCGGAAAGAAAAATGATCCGGGCGTGATTACCTCCACTGATATAAGAAATATGTTAATGCGGCAGAACATCGCTCCGATTCAGACAGGTGATGCGGTATTTCTGTATACGGGTCATGGTGATTTATGGGGTGGACCCGATTGGAATGGAATGGCGGATGCGGCGAAAGAAAAGAACAGACAACTATTCAATTCTGGCGAGCCAGGTTTTGATATGTCCGCCTGTGAGTATCTTCAGGAAAGCAAAGTCAGTATCTGGGGTTCCGATACTTCAGCTTCGGAAGCGATGCCGGACCTGGTGAATATACGAATGGAGAGCGAGATCTCAGACTTGTTTCCCTGTCACGTTTATATGCTCACCCAACACGGCGTGTGGAATATGGAGAATCTTGACTTCTCGCAATTGCTTGCCGATGGTGTGTATGAATTTGTCTTCGCCTGGTCACCGCTGAAGATCAAAGGGGCAACAGGCTCACCGGGGAACCCGATCGCAATATATTAAATCAACACAATGAATGAAGAAGGAGACTGGCGATCATGATGTTAACCGATGAACGTTGTTGTACATCAAGCATAACGATACAAGTTGAGGCCGACAAACTTCTGGAATTTATGAGTAATCCATTGAAAATTGGTCAATGGGGTTTCGGTTCCTGGGGTGAAATTGAGGATATGGGTGACGGTATTTATGTCGGCACCAGTCTGTTTGACGGTGGCAAAACATCTTTCAGAGTGAATACCTATCGAAAATTTCGCCAGGTCGATTACGAAGTGGGTTATCTGGGTGGTGAATTGTTGCCATGGATTGTGGCACGCGTAAACCACGGCCCCATTGTCGGTCTCAGTGAACATGAATCCTTACTGACGATGCTGGCGTGGCGGCATCAGCAATGGAGTGACGAGGATTGGCGGCTCTTGTCCGCGACTCATGAGACGGAAGTATTTCGCATACGCTACCTTGCTGAACTGGAATACGGGACTAAAAGTAAAAAAGAATGATCACATTACAAGCGAAAACGATCAAGGCCATGCGTCCCGCGTCCTTTAGCAGACGGCGTTTTCTCGAAGCGCTGGTCATCGCTTTCCCTGGCCTCGTACTCATTTCTACCAAAACGACAACAGAGAAATATCCTGCAGAAGTATCCCCGTATCCATCCGACAGGAAGATCCGGTTTCTGTGAGCGCAGCTTTTTTTCGAATGGATTCAGCCCGACACGGATTTTGTAGGGTCGAATTCATTCGACCACGGAGGCCGGGATGTTGGCATGCGGCCGAATGAATTCGACCCTACAGGAAACGTCTCTCGGCTTTGCTTACCATTTCAGCGTTACTCAAACATCACTTGCCCGTTTTTCAGGACCAGCCACACGTTTCTCAGATCTGAAATATTGTTGAGTGGTTCGCCATCGACGATGACAATATCGGCTTGTTTGTTTACGGCTATTGTTCCTGTTTCATTATCCACACCTAGATGATGTGCGGCGTTCACTGTCATGGCGCGAATTACCTGCAAGGGAGTCATTCCTGCACTCACCATTAACTCCGCCTCGTCCAATACTGCATCGCCCCAGGGAAGATCATTACCTTCTGAATCCGTTCCCAGGACCACCATTATTCCAGCCGCCGCAATTTTACGTAAATTATCGAGAGGCACTTGTGCGGGAACGTCGTTCAGGAAATAGTTCACCACACGCAAGGTCGGTACATAGGCGACTTTGTTCTTAAGCATGATATCCAGAAACTGTTGCGTGACCGGTTCCATGACAACACCGTGTTCAAGTCCATTGACGCCAGCATTGGCTGCGGCGATAGCCTCTTCCATCTGCACGGTATGTGCCGTCACTCGTATTTTATGGTGGTGTGCCTCATCAACTACCGCCTTAAGCACGTTTACGGACAGACGTGGTATAGCGAGGTTCATCAATCGATAACTGTCATCGCCTTCTTCGTTTCCGGAATAAATAATTTTTATGGCATCCACATCTCGTTCAGCCAATTCCCTAACAGCTTGTCTCGCTTCTTCAGGGCTACGAACTTCACTGACTATTTGATCCCGCAACCAGGGGGCGTTTTCAAACAAGGTCTTGCCAGGATGCGCGTCTTTTGCCGCGATTTCCTTACCCGCAACCAGCAGGCGTGGACCGGCATAATGACCTGAACGTAGTTGTTCACGCAATTCAAGGATCCCGTCAACAGGATCTGCTGTAGATTTTATAGTGGTTACCCCATGACGTAGATAGTCCTGTAATTTTGGAACGACTTCGGTTTTTATTTGTTCAGCGAGTGATTGATTGTTATCCACATCAAGATGTGCAATTAAATGAAGATGTGAATCGATAAAACCGGGGAGAACAATTCTGTTGTTTGCGTCAATAACGCTAACAGCATTAGGTGAACTTACCTGTTTAGTGACTTGTACTATTTTTCCGGACGAAATA
>JBLIML010000282.1:0-4835 GCA_047638675.1 Planctomycetota bacterium | reverse complement strand
AGATCTGCGAAATAGCGCTGAAGAACAAAGTGGGTGACGATTTTAGTTTTTGTCCAAACGACCCTACGTTTATGGAATCACAAAAATTAGCCGATCCAGCTAACATCCAATAAGGGAAGTTAAGGAACGTGAATAATATTTAATATTCGCCAATCCTCACCTTCAATCAGAATGTGCCATTTCCCCCTGGCAAGTTTGGGATTCGCACCCAAATATATATTCTGGCCGTCTCTCCCTAATATTTGTTCCTGATCCAATCCCTTCCTTGAAGCATTGAGATATTTGATATTAAGCTTTTCAGGATAGCTGAAATTATTTGCGGCACTAATGATAAGTCTAATCTGATCATTGTCATCGGCATATTGTAGACTTGCATGGATTTCATGAAATAAAGCTATTTTATCCTTTTCAATTGTGCGATTGATTTCCATTCCCTGTTTGTAATAATCATCAAGAACCAGACCGTCATCCGATTGAATGGCCAGGATGATAGTGACAATTCCTCCAAGTACGGCAGCCAGAGGAAAGCTAATCAATAACCAGACGTAAGGCTCTCGATACCAGGGTTTATTTTCTTGTGCAATTATCATAGCAAGGGTCCTAGAAAACGTGCATGTTCCGTTACCATCAGTGTGTTGTCGTCGAGCGCCTTGAGGATAAAGAAGATATCCGTACTACGATTGAGAATATTTATTTCCTCAGCCTGGAGGCGAACTGCCAGGTCTTGTACCTGCCCAGCCCCGACCTGGATAATATCCTGCTCCATTTCAAGCGCTAATTTCTCTATACCGCTGACGGCGAGATGGTAAGTGTGGGCTTGATCATCCATATTCAGGATTTTTAAGGTGTAGACGTTTTCTATCAGCCCCCTTGTTTCCCGGTACAGTTGGTTACGATCACGAATCACATCCAGCCCAAGGGGCACTCGCGTAACGATCGATTGCGTGAAGATTGCAAACAGCGCCAGCAGGATAAAACCATAAATTAGTATCCGTGGCCTGATGATACGCGTTGTTTTTCCCTGCAAAGCATGTTGGGTTGTGTAACGTATCAATCCCTTTGGGTAATGCATTTTATCCATCACATCATCGCAGGCATCGATACATGCCGAGCAAGCTATACATTGATATTGTAAGCCATCCCGAATATCAATTCCGGTGGGGCAAACTTGTACGCATAGCGTGCAATTAATACAGTCACCCAGTCCATTGCGTCGATGATCGGTGCTGGGGCTGCGCGAACCTCGAGGATCCCCACGCTGTTTATCGTAGGAGACAACCAGGGTGTCATCATCGAACATGGCGCTTTGAAAACGCGCATAGGGACACATATACATACACACCTGTTCCCGCATCCAGCCTGCATTGCCATAGGTTGCGAAACTGTAAAATAACATCCAGAACAGCTCCCAGGGACCGAGACCAAAATTTAATATCTTCTCTCCCAATTCCCTCGCCGGCGTAAAATAGGAAACGAACGTAAACCCCGTAAAAAGTGAAAGCGCTATCCAGAGGAAATGTTTGGTCGCTTTGATGCGAAGTTTCCTGACATTCATCGCCGACTTGTCCAGCCGCATTTGTTGTATGCGCCCTCCTTCTACAAATCGTTCTATCCATAGAAATGTTTCAGTCCATACAGTTTGCGGGCAGGCATAACCACACCAAAGACGGCCCGCAAGTGCAGTAAAGAAAAACAGTGCCATTGCGGCGATAATGAGGAGAAAAGTGAGATATAGAAAATCCTGTGGCCAGAAAGTGAGGCCAAAGATATAGAATTTACGTGCAGGGAGATCAAGTAATATTGATTGATGCCCGTCCCAATTAACCCAGGGTAGTCCATAATAGATACCTAACAATGCAAGCACCGCCGTGACACGTAATACCGCAAACATGCCATGAACTTCCCTCGGAAATATCTTTTCTCGCCTGGCAAATAAAGCCTGTTCTATTTCCGTATCGCGAGCGGAATCATTGTTGAGATTTCGATCCATGTTTTTAATCAAACGTCAGTTTTTGACGTCGGTGTCTCTTCATCATCGAGGCTGGCGGGATAAGTGAGGAAAACCGCTAACAAACTGGAGCTGGCTGTTAGTAACCAGAACAGAAAAAATCCGATGGTGTAAGCGCCGGTTCTACTCACTTCCGGGAAACTAACGCAATATTTTAATTCCACCGGATCGATTGTTGAGAAAAAGATGCCGGTGGCAATACCAGCCATTAGAAATGACAACCACAAAACAGCAATAATACGTTGTACACGTGGTATACGCCCGCTTTTATCCCAGACTTTCATCACTCCGGGGTATTAGTTGGAAAGACTATAAACATAGGCGGCCAGAATGTGTACTTTCGCCTCGCCAAGAAAATCGTGATGGGGAGGCATAATGCCATTACGACCATTTTTTATAGATTCAATGATCTTCTTGCTGGAACCGCCGTAAAGCCAGATATCATCTGCGAGATCAGGTGCACCCAGTTGTTGCATGCCTTTACCCTCCATACCGTGGCAGGCAACACAAAACTGCGAATAAGCTACTTTACCAGCCGCCGCCACGCCAGAGTCTGCCGCAAGTCCGCCGAGCGTCCGTATGTATTCCGCGATAGCGTGGATATCTTTATCCCCAATTATTGACCCCCAGGGCGGCATGATTCCCTGACGTCCCTGCACAATAGAGGTCTTGATGGTGTCCGGATCTCCACCGTACAACCAGTCTTTATCCCGAAGATTGGGAAACCCCCTGGCACCTCGGGCATCAGAGCCGTGGCAGGTTGTACAGTAGGTCGAAAACAGACGATCACCGACGATCATCGCTCGCGGATTTTCTGCAAGGGAGCGCAGATCTTCATTTGAAAATTGATCATAAATGGGGCCGTATTTCTCGTTAGCATCCGCCACTTCTTCGTCATACTGACCTACCTGCGACCAGCCAAGATAACCCGCAAAGCTACCCAGACCAGGATATAAAAACAGATACAACAAACCCCAGAACAGACTGAAGATAAACAGCAGGTACCACCAGCGAGGTGCTGGATTATTCAACTCATGCAAATCCTCATCCCAGATATGGCCCACCGATTCAGCCTGCTCTCCCGGCACCATTTTCTTTGCGCCAACTTTCATGGCAAAACCCAGCAAACCAACAATACTGAGGATGGTGGAAATCCCGATGAACCAACTCCAAAAACTACTGGTGAAATCAGCCATTTTTTATTCCCTCGTTACCTGGAATGACTTCATCATCATCGTCATCGAAAGGGATCTGTGCTGCCTGTTCAAATTTCTCTTTATTTCTCGAACTAAAGGCCCAAAGAAAAATGATGATGAAGAGGACAAAAACGACGATGGTCCACGCGGATAGTATTATGCTCATATGTACCTCAACGTCTTGTTTTGACCGATGTTCCGAGCACCTGCAAATAGGCAATCATGGCGTCCATTTCAGTTTTGCCTTTTAGTTGCTCCGGTGCCTGTTCAATTTCTTCGTCGGTGTAGGGTAAGCCGAGCCGTCGTAGAACTCTCATTTTCGTTTGAATGTTGGCATCTTCAAGCCCTGTTTTTTCAAACCAGGGATAGCCTGGCATAATCGATTCCGGTACGACGTCGCGTGGGTTCATGAGGTGGACACGATGCCATTCGTCACTGTAGCGACCACCAACACGATGCAGATCCGGACCGGTACGTTTTGAACCCCACTGAAAAGGATGATCATAAATAAACTCTCCCGCCACGGAATAATGACCATAACGTTCTGTCTCTGCGCGAAATGGTCGAATCATTTGAGAGTGACATAAATAACAACCTTCGCGTACGTACACGTCCCTGCCGATTACCTGTAATGCTGTATAGGGCTTCAATCCGTCTACCGGCTCGGTTGTCGATCTCATAAAAAACAAGGGTATGATTTGAACCAGGCCGCCGACACTAACCGTCAGGACAACAAGCAAAATCATCAAACCGATATTTTTTTCAATTTTTTCATGGAAACCTGACACATCTATTCTCCTAATACGCCGCGGCAGGTAGTGGTATTGGCGCAATCACCAACTTACTTCCAGCGATAGTTTTATAAATGTTATAAACCATCACCAATGTCCCGATCAAAAACAGGGCCCCTCCAAGAAAACGAATAATATAAAACGGGTGCATAGCCTGTACTGTCTCAATAAAATTATAGGTGAGGGTGCCGTCATCATTGACAGCACGCCACATCAAACCTTGCATGATGCCGGATACCCACATAGAGGCGATGTACAAAACAATCCCGATTGTCGAAACCCAGAAATGCACTTCGACCAATTTGTTACTGTAAAGCTCACGGCCGTATAAACGTGGAATCAGGTAATACATACAACTTAACGATATCAGGGCAACCCAGCCGAGTGCGCCTGAATGCACGTGACCAATTGTCCAGTCGGTATAATGTGATAGCGCATTGACGGTCTTTATTGCCATCATCGGGCCTTCAAATGTAGACATGCCGTAGAATGAAATAGACACGACCATCAATCGCAAAATTGGATCAGTACGCAACTTGTCCCAGGCGCCAGAGAGCGTCATGATGCCGTTGATCATGCCACCCCAGGATGGTGCCAGAAGTATTACAGACATCACCATGCCAAGTGACTGCGTCCACTCGGGCAAGGCGGTGTAATGAAGATGGTGAGGACCCGCCCAGATATAGGTAAACACCAGTGACCAGAAGTGAATGATAGACAGACGATAGGAGTAAACCGGCCTGTTCGCCTGTTTCGGAACAAAATAATACATCATGCCAAGAAAACCGGAGGTTAGAAAAAAACCAACAGCATTATGTCCGTACCACCATTGGATCATCG
>JBLIML010000281.1:0-4899 GCA_047638675.1 Planctomycetota bacterium | reverse complement strand
GATGAGATTGCTTGCTTGCTATGAGCAATCTTTCTATTTGCTGGATGTTCTTATTGATGACGTTTTGCCTGCCCGGGTCACTCGTGTCAATAAGAAAGAATATTGCGGTGCTATTCTCCGTGGCCGCTTTGGTATCCTTTAGAGGTAGTTCCATAGAGCCGAAGCTGGCTCGAATACGGCTTATTGAGCCTGGAAATAATGGGCGATAATGACAGTTAAGGGATAATTCCGCCTTTTGGGAACAATGAATATCAATATCACTTGTCAGCGTCTGCCAGGCAGCAACTGGACCCGTAAAACTACAAATAGTTGCGAGCGCCGCGACTGTACGAAAAATTAAAGAATGGGATGTCATTTATTTATCCGGTATTAACGGGTCCGGCAGATCATAAAATTGAATCTTGAGCGACGCTTGCCCCATTCTGGAGTCATCTTCAACCTCGACCTTGTTTGCGTCATCAATTTCTTCAATTTCACCTAATAAGGGCACTCCCTTGTTTAGTTTAGCCTTCGCATTTACAATTTTCTCATACAAGCCATTCGTATAGGGGAATTCATAGGCCCGTGGTGGTGAATTTATACTCAAATCGTTAATGTGTGCAAGCCAAAGATAGATTGCGCCCTCATCGCCAGTCACTTTGTCCGGCTGCTGTACATGCGCGGCAATCAAGCGGAAATTGGTCGGAGGTAATTGTTTTGTAGGCCAGCCCAGAAGGGGGGAAAAAGAAAGATAAGTGACGATATAAAACAGAGTGGTCACAACGATTGTCGCGGTTTTTACCTGCCACGACCATCTCGAGTACAAGTTCAGACTTAATAACAATAATGCGATTAAAATATAGGCTGTAATTAGCCCTGAGACACCTAATGTGAGCACTCTAAACCCCTTGTTTGTCAGCCAATTGCTACAAGCTTTTTTGGTAAAAAATTAATATTTGAAATTTTGCCGCCAACGCCTATATGAAATCGCAACGCTGTTTTCTCGTCACCCGCTTTTTCCATTTTTATCGAGCCATAGTATACAACTTCCAGAGTTGGATTGACTTTTACAAGTCGAATATTCACGTCTACCGGCAGCTGAGTTTCTGAGGCGTAATAATGCAAGTTAACGATATATTCACCTTTTACGACGCCGCGAAGTGTAACAACCTCCTGATTGAGGGGGTTTTCGATTTCCTCGCCATTAACCGTAATGGTATCGTTTAACTGCCCTCTGTCATCTCTATCCAGATGCAATAGATCAGCTTCTGGATTTCTAAACCAGATTATTTTGCCATCAGGATCTTCTACCCAGGTGTCGATGTCATCTGGACTATTGTCTTCCCAGGTAACTGTCAAAATATATTCAGCTTTTGGATCAATGATGCCGGATTTTGCGTCCGGGTTCATAAACATAATGGCGACCAGAAACAAAAAAGTAAAACCCAATAAAGCGTTAAAAAGGAGATCAGTAAAAGGATCTGATTCGGAGCGCCGGCGTGTATACATCTACTTAAATACCTGAATTCAGTTTGGGTACAACGTATACACTGCTGAGATGTTTTGCTACTTCAATCACATCATCCGCTCCACGATCCAGCATATGGTATTGCACACCAGCCAGAATGCTGCAAACCAGACCAGCAAATGTCGTGTAAAGCGCGGTACCCATCCCCGCACTCATATGGCTGAGAATCTTCTGCACAGTGCTTAGATCGAAATCGGTAATGTTGGAAACAGTACCCAACATCAACACAAAACCTATTATCGTTCCTAACAAACCCAGTTTTACCATAATATCGGTCACAAACCAGCCAATGTCATGAGGCTTCTTTAACCTGGATTCGTAAACATCAATTAGATCGTTGTTTTGCTTATTAGATTCAAGCTTGTTATTGATATTCTCGTGTTTTGTTTTGTATATTAGATCATACAGATATTCGCTCAGAACAGAGTCGGGCAAGACATGATTCCCATTCACGTGTACACGACCATCGCTTAGTCGGATATCAAGATTGTTTTCGTTTTGAATCAGGTCTTTTATCTTTTGAGTCGCGTTCAATTGATTGGAAATGTAATGGACACGCAATATGCAGTGAAACGTAACAATTAAGTAGAGCAGTGTAATCGCCCATGAAATCCGGCTTTTGTCACCAGCGTAAAGAAGAATCAGGATATTTTCATGCCAGCTAACAAATAGGGTAAAAATAATCAGGCCTGTGAATATCAACCAGACTAGAAATAGATGATGTGGATCTTTTTTCAATCTTCTGTCCCCTTATGGATTCATTGTACAGATCAAATGTTTCAAATGATTGATCAGACTCATTCCTCAAGCGCTTGCCAGTCATCGGCAGCAAAATCAACTATCTCTGTTACCAGCTTATTGATTTCACCCGTGACGGCATTCAATATTTGATTCGACGTGTTTTGCGGAATTAATGATGCCGTGATTATCCGTTGCTGGCCGACATCTCGAATGGCCAGTCGTTGAGGGCAATAACTAATAAAGTCGGGAGCCAGCTCGAGCATCTTCTTCGCGTAGTTGAGATTGCAAAACAATATCACCTCAAAGTCTGGAAAGCCACTTTCAGTACGGAGGCTAATTGCTTTGCCAATATGCAGACGATTGTTAATACGGAAATTCCTCTCGGTAATGGCAAATTCTGCATCAACCATTATCTCGGCAACAGACTTGCTGGTTATTCTTTCCTCGAATTCGTTTTTTTCATTTGAACAAGCAGACGCGGCAGAGAACAGACATAAAGTGATGCTGAGATTTAAAAGGCGAAAATTTGCAGCGATGTAGTAATCCCGCAAGGATCTTGTCATATTATTCCTTTATTGTTACACGGGTACCAATGGACACGTACTGCCGCAATGCCGTAATTTCACTATTTTTTAGCGCGATACATCCCTCTGTCCAGTCGAAGGTTTCATGTATTTTAAGTCTTTCTCCAGTGCTTTCTCCGAGCCCGTGGATGCCAATATATCCGCCAAGCGGGGTGTCTTGTGGAGGTCGTTGTTTACCTTTAAAAGCAAAGGCAATTCGCTTGAACTCCTTTGCTGTGATGATATTGTTTTTGTAGCCATACCAGGCATCAAGCAGGTTGGGATAATCAATTTGCATAAAATAATGAAATTTACTATTGGCCTTAAAATCGGTAATTTTATACACGCCGATTGGTGTTTTATTATCGCCGAGACGTTGTTTCGTACCTTTGCCGCCTTTACCAAGTGAAACATCAAATCGCTTAATGGTTTCTCCACCTTTCTTGATGATCAGTTCTTTGTCTGATTTGGAGATTTCCACCTGATAATCTTCTTCGATGGCATAAACAAGCGTCTGTGGTAGTGAAGCCAAAGTGCCAAGCAGCATACAAATAGTCAATGCGCGACAGCTTGAATATCGTAAGCCGGGATACATTTTTCTATAAGTAAAACTAATGTGTTTTATCTCCTGAGTGCGCGTGTGAACCGTCCCCGACATTATGTCATTTTGTTGTATCTCATGAAACGAGATAAGGTGAATGAGGTATTGTCAGGAAAGTGAATAATAAATTCCGGCCTTGCGATCATTCATTTTCTGCTTATTTTGTTATAAACCTGGTTGTTGTCGATCTAAACCGTAACTTACAGACTCAAAGGCATATCGTTGTTTCCTGACTTTCGATGCATATTACGGCTCTGTTTTTTTACAAATTGACGTTCAAATCAATGTGCAGCGAGTATTGGCTCATATTTGGCTAACTGCTGGCATTCAAATAAGTCATAAAACCTTTTGAAAACAATTAGGTAAAGTAATTTAGTTTGTCTCAACTGTGCGTTACGTGATGTATTTACTTGAGGTATAGGGCAAGGCTTGAGCATAAGTGCTGGTCTATATGAACCAATTGTAATTCAGTTATACTGCCGTAATGGCAGAAAGAAAACGACAATCTCTTAAAAAACTTCTTTTCATTCATGAAATCGCGTTTTTATTTTTGGTGGCAGTCACTGGCGCTCTTGGGGGCTTATCTGCGTTTTTCTGGCAGGAAACATCTTCCGAATCGGTACGTATCAATAATCTCATCTATGTCACCGAACAAATTCGTAGTGAATTGTTTCGCCAGATTCAGCAAGTAATACGTGCACGTATGCTGGAGGACACTCGAGCGCTCAGTGTGTATGCAGTGTATTCGCAGCGGATTGATAAACTTTTCAATGAGTTACGACGTGTCTCGAATACCCGAGGCGAGGCTGAGTTGATACAGGCTTTGCAACTTTCCTATCGGACTATTCAAAATGACATGAATGCAATATTTTCTGATCCCTATGCTGCGAATAATGCTGCGCGTATGAAAATACTTGATCCACGATTTTCGGAGAGACTGGTCGGGGTGTTTGAGGGACGTTATTTGTATTTCAAATCCACTCTGGTAGAGAAGCACACCGAATTGGACAAAACTATTGAACGCTGGACACGCTTTGCGCCGATCTTGATTCCAGTCTTTTTCATTCTGGCGGTAATGTTGGTGCTCTTTACCCGGCGTTTTTTAATCCATGGCTTTGTCAGACCCATGGCTACAGTCATGCAAGGAGCTGCAATTATTCGTCAGGGTAATTTACAGCACCGTATTCCGGAGCAAGGAATAGAAGAAGTGGCGGAAATAGGCGATTCGCTCAATACAATGGCCAGTGAACTCTCTAGCAGCAGAGATGCCCTGGTGGAAAGTGAGCGGCAGGCGGTTCTGGGAGCACTAATACCAGTTGTCGCCCATAACATCCGTAACCCACTGGCAAGCATCAGAGCCACGGCTCAACTGTTGGATGACGTTGAGGACAGCGAAGAGCTAAAAGAAAGTAAACAGGCGATTATGGATACCATAGACAGACTTGGACGCTGGGTCAGTGCACTGGTGTCATATTTACACCCACTAA
>JBLIML010000280.1:0-4981 GCA_047638675.1 Planctomycetota bacterium | reverse complement strand
ATCAAAAAACGAGCCGGTCTTGGTTTTATTTTTTACCTGTCCATTATTGTCCAACTGATAGGAAATCATTGATGCATCACTGCACATCGAACTAAAGCCGCGTTTGCCAGTGGGATATATTAAGGAGCAAGCAGGAAGATTTATTTCATTGAGTATTTTACGATTGACAATATCAATTACTGAAATAGAGGCGGCTGGCGTGAAATTAAAAAGCAAGAGGAGTTTTTCATTGTCGATCAGATGCATCATGTGATCACTAGGTAAACCACCTGCGCGCTTATTTCCTGGAATGACTATTTCGCCAGTTGGCCTCAGCGTTGCCTTATCGTAGATTGTTAGAACGTCTGTGCGCACGCCCCGGCTTCCCCGGGAATAGTACGTTTCATACACATACATTTCCGGCCTGGACCTGGCCACCGTCATTGATGCGATACTTGAAGCGCCAAACATCCCCTTGTACTGGTTCCTGTGTGAATCCTCCTCTGCATCAAGTACGATCACTTTGCCATCAAGCATATTGGCAAAGGCAATATCAGAAACAATGATCCAGTGATCCGGGTAGTTCTGCGGCAGGGTCTTAACCTGTCCTACCTTATCGATAGGTAACTCCGCAAGGACCGACAGATTGCACAAAGAAATAATAAGGAAAACAGTCAATCTCATTTTCATCAATATAACCCCACTTCGATAAGCACCTGCCAAACAAATGCTTGAATTACTTATCACGCCCCTTTTGCGTACATCTTCAAGTATATGACCATTGTCCAATTTGCCAAAGATAATTAAATGTGCACCCAGCTTTCATGTTATTTGGCTAAATTCGCAATCACCCGAATCTCAGCAAGTGCCCCCGGGAGGCCCAATTCCGCAATGCCGATAGCGGTCCAGGCAGGCCAGGGAGGGCTGAGGAATTTGTCTTTCGCTTTTATAAAAGCATCGCGGTTCAGCTTCCATTCGATGTGGTAGGACGTAATCTCGACGATATCGGCGAGAGTGCCACCTGCGGTCTCCAGAGTGCGTTTTATATCTTCGAAAGCCGCAATAAACTGCTGCTCCGCCTCCGCCGGCGGTTTACCGTCGGCGTCCACACCGATCACACCGGAAATAAATAACAGATCGCCCGCACGAGTGGCTGCAGAGTAATGCCACTGGTCATAAGTGGCCTGAAAACCTTCGGGAATGATGGCATCGGACAAGTGCATGATTTTTCTCCTTATTAAGAATCTTATGGCTAGTAAAAAATTTCGACTTATTCTTTGCAAATAATATCAGTCAATTCGATTCGATGTCTTATTCGCATAATGGACATCGGTAGGATGGATTTTATTCTGCCATGGTCGAATTCATTCGATCCAACAAGGACTGGCATGGACCCTTCTATTCATGGAGGCGGTCGTAGTTTGCTGCTAACCAAGTTCACCTAAAGTTCCCTGATATCAGGGAATAGCACATACTTATAATGATTATGCAAAACGAAAATATTCAATGTAATCACTGCGGACGCATTTTTAAAATAACAAGAAGTCAAACGAAAAACTTACTAAAATTAGTAGGTACAACTTTTAAAAGAAATAAAATGTCTGCATGTCATCAAACAGGTTGCATGATGTAATCTATTTGATTACACTTTTGTGATATGATAAAGAAATTTCGCCATAAGGGACTAAAGAAATTTTTTGCCGATCCACGTTATAGTGACAAGCGTGGAATAAACCCGAACACTGATTCTCGACTTATTGTCATACTCGATGCCCTTGATGTGGTTGAAAGGCCAGAAGATATGGATATATCTGGATTGTATTTCCACAAGCTCAAAGGAGAACGTGAAAGTGAATATAGTGTTCGCGTTACAGGTAACTGGCGAATTACCTGGAAGATGGATGGTAAAGATGTCACTGATATTAATCTGGAGGACTATCACTAATGACCCGTAAACCGTCACACCCTGGCGCTTTGATTCGAAATATTATTTTGCCTGAAACCGGTTTGTCCGTCAGCGCTCTGGCAGAATGTTGTGGTCTTGCGCGTAATACTATTTCAAAGATCGTGAATGAGCGTGGTGATGTGACTGAAGATATCGCTATTCGCTTAAGTCGGGTATTAGGTAGTACGCCTCAGTTTTGGTTAGCTATGCAAGCTAAGTTAAACCTATGGAAATTGGAGCAAAAGAATGAGCGTATCTACCGTAGCATGGAGCGTGTTCAAACAGGCTAACGTGGATTAAAATAAATAATTTTACGTTACGGCCCTGGATTAATCCGCACAGGGAGTATCATGTAACCAACAGTTTTCGAGGTACTGACAATTTAACGCCCGAAAATGGATAATGCATGAATGAATACATAGCTTTCCACGAGGACAAACTCATCATCGAAGCGCAGCAGGCAGCGCTTGGTGATACCGACGTCTTCGATCACGAGGTCATCTCCTTCCCCGGCGACCGACTGCAATTCCAGGGCCGACAGATTCTTAGGCGGCTGGAGAACAATGAATAACACGAGCGGGAACCTGATTATTGAGCGTCCACTGTGGGTCGACACAGCGGTATTTCATACATGACTAAACCAAATACCTGCTCTCAAGAGTAAAGCAGACAGCTAGTGACCACTAGTTTATTCCTTGGCAAATCACATATAAAAACTTTATAAAACCCAATCTATATAGTTCAGCGTACTACATCCACTTTTCCTGACTGCCTGGCTTTGAATGTTAAGCCACATTTTAAATCTTTGGTAATTATTATAAATCGTCATTTTTAGCGATATATAACTATTTTATTAGTTATTTCGTCATTATTGTCGATTTAATTCTAGATATCACTTAAAAGTTGTAACTCGTCTATTATTACGATATAACGCTTATATAAGCATTTAATTCGTCATATATTACGACTATGAAAATAACAGAATTACTGACAGACGACACGATTCTAAACGAATTTGGCCAACGACTTTCGAAGCGTAGAGTTGAGTTAAATATGACGCAAGCAGGGGTCGCAAAACAAGCGGGGGTAAGCAAAAGGACGGTCGAAAGAATAGAGGACGGTGCATCAAGTCAAATGTTGAGCATCATCAAAATATTTCGAGTATTGGAACTGATGGATAACCTGGACCGTATGATTCCTGAGCCAAGTCCTAAACCTATGGATTTACTAAAACAAAAAAGAAAGTTACGGGTACGCGCTTCGAAGAAAATCCGTAATCCTGATTCCATCACACCCTGGAAATGGAATGAAGATAAATGACAACAATTGCGGAAGTTAATCTCTGGGGTAATACAATTGGTGCCGTATCATTGGAAAGAGATGATGATATAGCTTCATTTCAATATGAATCAAACTTTATTGAAAGTGGAATAGAACTATCTCCATTGAAGATGCCCCTCACAGATAAAGTAAGCCGATTTCCTAATCTTGATTATGAGTCTTTTCATGGCTTACCGGGATTACTGGCTGATTCATTACCAGACAAATATGGCAATGCACTAATTGATACCTGGTTAGCGAAACAGGGACGAACACCGGCATCATTCAATGCAGTTGAACGTCTTTGCTATACCGGGCGCAGGGGTATGGGTGCACTGGAATATCTACCGGGTAATGGACCAAAGTACACAACATCAAATCCAATACACATTGATGAAATGGTCGAACTAGCCTCGGAAATACTCTCACAGCGAGACGATCTCAGCGTTTCATTCGGAGATGAAACTAAGGAGCAGGCTATGGCGAATACTTTACAGATCGGTACATCCGCAGGTGGTGCAAGAGCCAAAGCTGTCATTGCGTGGAACCCGTTAACGAATGAGGTGCGTTCTGGACAAGTCAAATCAGGACAAGGTTTTGAGTATTGGATTATTAAATTTGATGGCGTCAGTAATAATCGAGATAAGGAGCTAGCTGATCCGAAAGGTTATGGTGCAATTGAATATGCGTATTCGAAAATGGCCAATGACTCAGGAATTCAAATGGGAACATGCCGTCTATTTGAAGAAAATGACAGGCGGCATTTTATGACTCAGCGTTTTGATCGATTGAATAATGGAGAAAAGTTACATATGCAATCGCTTGGCGCATTGGGGCATTATGATTACAAAATGTCTGGAGCAAACTCATATGAACAAGCGTTTATGGTAATTCGCAAACTAGAATTAACTATGGATGAAACTGAAGAACAATTTCGTAGGATGGTGTTCAATGTTATCGCCCGAAATCAAGATGACCATGTCAAAAATATTGCTTTTTTGATGGATAAATCGGGAAACTGGTCTTTATCCCCAGCATTTGATGTCACTTACAGTTTTAACCCTTCTGGTGAATGGACGTCGAATCATCAGATGAGTATTAACGGCCAAAATAATAACTTTACGCTTGATGATTTTAAAGCTTGCGCAAAGGTCGCATCGATGAAACGTGGGCGGGCAGAGAAGATCGTAAAAGAAGTTCTATTGGCAGTATCATCCTGGAAAAAGTATGCGAAAGATGTTGATGTTGATTCGATGCAAAGTGCCAAAATTCAAGGTACTTTGAGGTTGAATCATTTCTAATTCTCGATTCTATTTTGAGTTCAATCTTCGAAACTGAAACGTATTTGTCTCAATTCGGCGCCATACCTCCACGTTTTTTGCACGTGAAATTAGGTGGGGTAAGGGAATTATCACGGAATTGCACGTTTTGCAGCATGCATTTGTAATTCGCCATGGAACAGATTCCACGGATCGGAAGCAATTCGCTACCTGCATAAAAGTAGTGCCACTATTCCTGCGTGTCTTCCCGCATCTCGCCCTTTACGTCGCGCATGCCAGTCGGGCCGAGAATGGAAAAGCCGCCGTCGACACTCAAGACCTGTCCTGTTATCCATGAGGCATGATCGGAACACAGAAACAGACAGGCATCGCCGACCTCTTCTGCTCTGCCGATCCGGCCGAGCGCATGAAATTCACCGGCCACTTCATCGGCCCGTTTTTTATCACCGTCAAATAG
>JBLIML010000279.1:0-4984 GCA_047638675.1 Planctomycetota bacterium | reverse complement strand
AAAAGAGAAACATAAAGCTAAAACGCTAATAATCCCAGAAACGATATTGTCAACGCTATTTGGCGAAGCTGTCAAACGACTCGAAAAGGCAGAGGAGCTGTTGCAATCACCTGAAGGGGGGGCATTACTAAGACGCACGTCAAGTTCGCAACAACACTACGATATTCGCGATGCTTGCATGATCATTATTTTGACAACCTCAGGCATTCGAGTGCATGAGTTAGCCAGCATCAAGACTGGAGGGTGTTATACCGTGCAATCTAATAGTAATGAGCGTTATTACTGGATGCAGGGTCGCTCAGAAAAAACTTACGAAGGCGATACAGAATGGTTAGTTTGCAACATGACCTATCGTGCACTGCAGATTGCAGAAGAGATCGCGTTTCCTTTACAGGAAACGTTATCAGAACAAATTAAGAAACACGAAAAGATACTGCTCAATTCCATGGAAGCCCAGGAGTTACGACGATATCAAAAGGCGCTGTTTCTGGGAAAATCATCGCAGAAAACTGATGAAATCAAGCCATTATCCAATGCTAATATTTTATATAGAATCAACCAATTCGCTCAGCGTCATGATATCGACTGGCATTTCACTCCTCACCAATTTAGGAGAACGTTTGCTAATTATGCTGCGCGATCAGCCTATGGGGATCTACGTTACTTACGTGACCATTTTAAGCATTGGTCTTTGGATATGACAATCCTATACGCAATGAATGAACAGCAAGATGTCGAATTGTACGATGAAATAATGGTAGCGATAAAAAACGAAAAAATTGCTATCGTTGAACATTGGTTGGAGGAAGACACATTGTTAGCCGGGGGCATGGCTGGACAAGTAAGAAGCTTCCGTAGCAAAACGGAAGCCGTCAGAACTTATAATACCCGTGTACAATTGGCAGAACAAATTTCGCAACAAGTACATATACGAGCGACCACGGTGGCTTGGTGTACAGCAGACAATACGGATTGCAGTGGTCGTGGAGTGGCCGATAACACCCGATGCGGAGAGTGCAACAACGCGATTATTGATGATCGTAAGAAAGCGGTATGGGTTGGCATTCACAACCAACAACTAGAGTTACGTGATGTTGATGATATAGGCGAGCCAGGACGATTGCGTGTCGAACGTGACATCAAACGTTGCGAGCTTGTGCTTAAGCAATTAAATGTGAACGTGGAAAACCGGAACCCAGTTAAGGCATGACTGAAAAAACAACAAATAAAAGTAACAATACCCGTAAAGCGATTAAACAAGCGATTCTTCGCATCGAAAAAGGGAAGCCTCGTGTAGTCGCAAAGAACCGAAAGCTCTCCGTAGTTGCCGTCGCAGAAGAAGCCGGTATCAGTAATGCCAGTATCCATAATAATTACCCGGAACTGGCCGAGTTCATTCGCACAAAAACCAATAAAGCGACACGACAACAACGTGATGAAAAGCATGAAGCGTTAAAACGGGAGCGCGAGAAATGCCGCGATCTTCGACAAAATCTGACTGAACTAGAGGCCGATCTAAGTCGTATCACCTCTATTAACGCCCGATTATTCATCGAAAACCAAGATTTACAAGCCATTAAAAAATCAACTAACGTGATCACACTTGGTAAAAAATGAGCTTAGCTATGCGTGGCGACCCAGTCTCAATATGGCACTAAGGATTGGAGGGATAGAGCTGTTCTGACCGCATTAAAACCTTTAGCCGACATCAAAAAATCAGCAGGGGTCAGAATCTCTGTTGTCATAATAGTCGGCATCGTTTATAAAGCGGTCAATTGGGATGTTGGCACGAGGGAGACGTACTTTCATCATGTGGGCATCTTTGTGTATCGAAAGAAATCATTAACTCCTTCAAAGCAGTCGTTTGAAACATCGCCGATAGCCCTTGATTTGGCAATGATTTAAGTCTATTTTTTCGCGGATAGGACGGGGTCATAAAGTTCGACTATATGTAGAAGTCGCTTGTTATACCTTTCAAATAAAGTCACCAGAACTTCCTAATTCAAATCGACACTTAGGTTTCGATATATCACCCCTCGCCGCTGGTACCATTTTCGAGAGCTCCTTTTACTCAACTAGGAAGTCAGCGCTCCTTTGTTTAATCTGCCTGCGCATTATCATGTGTTTTCCCAGTTCTTATTAACTGTTTTTGGGCGGGCCAAGAGCAATCCGTAGTGGTATCGGGCGCACGTAGATACGGTGATTTGTTCCTGCTGGACGAACCCTGTTGCTCTCGCCCAGTCTTTACATTGCTCTATGCTCGGCCTGATTTCCATCGAGGGACCTCGCGGTGTTTGTATGTCGGTTCTCCAGTGTATAACTGATGCAGTGCCGTTTGGCTTAAGAATACGGAAGACTTCCTGTAGGAGTTTTATTGGGTACTCAATGTGCAGGATGTTGTAGATCATGACATGCTCAACGCTTGCTGAGGGAAGCCCAGTTCCCTGTTCGATGAAGTCTCGTTGTTCCAATCGAGCATTCGTAATGCCTTGCCTTTTACATTTATCTTGTACAATAGTGACGAGGTTTGACTCTATGTCAAAACCATGAATCAGCCCAGAGGTTTTCCTCGCTGCGGGGATAGTGAATGTTCCATAGCCTGAACCGAGTTCGGCTATATCTCCACACTTGATATGGAGGGGAACAAGTTTTTCGATAAGACATTCTGCATCGAAAAAGCTGTCCCAGTGATCCTCTTCCGGCATTCCACTTTCACGGCCTTTCATTCAGCAGTTCCTCCGTTTGTTTCATTCGTATTCTCGTTCACGAGCCGGTTTTTAAAAGGCAACAGTAACAGGCCGGTGAAGTACACCACTATTTTGGGGTCGCTGTGATGCGGTATACCGAGTGTCATGGCTTCGTGAGTTACTGCGGGTTGATCTTGATAGGTGCCCAACAGGCGGTCCCAGCAGGGGAAGTTAAAGCCAAAATTGCGGTTCATTTCAGTTGTATCAATTGAGTGGTGCACTCGATGCATATCCGGCGTAACCATAATCCAGCGCAGGAAACGGTCAATGTTCAATGGAATGCGTACATTGCCATGATTGAACATGGCGGTGCCGTTTAGCAACACCTCGAAAAAAACCACAGCAACTACAGGCGGCCCCAGTGCAGCAATCGCGGCCATTTTGATCATCATGGACAACAGGATCTCAAAGGGATGAAATCGAGAGCCCGTGGTCACGTCATAGTCCAGATCCGCATGATGAACACTGTGAAGACGCCATAGCAGAGGTACAACATGAAATAACCGGTGCTGCAGATAGATGACGAAATCCATCACAACGATCGAAACCACAAGGGTTAGCCAAAAAGGCAGAGAAAAGGGATGCAACAGGCCCCATCCGTGTGCCTGTGCAAAAGACGCCATCCCTACCGCAGCCGCAGGGAACACCATGCGCAGCACAACACTACTGAGTAGCGTCAGACTCAGGTTGTTTACCCAGCGCATGATTTTAGATATAGCCAGTGGCCGGCGTGGCGATGCTCCCTCCCATAGTGCTATCAGGAGAAAGGTACCCACAAAACATCCCAGGCGGATGCTTGTCTCATGCTGAGTAACAAATTCTAAAAAAGTCATTTCATTCCATGCTGCGTAGTCTATTCAAGTGGTTACTTGAATAGACTACGCCTGATTATCCTTGTATTCAAGTATGCATTTGAATTAGGATTTAAAAGAATCCTCTGATCAAGAGTTGTTATGAGTACTTTTAAAAAATCCCTGTTTGCGCAGTTTGCCGTCATCGCCAAGGCGATGAGCAGTGCAAACCGCCTGGAGATCCTGGAGTTTCTGGCCCAGTGCGAGTATTCGGTAGAAGACCTGGCAAAAGTGATGCACCTCACCATTGCCAACACCTCCCACCACTTGCAACAGCTACGTCACGCCGGTTTGGTGCTTACCAGAAAAGAAGGTACCCGTGTTTTTTATCGGCTGAAGGGTGAAGCAGTCGTCGCACTACTCAATGCTCTAAGACATGTCGCCGAAAACAACCTTACCGAAGTAGAGCACTTGGTAAATACCTATCTGACTAGCAAAGATGATATGGAACCCGTTTCTCGTAAGGAGCTATTGGAAAGAACTAAGCTTGGTTTGGTGACGGTTTTGGATGTACGCCCGGCCCACGAATACGCAGCTGGTCACGTTCCTGGCGCAATCAATGTTCCACTGACGGGCCTGGAACAGCAATTGTACGAGTTTGATCCACAGCAAGAAATTGTTGCTTATTGTCGAGGCCCACATTGTATTTTGGCTTTTGAGGCTGTGAGTATGTTACGAGAAAGAGGCTTTCAGATAAGGCGTCTGCAAGACGGTTATCCCGAATGGAAAGCTGCGGGGCTACCCGTAGAAAACAATTAATTGTAGTAGCACAGTAAATCTAGCCACCCTGCAATAGAGATCGACAAAACCAACCTGCTTATTAAGGTCATCTACAGAGCTGCGAATGACTGCTTTGAGGAATTCAAGAGACTTTCTCAATAGAAGCAGATGCCCATATTGCAATCGAATATCCCTTGGCGCTGACATCCCAAATGACTCCTATATAAACGATGCCGACTATCCTAGCAACGGTGATTCTGATTCCTGCTGATTTTTTAATGTCGGCTAATAGGTAGTGTGCTGCTGTTGATCATACCGTCCATCGCCATCAAACTGCCTTGTCCTTCAAGTTTTTCGGTCAAATATTGCTCGATTTTCCGTGAATTATGTTACTTTTAAAAAAGAACAATATATCAATCACTTACAAATTTGTAACAGTTACAATGATTCCTTAGCTTTTGTAGGGATACCCATAGATCATTTTATGACATAACCTATCTTATGGCATATATCCGGCTACCCCTTTCGGCTCTGGTCTGATCGTCGCAATGCGAACCAATTGTAACGTTTTGTTTTGTTTTGTTTTGTTTTGTTTTTTTTATTTTAATAAGGGGAAGACGGTCGAGATTGGGTTGCCCACTCAACTGATACTGTATATAAAGGCAC
>JBLIML010000278.1:0-5023 GCA_047638675.1 Planctomycetota bacterium | reverse complement strand
TACTTGCTTAAGGATTCAACAATGAAAAACTATGACGTATGCATAATTGGTGCAGGCATTATCGGGCTATCAATTGCATGGCAGCTTGCAAGACGTAGCACCTTGAAAATTCTGGTGCTGGAAAAAGGTGCGGGTGTTGGGGAAGGGTCAACAGGTGCATCTTCAGCGGTTTGCAGATTCAGATACTCGCTCGATGAAATGGTCAACCTGGCCCGTGATGGTATTTACGCGTATCGGGATTGGCAAAGTTTTACCGGTTTGGCGGAACCACGAGCCCGGTTTCAGGAGGAGGGTGTTCTGTGGATGCCGGGTAGTGATAAAGCGTGGGCAGATAAGGAACACGTGCGTATGCAACGATTCGGCATCCCGACGGAAGTGTTAGACAACGCTGCTATGAAGGAGCGCTTTCCTTCACTGAATACCTGTACTCTGGTGCCAGATCTCGATACAGGTGAAGATCATATCTGCGAGGGGGATAGTCGAAATTTTTTCGAAGTTGAAGGCGGTTACATGGATCCGGTTTCTGCCGCCCAGGATCTGGTCGATGCTTGCCGGGAGCAGGGCGTTGATATTCTTTTCAAATCCCGAGTCATCGACATCGCCACACGTGGTGGTCAGGTGGAAAGTGTTTCTTTGGGAAATGGAGATACAATTTCTACGCCGCTGGTGATTAACGCATCCGGCCCGTGGTGTCAGCAACTGTTTAAGGCCGTTGGCCTCAATGTGCCCTGGGATCTCTCAGTGGTTCGTATTCAGGTTTTATACCGCGATCTGCCTGAGGAGTTGCAGGGCGATCTGCCCGTTACGATTGACATGGAAGGCGGAATTTATTTTCGTACGCAAAATCGAGGACAGCAGTTAATAGTGAGTTCGGTGCTGGAAGAGGATGAGAGAGAAAGTGTCGCTGATCCGGATAACTTCTCCCTTGTGCACGATGAAGAATTCGAACATTTGAAACTGCATTTACTTCATCATCGACTGCCAGGGCTACCTTATCGCGGTAAAATACGCGGCTACTGCGGGCTCTACACGGTGAATCGCGATGACGTTCATCCGATTCTGGGCCCTACTGAAATTGAGGGTTTCTGGGTAGCCAATGGCTTTAGTGGACACGGCTTTAAATTGGCGCCGGCCATAGGCTCGATGATTGCGCAATCGATATGCAATGAGAAGCGAGATTTCGATACCAGCGTGCCTCTTTCTTTTTTTGCAATCGATCGGCGTCCGATAGATATCAAAGCGAAATCAGTCCTCGCTTAGGGCTCAAGCTGTCGGTGCAGGCAGAGATCGGATCGAAGAGGCGAAATTCCTGGTGGCAGCTAAAAAGCGTGACATCCTCTATAATAACGCGCTTCGCTTTCCCGCAATCGAATGAAAATAGACTACTTGATTGCCAGCATGATTAACACAGGAGGATATCCACAATGAAAATGAGTCATCTACATATTCAGTTTTTGGTTTTCGTCATGACTATGACCGGGATCAGCCTGCAGTCAGTACAGGCAGAAGAGAGCCTTAACATCGTTGTATTTGGTGCCAGCGGAAGGGTAGGTGAGGTGATTGTAATGGAGGCGCTGGAGCGCGGACATAAGGTGACGGGTATTTCACGCTCACCTGAAACGCTTCAGTTCAATCACCCGAATTTCACGGCGGCCTTTGGCGACATGCTGGAAGTTAATTCCATAGTCGAACTTGCAAGAGGAGCTGATGCAATAGTCATTTCTATATCCGCCAAAGCGAGCGACAATATTCCCGAGCATTCACTAATTGTTCCTGTCACGAAAAATGTGGAGGAAGCACTGAACACGCTCGAGACCAAACCCTACCTGCTTCAAATTGGATCAGCCAATTTGATGTACGGCAGTAGTTTCGAAGAAATAAAAGCAAACATGAAAGATGCGCCTTTTCCTTTTGAAGAAGGCACTGTCATGCATGCGGTATTGTTCGGTCACCAATTATCTTTAGAAATGTATCAGGCAAGCAAGTTGGCATGGACCATCCTGGCACCTCCAATGAAGATACATGGTATATACAAAATACCGGATAGCACGACGACAAAAGCGACATATAGAACATCTACATCGGGACCCATAATCGCAGACGATGGTAGCAAGTCGATTTATGTCAGAGACCTGGCAAAGGCGGCCGTAAATGAAATCGAGGAGAAAAAATTTGTCGGACAAGTCTTTACCGTTGGCTATTAAATAGGAGCGCATTCTTGCAACTATCTGACATTACACTTTCTGATCTGGAAACAGCGGCGGCGACAATTTATCAACATATTACACCCACGCCACAGATCAGCTGGCCTTTGTTAAATGAGCGATGCGCTTGTGAAGTCTGGGTAAAACACGAGAATCATTTGCCGACAGGTGCTTTCAAAGTTAGGGGTGGCATCTGGTATGTGGAAAATCTGCACAAGGATAAACCTGATATCGATACCGTGATTACAGCAACACGCGGTAATCACGGACAGAGCGTGGCCTTCGCAACACAGAAAAAAGGAATTAGGGCGATTGTCGTCGTCCCCTTTGGTAATAATCCGGATAAAAACAGAGCGATGACAGCTTATGGTGCCGAGTTGATCGAGTATGGAGAAGATTTCAACGAGGCAGCCGATCATGCGCGCCAGCTTGCCGAAGAGCGTGGTTTGCATATGTTCCCCTCTATCCATCCCCACCTGGTTCAAGGCGTGGGGAGCTATTCACTGGAATTACTTAATGCGGCACCCTCACTTGATACCGTCTATGTTCCTGTTGGTATGGGTTCCGGAATATGTGGAATGATTGCTGCGCGAAATGCCTTAGGTCTGGAGACGAAGATTGTGGGTGTTGTCGCAGAAAATGCGCCGACTTATGCCCTCTCATTCGAGGAGAAAAAACCTGTGTCGACGGATTCCGCCAATACGCTTGCCGATGGCCTCGCCGTTCGAATCCCTGATTCCTCTGCGCTGGAGTACATGCTCAGTAATGTAGAGAGGATGATTACAGTCTCTGAAGAAGATATTCTTGCCGCTATTCATCACTTCTTTAATGACACACACAATGTTGCTGAAGGTGCAGGTGCAAGCCAATTGGCCGGGTTATTGAAAGAAAAAGAGTCTCAACAAGGTAAAAAAGTGGGCATCATTTTGTCCGGCGGTAATATTGCCCAGTCTTTGTTTGAACGCGCACTTAAATATTAGAAACACCATTCACGGAGTCAGGCATGAAATCATTTTTTATTTTTATAAGCATCATTCTATTATCGAATTCAACCCTTGCAGTTGAACTCGAAGACTTTGGCACGATCTCTTTTCCAACTTCGGCATCTGGAGAAGCGCAGGCACATTTCCTGCGCGGTGTTGCCATTCTGCATAGTTTCGGCTGGAAGCAGGCAAGAGAAGAATTTCAACTCGCGCAAAAGGCAGACCCAGACTTTGCGCTCGCCTACTGGGGTGATTCGCTAACTTACAATCACCCCCTAATTGCAGAGTGGGACAGGGAAACACCGAAACAGGTATTGAAAAGGCTCGGTTCAACGAAAGGGACTCGTCTGGCGAAGGCATCAACGGAACGGGAAAAAGGCTTTATAAGCGCCGTCGAGGCACTATTTTTCGGTCCCGGCGACTCGGTAGAGAGACGGGGAGCCTATATGAAAGTGATGCGCTCGCTTTATCAGCGCTATCCGAACGATGATGAAGTCACTGCCCATTACGTTTTATCGCTTTTGATGTCAGCTGGTTCCGCCGATGAGGGTCATCGACAAAATATTCTGGCGGGCGCCATTGCCATGGATCTCTCACGGCGTAATCCGAAGCATCCCGGTGCTGTGCATTACACTATTCATGCATTTGATGATCCCATCCACGCACCGATTGCTTTATCGGCAGCGTTAATCTTCGACGACATCGCCCCTGCCGTTTCTCACGCGCGACACATGCCAACGCATATTTTCATTCAGCATGGTATGTGGCAGCAGGTCTCTGATTCGAACCAGGACGCCTACAACGTTGCCGTCAAACTATGGGAGCCCGGTGATAAGGCCGGCGACATGACCCATGCACTGGACTGGGGCCAATACGGTGATTTGCAACTTGGGGATTACAAACGGGCAGCACTTTGGATTAGGCGCATGGAAGGGATCATAAAAAAGAATCCAGGTCAGCATATGATCATGGAAGCATTACCACGCATTAAAGCAAGAATGATTGTTGAAACCGAACAATGGCAGACAGAACTTGTGACTGACGAGTCCTACGATACAGAGCTGCTGGCGACAGGTCTGAGCGCCGTGCACCTTGGGAAATTTGATCTGGCTCAAAAGGCAGCGGATAAATTGGCGGCGAAAGCGATGGCTCTGGGAAATAGTGATGACGGCTCTTATTATGCCGCAACCGCGAAACCTTTACAGGTTATGCATCGCTCCGTTGCCGGCATGTTGACTATCGCAAGAGGTCAGATCGATGCGGGACTTGTGATGTTGGCGGAGGGTGTGGAAATTGCGGAATCAATGCGACCGCCGAATGGTGCGCCAAAGCCAATCAAACCCGTACATGAGCTATATGGCGAGGCATTGATGGCGGCAAATAAACCTGCAGAAGCCGTAGAACAGTTCACAACATCACTTCTTCGGACGCCTAACAGACCATTATCCCTTATCGGTCTCGCGAGAACCTATGCGACGCAGGGCGACGTGACTTCGGCGCGGGAGAATTATCAGAAACTAAACACGTTATGGAAGAACAGGAAGTTTCCCGCCGCAGTGGAAGCCAGGCGTTATCTCGAATCGACAAAAGCCAACTGAGATAAATCTCAAAAACTTTGCGATTCTTGGTAGGGTCGAATTCATTCGACCGCGGAGGCCATTGAGGCGTTCTATTCATTAAGCCGATGGCCGGAGTCGAAAAATGGTCTTAACTAATTGTTTACATGGGATTACCCTTGTTCTAACTATTAACGTGCCCCAAGATGTGTCCGCTAGTATCTTTCAATTCTACCTACTTAATTTCTGCTTAGTTCTGCAATTTCAACCTTTCACGAAT
>JBLIML010000277.1:0-5048 GCA_047638675.1 Planctomycetota bacterium | reverse complement strand
TCTGAAAGTTCTATGAAACTGGCTTTATTCCCAGCTATGGCAGTATCAGCAATTCTAATTATCTCTTGTTCATCAACGCTAGTTAATATTGGCTCGTGTATTATTTTACTTGTCTTTTTTTCTTCAATCTCAATCCTCACTGAATTCACGACATAGTCATCGGGCAGTACTTTGTCGGCTTTCTGCAACTCCTCTAAAGCCTCGTCATAATTGCCGTCATTGGCTGCTATATTCGCTAAAGAAATATAGGCGCTGACAATAGCCTCAAGACCCGTTAATGCTTCATGGTTGTCAGGTGCAATCTCAAGAACACTTCGATATTTTTCCAATGCATTATTTCCTTTTGGACTAGACAAGCGAAGCGCATCAAAATCTTCGCTTGCCTCAAGCAAAATGGTGGCAATATCAGATTCAGGTGAGGTCACAATCGGAGTGGGGTTGTCGACGACAGGTTCAGGCAAATTTGATTTTGCAACAACAGGAACAGGCTCAGTTGGCTTAACAACAACAGGAACGGGCTTGTTTGGCTTGACAACAACTGGCTTAGGCTTAATTGCTTTAACAACACCAGGTTCAGGCTTTTTCGGTTTGACGACTGTAGACTCAGGCTTAGTTGCATTGTTGCGGAATAATTGGCCGCCAAAATAATAAGTGCCGACAAGGGTGGCTGATGCTGTAATTGCAATGCCCATAAGAACAGGAACTAATTTGCTATTGGATGCAGTTGATTGCGTATGTACTGCTCGCTTTTCTTCCTTGATTTTATTTTGCGTCTTGCTCTCATAATGCAATGTTTTTACTGTTTTGGAAGCCGGGGAAATGAAATCACTGTCCACATTCGCGCTGGTCTTTATCGTTGCCGACTCTACTTCTGATACTCCAAATTCATTACGCCACTCCGAGATAGACTGCGGTCTATCTTCCGATTTAAATTTGAGCGCATGGTCAATGGCATTAAGAAAACGCTCGGAGTACCTGTCTTTGGCGATGTCAGATACGAGTACTAATGAATCATGGTTATTTTGAAGGAGGTTCTTGCTACGCTCTATGGCATCTATTGGCGGCGTCCCTGTCACCGCCCGAAACAGTGTTGCCCCTAATCCGTAAATGTCCGTCCATATCCCCTGGTCATCACTTTTGCTGTAGTACTGCTCGTAGGGGGCATAACCGGGAGAAACAAGATTGGTTAATGTTTTTGTAGCTTCCCCTAAGGCCTGCCTGGCGGAGCCAAAATCCAGTAAGACGGGACTACCATCCTCGCGAATGAAGATGTTATCCGGTTTGATGTCACGATGAATGAATCCCGCTTGATGAACAATATCCAGGCCACCTAATATCGGTATCAGGATTTTGAGTAATTCAGATTCCTCAAGCGTTTTTTTACCGCTGAGTTTCTGTTGCAGGCTCTGCCCTCGCTCATAGGGCATGATCATATAACCCGTATGATTTTCCTCAAATACAGTCAGTACACGGACGATATTGGGATGGTTAAATTTATGCAGTGTGCGGGCTTCGCTAATGAATCTATCCAGTCCCCATTTGTACTGCTTATCATGATCTTCCGAAACAGCATGAACAGAAAAATCGCCAGTTCGAACTGCCAGTTCAATGGGCAGGTATTCCTTTATAGCAACTTCACTTTCCAGATTGGTGTCTTCAGCAAGATAAGTAATACCGAAGCCACCCTGGCCAAGAATGTCTTTGATTCGATACCAGTGCAGCATATAGTCTGGTTGCAGCGAGTTGCGGTGGATTTTCTTACTCAAGTCACATCTTCCTCATAAATATTGGCAGTAAGAGGTAGAACACAGTTTGAGCAGTTTACAGCATTAGTCAGGTACGATAAGTGGTTTTGCGGACAGTTGCTTCACCAGTGTCCGATAGCTTTGCTTTCGGATGCAATCCAGGATCAGGGACAGATAATGAGTATCATACCGACAATCAATCAGTTTTTTAGTTAGAAGAGCAATATTCGTCTAGAAAGAAGTTTCGCCTCCCTCGTATGCCTTGATGGGTACGCCGGAAAGCGGTTCACCGACATCTTTACCGACACGATAAGTTTCCTGAAAATACAATGAATGCGTGCGCTCTTGATTCATGAAATGTGGGTGCATGGAACAAATCATATTTTCGGGCAGCACAAAGTCAAAGCCTTCTCCAATTCGTGGCATTTCAATCATGGTCATGCCGATAGAATGACCGCATACGTGACCAGAACGATAACCACGATCAAAAATCGGTTTCATGCAGGCATCAGCGACTTCTTCGGCGTTGTTGCCGGCCACCATATGTTCTTTGGCCAGTTCATGAAACTCCTGATAGGCCGTCATCATCTCTTTGGTAATATCGTCCATGCCATTTGGCATAAGGGGGCGCGAAAACTCAACCCAATGACCGCCTTCGCCGGAAATTTCCAGGCCATACATCATGCCGTCACTGTCATTTAATGGGCGTTGAGTCGGGAATATCATCTGTGGTTCCAGCGATCCATTCGATCCCATTTGCACCATATCCATGGTATTACGTGCACAACCTTTTTTTGCAAATACATTCTCTGCAAGGCCCATAAGTTCCGCTTCAGTTTTGCCTGCCTGGTAGTTTTTAATAACTTCCAGTACGCCTTCCTTGTTTATATCCATGGAATAACGCACGGATGCCAGCTCTTCCTCGCTCTTTTGTGCACGGGAATAATCGAAGGGGATTTCAAAATCAATGATCTCGAAGTCTTTCGCGGCGAGTGCCTTGTAATCACGAACATTGATAATGTACTCAAGACCGTATACGCCAACTTTCTTCGCGCCTTTTTCTTTTAGAAAATCCGCCATCCACTCGCCGCAATGGCCTGGATATTCGCGGTGTTCAATAAAGGATGCAGAATGATCGCCAACCCAGGTGGCTTCACGTGGGAATACGCAAACGGGATCTGCGTTATTGGTGATCACCACATAGGCATAACGATGCAGGATGAGAAAGCCGCACATGTAGCGAACGGCACCTTCAAAACCACTGTACTCACTGCCACTGATGACCAGGGCATCGAGCCCGGCTTTTTCCATTGCGGCTCTTGTATTGGCATAACGGCGATCAATTTCTGCCTGGCTTGGTCGAAAGCGGTTTACGTAATCAGTCATAACTTATCCTCTTCTATAATTTGTATTTGATTCTAAAACTAGTGAGACCCAAATTATTTGAGCCTGTAGATTCGATTTTACCTGTATCGATCGCCAATCCGCGTGCATTTAATGTTTTGCAGGAATCTCGAGAGTCCAGGATGCCTCCAGTCCTTTTATAATCGCTGTCAACGCTTCATTCATCGGACAAGGAATGCCCAATTCTCTACCGTATTTTGCAATGCCACCATTGAGCGCATCGACTTCGGTAAGACGTTGAGCTAATACATCCTGTAACATGCTTGGAGGATGGTAATAGGCTTTTTCCCTGCCATAGTCCGTCAATTCTTCCGGATCGCTATCAAGTGTGATACCAAGCGCGTTGGATACGGCAACGCCTTCTGCCATTAATACTGACATCACCTTACGTACACCTTCCTGATCACAATTTACCCCGTGCGGTAAACGCGTTAAGGCCGCTATTGCATTGGAGGCGGCATTAAAAATTACTTTTGTCCATTGGGCACCACGGGCATCTTCCATCGCCAGACAGTCCATTCCGCTTCGATTTATCGCATCTGCCAGTTTTTCCACTTCTTCCATACTCGCAGGATTCGTGGCAAAAGGACCGATCCATGTCTTGCCTCCCGCGTCGTGATTGACAACACCCGCCTCGATCATATGTCCAGCCGGAAAAATAGTTCCCTGAATAACGCGTGGCACATATTCAGCCACGATCTCTTCACTACCTATTCCATTTTGTACAGAACACACCGCGCCGTTTTTAAATAAAGGGGCCACCGCTTCCATAGCAGAGCGAGTGAACATGGTCTTGGTCGCGATGATACCAAACTCACATTCCGGAATATCTTCTACCTTACTACGCGCGTTCACCTTCGCCGTAAAATCACTCAATCCGGTCAGTCGCAATCCATTTTTATTTATCGCATCGACGTGAGCCTCGTTCAGATCATAGGCCCATACTTCAATGTCATCTAACTTTCCCAAATGCGCGGCATATAAACTTCCGATCGCGCCACATCCAATAATACAAACTTTCATAATAATAACTGCCTCTTTTTTAGGTGCTCAATGACCTTTGTTTTCGAATGACCAACTGGATTCGAATGCCTTGACCAGACGATACATTGTTTCGTGATAGGGGGCGGGAACGCCGGCCTTCTTTGCCTCTCGCACTATCGCTCCGGTGATCCAGTCGACCTCTGTCAGTCTCTTCGATCTCACATCATCCAGCATAGACGGTACGTGAGCATACTCCTCTCCACTGGTACTGCCTTTGTTAACAGCATTTACGTTCATTACCCAGGGATCATCCGCCAGAGTGACACCCCTGGCCTGTGCTATTTGCTTGGCCTCATTCATCATGTCGAACACCAGATGTCCTAAATCTTCCAGCGCGTCCTGTTTAGCGAAGGCTTTCATATGAGGAAGATCGGTGACGGCGGAAATACTGTTTACCGCGGAATTAAAAATAAGCTTGGACCACTGATGTGGTAACAGATCTTCATAGGCTTCGGCAATCAATCCAGATTTATTAATGAGGGCTTCAAGTTGTTGCACGTCTTCAAATCGCGCATTGGTTTCTGCCCAGGGTCCAAGCCATGTGGCGGTGTCCAATTCATACTCAACATGTGTATCAGAATGACGAGTACCACTCATAAAGGTCACACCGGAGATGATTGGCCAGTCACCATATTTACTCAGCATTTCTTCACAACCAAGACCATTTTGGATCATAAATACATGCGCGTTGGGAAAATGACCTGAAATCATTTTTGCACTGGCTTCCACTGCCAGAGCCTTGGTGGCGATAATAACAAGATCAATGTCGCCTAAATCCGCGGGATTGGTTGACGCAATGACGCTCGTTTGCAATTCCGATTTGCCACTAACACGCAGTCCCTCTTTGTTCAGGCT
>JBLIML010000276.1:0-5059 GCA_047638675.1 Planctomycetota bacterium | reverse complement strand
GCAATTCTTCAAGGAATAAACAGTGGTCACTGACAGGCTGCTTTACTCCCGGAAGCAGACATTCAGCCTAGTCGGGAGGGTACTTCGCCTTCCGACCCAGAGCGGTCATTTGTCATATTACCGAATCTACCTACGCGGATTACATTTGAACTTGCTTAACAGGGGGTATGCGAAGCGGTCGTTGGCTAGATGCCGAGAATAGATTCTAATTTACGTGCCGCATCAACAAGATAGTCGACATCTTTCAAACTGAAGTCGTCTCGAGGTTCTGGATCACCTACTGCAATATTACCAATTCTATAATGTTCTTTAGTAGAAAAGGGCACAAAAGCCAGAAATCTTATTTCACCTGAAAGCACAAATGGGGCGTTGCAATATATTGAGTGCTGAGTGCAATCAGATATGATCACAGGTAAATCACGGTCAATAAGGTATGGAGAATTGAAACTACTGTCCATAGAAATAGACGTGTAGTCGAAGTTATGTCCAGATAATATGTATCTCCTTTGCTTATCAACTAGCGTTACGACACTCGAGCAAGTGCCATAATGCTTGGCAACCTCTGCCACTAGAGCATCGACGGCGGAGATCGGTGGGCTATCCAACAGACCCGTCGCATACAGTGCCTCCAGGCGCTTCTTTTCTCTATTTTCAGTGTCAACTGTCACTAGAGAAATATGTCATTAGTTAAATTCAAAATCAAGTGAAATGTAGGAATGCAAAACTAAAGATAAATTAATTACCAGAAAGAAGGTCATCCTAAACCTACCCCGGTTTGACGCACACTTTCTAAAGAGGATGGATTAGACTTCCCCCAGTCTTGTAGACACTTAGGGGACACGATTTGATACATTAAAATTATTTGGATTGCTAAAGGTCCTCTGTTGGCACATACCGGACCATTAAGACCGCATCTTTCGCTCTAACGGACAACGCTTTTTCCGGGACACAAGAACTCGAGCGATTGGCATCGGCACTGGCTTTTCTTGATCCCGATTGTGACGAGGAAACATGGAAGCTAAAACGGATTGCACCTCTGGCACGCGAAGCTTTCATTTGTCCGGAACTTAACAATGATTTATACGAACTCGCTTGTTCATGGAGTAGCGGTGAGTTATGTGGGTACCCATCTGTGGCCTGGAACAATCCAGGTGGACGTGGTGACACCGGCGAAGAAGAGTTCGACTCAGTTTGGCTTCGTTTCCTAAATGATAATTACGATGGAATACCTGTGACCATTGGTACGATTTATTACGATGCAAAACAGATGGGGTGGGAAGATACAAGTAGGTCTCAAAGTGTTGACTCAGAGGACGAGTTTCAAATTATCAGTACTTGCATAGTGGAGGCCGAATGATGAGTGATATCGATCCTAAATCAATAAAAATCCCTTCAAATAATACTGTCGGCGATAGGGATGACACGCACCCCCCCCATAGATGATTATATATTGATAAATGATGATGAAATAATCAATCAATTGGCCACCATGACAATGCTGGAGTACGAGCGAGTCCGTGTTGCACAAGCGAAGGAGATGGGTTTCAGACCTACCGTGTTGGATGAACTCGTCAAGACAGCACGCAATGGTGATACTGAAGCCAGCGACCTGCCATTCAAAGTAGTTGAGCCGTTCCCGACACCAGTTGACCCTGCATTGTTGCTCAATGAAATATCGGAAGCGATCCGCCGCTTCATTGTCATGGAGCCTGAGCAGGCCGACGCGGCGGCGCTTTGGGTGGCTCTCACGTGGTTTATCGATGTAGTGGAAGTCGCGCCTCTTGCCATGATCAACGCACCCGAAAAAGCATGTGGTAAATCGCAATTGTTAGACGTGTTGGGACGAATGTCAGCCCGACCGTTGCCGGTCGCCAACACCACGATCGCAGGTTTATTCCGATCGGTGGAGCTTTGGAGGCCTACCGTACTGATCGATGAAGCCGATACTTTCCTACGCGATAATGCCGAACTCAAGGGGCTCATTAATGCGGGGCATACTCGTGCCTATGCTTTCGTCCTTCGCGTGGTCGGCGATAATCATGAACCTAAAATGTTCAAGGTATGGGGGGCCAAAGCACTGGCCGGTATCTCGCTGGAAAAGCATTTGCCCGATTCAACCATGAGTCGCGCGATTGTGTTTAACCTTCGCCGAAAATTACCACATGAATCAGTAACACGCCTACGCCATGCAAATGCGCGAGTTTTTGAAGATATTGCATCAAAGCTCGCACGTTTCGCTGATGACCATTCACAACAGGTACAACTGGCACGGCCTGAACTTCCGGATGAACTGAGCGACCGCGCCCAGGACAATTGGGAGCCACTTCTGGCCATCGCGCAGTGTGCCGGTTCAGAGTGGGAGCTACGAGCAAATGCAGCGGCAGTAAAACTATCCGGTGCCAATGAAGAAAAAGTGAGTACCGGCAACGAACTATTAGCCGATATTCAACAAGTCTTCATTGCCAAAGGCTCCGACAAAATAAAAACAGTCGACCTAATCAGTGCGTTGGAAAATGACGCGGAAAAACCTTGGGCAACTTATAACCGAGGCAAACCGATTACCCCACGACAACTGGCAAAATTCTTATCCGGATATGGCATCAAATCTAAGACCGTTCGCTTCGAAAAGGCAACGCCAAAAGGCTATGAGGCGATACAGTTCACCGATGCATTTGCCCGCTATCTCGGTGATTCGGAAAATTTGCCGAAACAACGCAACGTCTCGGCGAAACCCTTGACCGGCATGAAAAAGAACGTTTCGGATGCGGACAACGTTGCGGCAACGCCCACCACCGAGGAAACGCCGCAGGCCCATACATCGCTTGGTGGTTGCGGCGTTGCGGATAATTCCGGCGCAGGGGGTGGCGCGGGTGACGCGGACTCCAGCACCGAGGGTGCGGACGACGCCCTTTTCTAATTCGATAGAAAAAGGTGGTGACGAGGAATCGTTGCATTTTGGTACGCGGGAGAACAGTCATGGGCTTTTCATTCATGGCTGTTCTCTCTCTTTATCATCCACTAAGTACGTCACCACTATCGACGAACCTGGAAGCATATCAATAAATAACACCTACTCATCGAAAATCAATACAACAACATTTATAGGAGGGCCAACCATGCCCATCGTAAAACTAGATACAGAATTCATCCAGAAGCAATTGCTGTCTCTTAAAGGGAAACGTACCGAATATTGCAGTGTGGAGCTACCGGGTTTTCTGGTCGAAGTGCGCAGCAGTTCGCCTGGACAGGGAACTTATTACGTACGCTATAAGGATGCTGCGGCAAAGACTCGCTATGTGAAAATTGGACGTACCACAGAAATTTCTCTGAATGCCGCCATTAAAAAGGCCAAAGCCGTCAAGGCGGAAATTGCTCTGGGTGCCGATCCTCGCCAGGAACTTACCGCCAGGAAGGCCATGCCCACCTTCGCCAGCTTTTTCATTGACATGTATATGCCCTATGTCGAACCACGCAAACGAACCGCCGCCAAAGACCTTGAGTATTTCAGATTGAGGCTGGATAAAGCCTTCGGTCACCTGAAACTCAATCAAATCACGCGGCATCAGGTGCAGCTATTTCAAAACTCCCTCTTGCAGGATGAAAAGTTGGCTCCGGCCACCTGTAATCATTATGTGAAACTATTGAAACATGCTCTGAATCTGGCAGTCGATTGGGAAATTCTGGAAAAGAATCCGCTGGGGCGTATCCCTCTCCTGGACGAGTCAGACAACAAGCTTGAGCGATATCTGGACGATGAAGAGCTGAAACGATTTGTGGATGTCTTACATAACGATGCCAACAGGAACGTATGCAATATCCTGCTCTTGGCGTTGAATACGGGTTGCAGGATTGGCGAGTTGTTGAGCTTGTTGAAATCTGATGTCGATTTACCCAATAACATCATCCGCATCAGGAGCTGTAACAGTAAAAGTAAGCGCAGTAGAGTTGTGCCATTAAGCTCCGGTGCCCTGACTATCCTGCGTCAACAAATGCAGCTTACGCCTGAGTTCGCACCGGTCTTTGTATCACCCACGGGTAAAAATTACACCACCACTTCGAAGGTCTTCGGGCGTCTGCGCAACAAAGCCAATTTGCCGAACCTCCGGATCCACGATCTGAGGCACAATTTTGCGTCGGCCCTCGTAAATGACGGTCGTACTTTGCTGGAAGTGGGACAAATCCTTGGGCACCTTGATTTGAAGAGTACCAAACGCTATTCACATTTGAATTCAAAAACACTGGAGGAAGCGGCGAACTGTGCATCCGACAGAATAAACAACGTGATGGAAAAAGTGCCGTAGGCCCGGGGGCGGCCCGGGGAAAATTCTGGGGTGGCCGGGGCGAGCGCTGCTCCAGTCGCCCCAGAGTGCTCCCCTCCGACATTTTTTGGGACCGGGCATGCCTCCACCCTCCGGAAGCGGGCTTTTTGGCAGAATCGCTCACTCTGACCGTCGCGCCCGGGTTCGGACGTCGTTCGGTGCAGTTTCGGTGACCGGTTGCTATAGCTGGCAATGGGATCTGGATAGCCATAGACCGAGAAACGTGGTTCGGCCCTGGATCGGTCCTGAGAAAAACGTCCCGGAGTGCCTTACACAGCTCAGCTGTATCTGGTACTGTTAATCACTAGGTCGGCGGCTGATTCGAACCTTCCCTGCTTCGAACCCTTCGGGCGGCTATCGCCGTCCAAATCTATTCCCGATAGATTTGTCGAGCCCGTCCCGGGGAGCCACTTCTTTTTATTATTCCCTTTTTTCGTTTGTCTTTATAAATACTATGTAGATTGCTCGCACCGCCTCGGCGGCTGATTCGAACCTTCCCTGCTTCGAACCCTTCGGGCGCCTATCGCCGTCCAAATCTATTCCCGATAGATTTGTCGAGCCCGTCCCGGGGAGCCACTTCTTTTTATTATTCCCTTTTTTTCCTTGTCTTTATAAATTGGCTGTTCCGCAGAATCTATGGTTTGACAAGAATGGCAAACTAACTAAAACCGTCATTCCCGCATGTTTTTGGCGGAGTAGTGCCACACGGATGTGCCACTACTCCGCTAAAAACATGCGGG
>JBLIML010000275.1:0-5068 GCA_047638675.1 Planctomycetota bacterium | reverse complement strand
TATGCTTGCCACCACGCGCGGGTCGTGAAAGCAAAGAACACATCATTTCGCGTATCAAGAATATTCTGTGCGATCGGAATCTTAAAACTCACCTGAAATTTTGCTTCAGCCGAATCAATCGATTCATCCGGGTTACTAAGCCGAAACGCCTCTTTATTCGGACTGCTATTGTAGGTGTACGGCAAGAAATAATTAGGACGATGAGCGGTCAGAGAAAATGAACGATCAAGTATCTTCGCCTCTGCAGCGATGCGTCTCTCTACCGGTCCTATCAGCTCATCCTCTTTGCGCTCGGTTTCGGCAGTCTCAGCGCGAAGTTCGCAGCGTGCTTGAATCTCGCCTACCATGGTAGCCTCACCCGCTGAATCCAGCGCGTCAAGTAGACACTTTTCTTGATCAGTCAAACCATTCGCATGCACAGGAGAGACAAGCAATGAATAGATAAGAAGGGCAAGCAAGCTTTTGCTGAACAGATTCATATACCAATCCAGCTTGAAAAACGCCGTAATCGTATTATTTGAGGTCATACGATAAAAAGTTTTAAGTTTATGTTCTTTTGTATCACCTTCAATTTCTCATTCCATTTAACATTTTTCTCTCCGTTAACTTATTATGTGTCAATTATGTTGTTCCATCGCTCGCCACACCGCATCGTCGGCCTGGCTCCAGGTTCAGCGCAGATCCGTTTTCAGATCCGTAATTCGTTCTACTAGCCAGATCAGCTCGTCAGGTAGGTTCTGCAAATAGCACATCATTAGTCGGGATGTCTTGGCGAGGTCTGTAGATTCCTCTATTCGCCGACTGAGTTCCCGTCAGTAGTTAAGATTTTGACGGCGCTGAACAGAAATAATCAGGTCATGAGTAAGGCCACTTCCAATTGTTTATTTCGGGCATGTCTTTACCATAAGTCGTGATGTATTGGCGGTGTTCGATGAGCTTGTCGCGAATGTGCTGCTTCACATACGCCCCAACCCGGCTGAGTTCCGGTACCCGATCGATCACATCAGCCATCAGGTGAAAACGATCCAAATCGTTGCGTACCACCATATCAAATGGCGTGGTCGTCGTACCTTCTTCTTTATAGCCGCGGACATGCAAGTTGTCGTGATTGGTGCGACGATACGTCAAGCTGTGAATCAACGAGGGATAACCGTGATAGGCGAAGATGATCGGTTTATTAATAGTGAACAAGGTATCGAAGTCCTTGTTTGACAAGCCGTGCGGATGTTCTTCCCGCGGTTGCAGTGTCATCAAATCCACTACGTTGATCACCCGTACCTTGATATCCGGGGCGTACTGACGCAATAGATCTACGGCGGCGAGAGTCTCGATAGTTGGCACATCACCGGCACAAGCCATTACGACATCAGGTTCCGCATCTTTATCATTGCTCGCCCACTCCCAGAGGCCAATACCCGCCGTGCAGTGTTTGATCGCGGCGTCCATATCAAGCCATTGCGGCTGCGGTTGTTTGCCGGCCACAATCACATTGACTAAATCGCGGCTACGCAGGCATTTGTCCGTGATGTACAGCAAGGAATTGGCATCGGGAGGCAGATAAACACGAATGATATCGGCTTTCTTGTTCACTACGTGATCGATAAAACCCGGATCCTGGTGGGAAAAACCGTTGCTATCCTGCCGCCAGACATGGGAGGTCAATAGATAATTCAACGAAGCGATAGGCTGGCGCCACGGGATCTCTTTACTCACCTTAAGCCATTTTGCGTGTTGATTAAACATGGAATCAATAATGTGAATGAATGCCTCGTAACAGGAAAACAAACCATGGCGACCGGTCAACAGATAGCCTTCCAGCCAACCCTGACAGGTATGTTCACTCAGAATTTCCATGACCCGACCGTCCGGCGCGAGATGATCGTCTTCGGGTAATATCTCCGCCATCCATGAGCGATTGGTGACCTCAAACAGGGAGCCAAGACGATTCGAGTTGGTCTCGTCGGGACCCATTACGCGGAAATTTCGTGTGTCCTGATTGAGCTTCATGACATCGCGCAACAGGGTGCCCATCACTCGGGTAGCCTCAGCTAATACTTGACCGGGTTTGAGTACCTCGACGGCATAGTCGCGAAAATCCGGCATGCGCAAATTCTTCAACAACAGGCCGCCGTTGGCATGAGGGTTGGCACCCATACGAAGAGGGCCTTTCGGTGCTAACTCTGCCAGTTCCGAAATCAATGTGCCCTTGTCATCGAAAAGTTCTTCTGGTTGATAACTTTTCATCCAATGCTCGAGCAACTGGATGTGTTCAGGTTTACTCGCCATCTCGGCAAATGGAACCTGGTGCGAGCGCCAGTAACCTTCCGTCTTCTGCCCGTCTACTTCTTTGGGGCCAGTCCAACCCTTCGGGCTACGCAAGATAATCATCGGCCAGCGTGGTCGTTCAACAACACCCTTAGCGCGCGCATTATGCTGGATTGTCTTAATTTCCGTTATAACGAAATCCAGCGTTGCCGCCATCAACTGGTGCATGGCTTCGGGTTCAGATCCTTCGACAAAATAGGGTGTGTAGCCATAACCGATAAATAAACTTTCCAGTTCTTTACGACCAATCCGCGCAAGTACGGTTGGATTCGCAATCTTGTAACCATTGAGATGGAGTATGGGTAAGACAGCGCCATCACACGCGGGGTTAAGAAATTTATTGGAATGCCAGGCGGCAGCGAGTGGGCCGGTTTCTGCTTCACCATCGCCCACCACACAGCAGGCGATCAAGTCAGGATTATCGAAAGCAGCGCCGTATGCATGCGCAAGCGAGTAGCCCAATTCACCGCCTTCATGAATGGAACCCGGCGTTTCAGGTGCAACATGACTGGGTATGCCGCCAGGAAAAGAAAACTGTCTAAATAATTTTCTCAATCCTTCGGCATCCTGAGATATGTCGGGATAAACCTCACTATAGGTACTTTCCAGATAAGTATTTGCAACCAATGCAGGTCCACCATGTCCTGGCCCGGTGACGAAGAGCATGTTGAGATCGTGCTTGCAAATCAACCGATTTAAATGTGCGTAGATAAAATTCAAGCCCGGCGTTGTACCCCAATGGCCGAGTAGTCGAGGCTTGATATGTTCAATCGAAAGTGGTTCTTTGAGGAGGGGGTTATCAAGCAGGTAGATCTGCCCGACAGACAGGTAATTTGCAGCACGCCAATAGGCATTGATTTTATCCAGTTCATCAATACTTAGCGGATTAGCAACTACACCTGCGATGTTAATACTCATAACTTTGACCCCATCTGAATTTGTTTTATCACGCTGCTGTTTGCGCCAATTGTTGTTTGATTGCACGCAATACCCCGGCGTAGGCATCTGCGAACAGAGTCACGCCTTCTTTAGTAAGTTGATCGGTGATCTCCTCCAATGAAATGCCTGCTTGCTGCAAAGTGTCAATAGTGGCATAAGCCTCATCAAGGTTTAGTTCAAGCGAAGCGCTGACTCGACCGTGGTCGCGAAAAGCTTCAAGCGTAGAGGGTGGTAATGTATTTACCGTTTCAGCGCCAATCAAAGATTCGACATAGCGTAATTCACGATAATTGGGGTTTTTATTACTGGTACTGGCCCATAACAATCGTTGAGTTTGAGCGCCCTGTTCAGCAAGAGACTGCCAGCGTGGTGCATTGAAAAATAGTTTGTAACCTTGATAGGCGAGTTTGGCGTTCGCAATAGCGACCTTCCCTGGAAGTGACGCTAATAAACACTCTTCCGGATTTTCTTCAGCATCGATATGCTCAACAAGTATTTCATCAACCGCGGTATCGATACGACTAATAAAAAAACTGGCCACACTGGCAAGTCTATGTATATCTCCGCCAGAGTTAGCGAAGCTTTCAAGTCCATTGATAAACGCGTGGACAACCTTGAAATATATTTCCCGCGAAAACAGCAATGTAACATTAATATTTATACCCTCTCCTAACAAAGTTTCAATCGCAGGAATACCTTCCACTGTAGCCGGTACTTTGATCATCAGGTTTGGTCGATTAACCGTCTTCCAGAGTCGTCGCGCTTCGCTACAGGTGGCTTCGGTTTGATAGGCCAGTAGAGGTGACACTTCGAAGCTCACGTAGCCATCTCGCATATCACTAGATTCATAAACCGGCATAAGAATATCCGCAGCATCTTGAATGTCTTTTACTGCCAATTGCTCATATATCGCCTCTGGCGCGATGATTGACTTTCTATGGCATTCGGCTATGGCATCCATGTAGTCACTGCCTTGCGTAATGGCCTTCTCAAAAATCGAGGGATTGGACGTCACGCCGCTTATGTTGTCCCTATCTATTAGATCTTGTAGTCCGCCACTGTCTAACAGGCCTCGTCGAATATAATCCAACCAGACAGATTGGCCGCAATTTCTGATAGCTTGTAAGGAATTCATCAATTAGTTTTCCAGGCACTAATATTGTCTAAAGCGATGTAAGGTAGTTTATAAATAGACCAGTATCTTGATCGGGGTCAATTATAATGACTAATACTAGAAAAAAGGTTCTTCAGAAAAACTGGAGTGTAAAAAGCTGTAATAGGTTAACGGAAAGATGAGTATTCTTGATGACACAAAAAATATTCATTGAAGCCATTCCTTCTCCCTTTGGGAGAAGATACTTAATCAGAACTTCTTTAGACAACTAATCAGTTTAAACTTAAAAATTCGTGGCTAAATTTCTGCACATCATTCCAATTTGTATATTCATAGTCGCGTGTTGTGTCGGTATCGCCATCGTGGCTTTTAACCATCATTTTTATGATAAATCTCAGGAAAATATTATACTTTGTGTAAGCAAGAGCGCCTGCGAACGACTCAACACGATCCGGCTTCCAGTCCAAATTCATTGGAAACTCATTTGTTAACTGCGAAATGGCTTCTATATCCTCCTGTTTTTTTGATATCGCAGTCAAACTTACTGAAAAAAACGCACACTTTATTTTTTTAAGTTCATTTATATGGGATCGAATAAACTTTGAAGTGCAGCGGGGGAATTTTACCCTGTAAACAGGTGCGCCAATGATAATCGCGTCATATTTTTGAAGTGAGCTTTCATCGTCGATG
>JBLIML010000274.1:0-5150 GCA_047638675.1 Planctomycetota bacterium | reverse complement strand
TAAAGCATTTGTTGATTCAATTGACAGGATACATCTGGGCTTTATGTAACCATCTATATTTTGACCGATAAAATTGTCATCAGTGTAATAACGTACTTCACATTGAATGTTGGGAATCACGTCTTTGATATAAACGAAACCAGACGGTAAGTTTTCGGCATAAAGTACGAGAGCAGGATGCAAACATAGGACCACAGTTAGCCTCATTAATAATTTTTGTCGCATTTTATTTTTATAATTATTTATAGTTTAGTTGACTTTAAATCAGTTTAATTCATTTCAATCTTTCCAGCTTATGTCTCTTCACGGGTAGCCATGATCCGGGAATGACGGGCCTTATGGATTCCCGCCAAAAGCACGCGGGAATGACGGTCCTTTGTTTAGCAAGCTCAATAGAACTGTTGTGTTTCTACGCACAGATTCTGCGGAAGAACCATAAACTTTTCCCATGCTAGCAGAAAACCCACTAGTATCTTGTTGATTTAAAGACAAAGCTATGCGGCATCCCTTAACGTTGATACGCTCGCCTAAAGCAAGTATCTTCGCAGGTCTTAGGCGCTTTATCAGGAGAGTTGAATTCATGGGAATTCAAAGTAGTAAGCTATCCAGTTTATTATGTACTTTGACGTGCACGATTATGGTCTGCTTACCGGCTGGCATATCGGCGGAAAACGCAGGGATATTAGAGCCAATATACAGCAAGCAGAATAAACCACCGCCTAACGTGGTTTTGATTCTTTTTGATTGGGCCAGACGTGATGCTATTGGTGTGTATTCAGACAAAGATGTATCAACGCCAAATATCGACAAGCTGGCCAAGGGTGGCGTGCGATTTGACAATGCTTATACCACCGCGGCATTGTGCAGTCCTGCCAGGGCGTCATTGATAACAGGTATCTATCCCCATGCCCATGGCATTCGCAAGACAATGTATCCTGCAGGCATTAATGGTGGATTGCCTACGATGTATCAGGAGCCTATTGCCAACCCCTTTAATGATCCGCGTTTTAACCTGGCGATTAACTTTCCGAAATATATTACCAATTCGGGTTACGCCACAGCACATATTGGAAAGTGGCACCTGGGAACCGGCAACCCTGGTTTTTTTGATGTCTTCAAATCCTATAATTCCCTCATGCCACATTGGCTTGATGAACCCAACAACTCAGCGTATCGAGAAGATATACAAACCAGCGAAGGCATTCGCTTTATTCAACAAAATGTCGGTCGTCCGTTTTTTCTATATCAATCCTATTACACACCACACGGACCCTATCAACCGCCACAGAAGTATGTGGACATGTATGAGAACAGGAAAATCGATCATAAAAACTATTATGCCGCCGTCAGCAGCCTGGATAACAATGTGGGGCGCATAGTCAAAGTACTCGAAGAGAGAAACCTTCTGGACAACACATTGATTATTATTTCCACCGACCATGGTGGCTCCTTCCAGCCGCGACCCGGATCCTATCGAGGCATGGGCATTGCCTATGACGAAGCGGCCAGGATCCCCTTGATCATGCATTGGCCAGAGGGATTGCCCGGGAATGTTGTCTGGGATTCGGGAGTTAGCCTGGTCGACATCGCACCAAGCATATTGGCCGCCACCGGTATTAATACCAAAAGTCGGGTAATGGAAATCGTCACAGGGCGCGAAGGTTCACCCTTTCATGGAAGAGATCTCATTGCGGAAATTAAGACCGGTAAAGATAGCTGGCCGAGTCCAGTCTTCATACAAAATCTGCCGGAAGCCGCGATCGATAATTCCTGGTTCGATGAGCGCGCTATGCGAACCAAAAATTGGAAACTCATTTTGCGAGACTTTAGCGCTGATCCGAGAGTGCGCAATAATGCTTTTTTCGATATCGAAAATGACCCTGGCGAAACCACAAATCTTTATTCCAGTAAAAAGCATCGCAAAGAACTTAATAAACAACTTGAAATTATGCTGGCGAGTGCTCAAGCTCAGAGGGATACGCTAAGCATCAAGCTTGCGGAGAAAGAATTAAAAATACTCAGCCAGCCAGGCGAATATGAATTCAAACTTTATTAATTAAATCTGTCGCGCCGAGCGGGATCGGCAACGCTAGACAAGAGGAGAAATTATTATGATTACAGTGCACCATCTTGGTGTTTCTCAATCTGAACGCATCGTATGGCTTTGCGAGGAGCTGGATATCGACTATGAATTGAAGCTTTACCCACGCGATCCTGAAACGATGATGGCCCCTGAAAGTTACCGGAAATTACATCCCATGGGTATTGCGCCGATTATTAGCGATGATGAACTTGTCCTGGCTGAGTCCGGTGCCATCATTGAATATATTATTACCCGCTATGGAAAAGGACGTCTTGCCGTAGCACCAGATCATAAAGACTATGCCGATTACCTTTTCTGGTTTCATTTCGCCAACGGCACGCTGATACCCATCGAGATGTTTGGCATGTTGGGCGATGACCATGCATTAGCGGAAGCCTTCACCGACCGTGGTAAACGGGCTTATAACATGATCGACAATCGCCTCGGTGAATCAGCTTACTTTGCAGGAGATGAACTGACGGCTGCTGACATCAATATGTTCTTCGCCTTGACAACCATGCGTAATTTTTCCTCACGCGATCTGTCTGGTTTTAAAAACATTAAAAGTTACTTGCAACGTGTCGGAAATCGTTCTGCCTATAAACGAGCTATGGAGAAAAGTGATCCGGGTATGGCCTTATTACTGGAATAAGAACAGACCCGAATAGGACATTATTGACAACGACCTTTTATCGCTATTGATCACAGCAACATTGAAACGGGATCATTGGATAAAAAGTCATATTATTTGTTACTATCAACCGAGTTACCTAAAGTAGTGTCTTCTTTTTCAGCAGGATAAAATCAATGAACGATAATTCAACATATATCCCGCCAAAGGTGTGGGTTTGGGATACCGAAAATGGTGGAAAATTCGCCAATATCAATCGGCCAATAGCGGGTGCGACGCATGAGAAAGAATTACCAATAGGTAAACACCCGCTTCAGCTTTATTCACTCGCCACACCCAATGGTGTAAAAGTTACGATAATGTTAGAAGAACTTCTGCTGCTGGGTAAGGAAGGCGCTGAGTATGATGCTCATCTGATTAGAATTAATGACGGAGATCAGTTTGGAAGTGGTTTCGTCAAGATTAATCCGAACTCCAAGATCCCGGCGCTGATGGATCGTAGTGGCAAGAAAGCGGTACGCCTGTTCGAGTCAGGTGCCATGCTGCTTTATCTGGCAGATAAATTTGGCGCCTTGATACCCGAAGACCCCGGTTTAAGGCCGGAATGCCTGTCATGGTTATTTTGGCAAATGGGTAGTGCACCTTATTTGGGAGGGGGCTTTGGGCATTTCTACGCCTACGCGCCGGCAAAGTTTGAATACCCGATCAATAGATTTGCTATGGAAGTGAAACGACAACTGGATGTGCTTGACCGTCATCTGGCCGAGAATCAATACTTCTGTGGAGATGAATACAGCATTGCCGATATTGCTATCTGGCCCTGGTATGGAACCCTGGTGATGAATAAAGTCTATGAAGCGGCTGAGTTTCTAGATGCCTCATCCTACACACATGTGAACAGATGGACGAAAGAAATAGCAGAACGTCCGGCTGTAAAACGCGGACGTATGGTTAATCGCACCTGGGGAGAACTTGAAGAGCAGCTTCACGAACGCCATGATGCCTCTGATTTCGATATGCGTACACAGGATAAACTCGATCCATCTGAAAGGGCAAAATCAGACGATGAATAAGGAAAGGGTCGTAGAGATATTATTCGCAGAATAATGGCAATACTTAATGATCTAACTGTTTTTGATTAAAGACTAAACTAAATACAATTTGCAGATTAAGTGTAAGGATCTAATTCTGGTAATTGTCATGCAAATATTATCTAGCCAGAAAGCGCTGACTTCGCGCGTGAACTGTCCACATGGTTCACAATAATAAAGAGTTTGAAACCGATCTTCGTGAGGCAAGATCTCTTCTCAATCTTGGTAACCAGGATAAAGCGCGGCAAATATTTTCCAGGCTTGCTACTAAATTATCAAACCAGTCAGCAACATCAATTCTGCAAGAGTCAAGGCCAGGGAATGATATTTACAATACGTTTGCGGTAACTGTTTTCAATCCTCCAAAAATGCCAATGCTGGACATCTTACGAGAGGTAGCTGAATCAATTTGTTTCGGACTTCGGGCCATAGGCCTGGACGCCATTATAACTACAGACATGCAAGCTACACCGCGGCGTCGAATTTTGCTTGGGGCTGGATGTTTGCCAAATGCAAAAAAATTAGGTGTTCTCGCTCCATTACCAGCATTGCGTGACGACACTATATTGTACCAATTAGAACAAATCATTAATCCAGAGCATTTTCTAATGAGTAAATTGCTACCGTGGTTTATGAAGTTTCCATCCTGGGAATACAGTCACTACAACCTGGACTCTCTCAATCTCCTCGGTCTCAAAAATATTCGTTATGTGCCACTTGGATATGTCCCGGAATGGACACGGATCCCAGAACGTTCTCAGGACATTGACGTTCTCCTTTATGGCAGTCTATCCAAACGCCGCAAGCACATACTCGATGAATTGCACGCGAAAGGCGTTAAGGTTGTTTATCTGGTAAATTGCTACGGGGAAGAGCGTGATGCATACATCGCCCGTGCCCGTATTGTAATTAATATTCACTACTACGATGCTAAAATATTTGAATATCCTCGCGTTTTATACCTGTTGGCGAATAAGAAATTCGTCGTGTCGGAAACTGGTAATGATACAGATGAGTTGGAGTTTTCTTCCGGAGTAGAATTTGCTGAATATGATAATCTTGTCGACACGTGTTTACGCTTTTTGGATTCCCCAACAAGTAGAGACAAGATCAGCGAAGAAGGCTACAGGCTGATAAGCCAAAAACCGATGTCCGCCATCCTGCAATCAGTGGTCAGCAATGATGATTAACTTTTCAAAGAGGGAATAGATTTCGAAGTCTGATTATAAATAAATCTATTTTTGGTCACTAAACGATTAAGTACAGGCGCCACGCCAGGAACCTTAATGCTTTCGCAAAGCAGTCGGTGTAGACCCATAATGACGCTGGAAGGCTTTTCCGAAGG
>JBLIML010000273.1:0-5185 GCA_047638675.1 Planctomycetota bacterium | reverse complement strand
GTATAGAAGCTCTCAAAAAGGTGATGGTGGCCTGAGCAAGAATTGTGTGCATTCTATTTCTTACTTCGTGATTGAGCGCAAATAAGAGTCGGGTTGGCTGTGCAAAACGCCCCCAGATATAAGAGTGGAACCAGTTTGTAGCGCCATCTTCGAAATCACTAATTGAGATCACCCCATATTTGCAACGCACAGTCATAGCTTCATGTTGCAATTCAAGATAGAACACATTGGGAGGAACAATTCGATTTAATATACTAAGAAATGGCTTCCCATAAGCTTTCCCGTAATCATCAACTACGACGTAAAGATCCACGACGCTATTTTCTAAATCGTAACTGTGCAAACATGACCCATATAACAATACAGCTTGTAGCGACTCACCATATTGTTTTTGTAAAGCACCCACAAAAATATGAAACCCTTCAGGTACAATTCTCGCGCATTCTGAGGCTTTTTCAGCTATTAACTGCGTTAGAGGCGCCTGGAATTCAGATTGATTGTCGCTTGTCTCCGACATAATATTAAATTTTTAATTCCATAACAGAAATACTATCATCCGCACTAATATATACCTTACCTTTTCTCTGATCTGCAGAATAAACCTCGCCATCTATTATGTAATCTCCAGTCATTGTTAGAATCAAAGAAGATAAATTGTCGCTGCGATACCCATCCGACGGTGACAAACCTCGCCCTTTTCCTGTGAGCAAAGGTAATATGGATCGCCATAACTTACGAGGCGATTGTTGTACAAATGTGCTGTGAATCTGTTTTTCTTGCTGACCCCAATAGGGTCGCATTCCTAATAGCAATCTTTCCAGACAAGTAGCAAAAATTAGCAGGGAATCTTCCTCTTTGCCCTCATCAATATTGGTTTGAATATGTATCTTTACGTTTTCATTGGCCGTATCACTACGTCCTGATAACAGGAAGAATAGATATCGCAGCAAAACGATTGCCGACGCTTTCTCTCCTGTTATTCCCGTTCTTCGTACCCTTTTTTGAAAGTACTTTACGCCATCGGCAATTATCCCTGTACCAAAAAACATACCGTGCCTGGGAACATCATCACCATGTCTTACGCATAGGACGGAGCGATCAACAAAAGTGTAAGCTTGTTTGTCCTCCAATAATTTTTTCAGTTTTTCCAGCACTTTCTCGGGATGACCAAAGGTATTGAAATCTTTTGCAGTCATGTTAGTAGTTCCAGCAGGAATGAAGGCAAATTTAGGTATTGGCGATAATGTCTGTTTAGACAAAATAATCGAAAGTAGGCCATGTATAGTCCCATCACCCGCAAGAATAACGAGCAAGTCAATCTGATATTCAGCAAATTCAAGCACTACTCTTTCAAATTCAGGTTGATTACAGGCTTCCCTATAAATTGCTCCCGGTATGCTAAGCGCTAAATTCTTAAACGTGGATACATTATTTTTTATTCTGCCGCTTAAGGGGTTCGTTATAATGCCAATTCGTTCATAAGCTATCTTCACTTTTTCAGGCATCAGGGCTTACTGCTTAATGTCGTCTTTGACAGGCGCGTGAAGACCCGTACTTCAAGAAGCTGCCTGTCACGTTGCGGGTCAATATTATTCAACCAGGTGGTCAATTCACCATTCTGCCTTTTTTCTTTAAAAGCGAGAGACATTCTCAGTGCTAACACCAATGTTGATATTATGTGCCATATTACCACCAGATAAAGACCTATATCCGGACGGCCAAAGACGAGGGACAGAGACAGAATAACGAGATTCGGGTTACGTCGTGCTGTAATCAGACGATTAAACGAATCCCAGGGTCGCCATAAGAATAGTCTGAAAGGTGCGATCCAAAGTTCAAATGCACCTTCACAAAAACGCCCACCTATATATGCGCCCAGCACGATCCAAAATAAGGGCATGACCAATGATGTGGACATCCATGTATCTGCAATGCCGAACCCCCAGGCAAGGTACCAGAGCGGTGGATGTATAAGATCCAGACCGTGATCGAGGATGTCACCGATCTTACTGGAGGTAATTGTTACACGGGCAAGCTTGCCATCAACCGTATCAAGAAACGTCATAAACCAGCCCATAGCAAGGCCTGCTATAAAATGCCCCTGCCAGAATGCGACCCCCGCCAATACAGTCAATATCAGGCTGAACAAAGTAACCTGATTAGGTGAGAAACCATATCGGACACACCATTTTACTGCGGCTCGCGCAGGTACTGGCCACAGCCATTTAGTCACAAAATCAGTTATGCCTTTATAGGAAGCATCAAAAATTTCATTTTCGAGATAATCTTTATTTTCTTCATTTATTGGCAATATTTCCGCCGCGTCATATTTTAATAAACGGGGATCGTATGCGCTAATAAGATCCGCAGGTTGCTTGCTCGTTAATGTCAAGAGCAGTATCTTTTCGCTTTCACCGAGCAGTTCGGAAGCAAGTGTTTGAGCATATTCAGACTTCGCCCTGAGCGCAGAAACTTGCTCGCTATTCGTGGCGAAAAGCGCGAATTCTTCCTGCGCAGTCAGAAGAGCCTGCAATAATCGGGGATCAAAAAGATAATCAGCACGTAATAACAGTACGGTTGTATTCGCAGGTAATTCAGAGATATCTTCGATAATTTCAACACCTGCATGCTTACTGAACATGCGTCTCAATCGTTGCTCCCCGGTGAGTCCCCAAAGCAAGACATCTGTGTCCTTTAAAATACTGATGTACAATTTACTCATGAAGCAATTATTACCTTTTCATTTACGTTTGTATTGTAGCTATAGCTAAAATCGGACAATATGATACAGCTATGATTAAATTTGTTCCTTCTAAGGCAACTCATACCTCACGCATATTCAGATTTGCGCATATCTCTGATCCACATTTGAGCAATCTCGATAATATTGCCTGGCGACAATTATGCAATAAACGAATTCTTGGTTATCTATCCTGGCGCTTCAGTCGCCGTTTTATACATCGTCTAGATATCCTTAACGCCTTGATAAACGATATTGATCAAGCCAAAGTGAATCACCTTGTTATCAGTGGCGATTTGACTCATATCGGTACTGCAACAGAATGTGAGCAGGTCAGTCTTTGGCTTAAGGGACTCGGTACGGCGAGTGATATATCCGTAATACCTGGTAATCACGATAACTATACTCCCAATGATCCTGCTCAGACGACTGACCAATGGTTGAGCTACATGTCCGGTGATGTCCAATCAAATCAAGAAGCCAACAGTAAAACTATTTTCCCTAGTTTTCGTCAACGTGATTCCCTGGCCATCATTGGCCTATCTACAGCTTTGCCCACCGCACCTTTTTTTGCTACTGGACGGCTAGGCCAGGAACAAATCGATAAACTCGCCGAACTGCTAAAACAAACTGGCGAGAAAGGATTATTCCGTATTGTGATGCTACATCATGGTCCTCTCGCCGAAACTAATAAGTTTCGCAAACGACTGATTGATGCTGCACAATTTCGCTCAGTAATAAAATCCCATGGTGCCGAATTGATATTGCATGGTCATGGACATGAGCCTGTCAATGGATTGCTTCAGACCCCATACTCGAAAATACCCGTGATCGGTGTCGCGTCTGCTTCTTTATTGTCCAGCTCGATAAATAAGCGCGCGGGCTATAATATATACGAGGTTAAGCAGGCAGCAAGCCATTGGAGACTAAAAATACTTTCCCGAAGTTATGAGACAGAAAATGCTGTCTTTAAAACGAGAGAAGAAATGGAATTTACATTGCCCATTGCTTAACAAGTCTCTTTTAAAACAGTCGGTCTAGGCCATGCGTTGTAACCAGACGACCGCCAACCAGATCAATAATAATCCAGGAGCTAGTGCCACTAGCGGGAAACTCAAATCCAGTAAGAGACCGACATTGGCGACAATTTGATCCAGTAAATAAACACATATCCCGGTGATCCCGGCAAGTACCAGACGATTGGCAATACCTCCTCGAACGGATCCAAAAACAAAAGGTACCGATAACAACACCATGGCCAGGGTCACCAGACCACTTCCAAATTTTCTCCAAAGTGCCAATTCATAAGCGTCTGATTGTTGGCCCGTGTCTTTTAAATATCTGACGAAGTTATAAAGATCCAAAGGCGAAAGACTGGCTGCGGGCCGATTCAAAGTCGACATTTGTTCCGAATCCAGGAAGGGAATCCAAAACATCGAGTCAAGATGAATTGTCTGCATGCGGCCCATATCAAACACTTTTTTAGTAACATTGGATAATTCCCATTGTTTATCCGTTAGTATCTCGGCATATTCTGCAAACACATGTTCCACCAATTTACCATCATCATCGACCAGCATAATTTCAATTTCTCGCATGCGACTGCCCTTAGGACTCTCACCAATGCGGAGTATTTGTTGTTTGTCACGTGTCCAGGTACCCAAATCTTTACCCAACTCAGTGCTTTGCGACAGCGCTTCTGCTCGATGAGCAATCGCTTTTCGCTGCAGTTCAGGGGCTATTATCTGTTCTAATAGACCGAGGAAAATAAGCAAGAAAAAACCCACTTTGAGAACAATAAAACTGATTCGAATCGGAGAGAGCCCAGCGGCTCTCATGGTAATCAACTCAAGATTCACTGCGAGCCTGCCCAAACCAATCACTGTCCCCAATAGAGCCACAAATGGCGCAAGTTCAATAAATCGCCTGGGCATTAATAAAGCTACATATAAAAAGGCATCTTTAACTTGATAGAAACCTTCACCGACATCGTCGAGCTGCTCAATTAGATCAAGAAAGCTAAATAACGGTAACAGGACTGCCGTTGCGATGCACAGGCCACCAGCAATTTGCGTGATTATGTAGTTTTCCAACAATTTCATCTGCGAAAAAGTCCTGGTTTGAAATCCGGTAGTAGTAGCACGACCACCACTACCAACATCAATAATTGTAACCACCATATTCCTGGAAAACTATCTACCACGCCCTGTTCAACCCAGGTGCGTGCCAGGCCACTTAGATTATAGTAGAGTGCGAATATCAGAGCTGCAGTGAATATTTTTTCGCTTCGTCCCTGACGTGGCGAAGATTTACTCAAGGGGATTGCTATTAATGCGAGTAAAATTGTGGCAAGGGGCCGAGATAGACGCCATTGCAGTTCGGCAATATCATCAGTCTGTTCAGAAAACAGTAGGGATGTTGTCGTTGCAGCTTTACGTTTATAAC
>JBLIML010000272.1:0-5238 GCA_047638675.1 Planctomycetota bacterium | reverse complement strand
GCTACGCATGGTAGATGAAGAAGGCAATCACATCTTGCCGGGTGCTTTTTTACCGGCAGCAGAACGCTATAACCTGATTACACAGGTGGACAGGTGGGTCATAGAGAACGCTTTTGCTTTATTGGCGGCGAATCAGGCCTTTCTTAAACAAGTTGAATTTATATCCATTAATCTTTCCGGCCAGACACTGGCCGAGCAAGAGATGCTGGATTTTATTATTGAAAAATTACAGGCGCATGACATTAAGGCGGAACAGGTATGCTTCGAGATCACAGAGACAGCCGCTATCGCGAATTTGAGTATGGCAAACCGCTTTATATCAAGCTTGCGAGAACGGGGTTGCAAGTTCGCTCTGGATGATTTTGGTAGCGGACTATCGTCATTTGGTTATTTAAAGAACCTGAAAGTGGATTGCGTGAAAATAGATGGGATGTTCGTAAAAGATATGGTGAACGATCCCATGGACCGCGCAATAGTAAAATCAGTTAATGAGATTGGGCAAATGATGGGAATAGATACCATAGCGGAATTTGTTGAGAATGATGATATTAAAAACATGCTGAAAAAAATGGGCATCAACTTTGCTCAGGGTTATGGCATCACCAGACCCCTACCTTTGCAAGAATTGCTCGATAAGAAAAACTAGTGTCATTTACATTGAGGACATTCAGTCATGAGCTGTAAAATTGAAACTTCCACGCCAGCCAACACGATGAGGCCTATTGGGCCTTATAGTCATATCGCCAAAGTTGGTGAGTTTATAACAATCGGTGGCACTGCGGGGGTTGACCCTGTCACGGGAGAATTGGCTGGCGCCGATATTACATCGCAAACCACGCAAATTCTCGATGCCTTTGAAGTCATGCTTGCTTCAGTGGGCTCCGATCTGGAGCACGTTATCCACATCAATATCTTCTTCGCTAACATGGATGATTTCGAAGCAATGAATTCGGCATACGCTAAGAAAATGGGTGATCGTCGTCCAGCGCGGACTGCAATTGCCGTAACAGGCTTGCCAAAAAAAGGCGCTCTACTGACGATGAACCTGACGGCGGTCACTAAAGAATAAGATCCTGGAGATCGGCCCTTACCCCAATTTTAACTTCTCATTTTCCTGTCAAAGACGAATTGCCCGGGGCGCACGTCCCGATACCGGTATTTTTTATCGACTTTCAAGCGAAACTATCTATAAAATGGACTAGCAATTGATTTTTTGCTGGCTCATGATTTTTATCATTATGGGCAGCTGCAACAGGGCTTAAGCATCAATCATTTTTTTCGGAAATACTAGACAGAGGTAAGAACAATGGCAGGTGTGGCTGCATTGGGTTATATCGGTTGGGAAGTAAAGGACATTCTTGCCTGGGAGCAACTCATGGGATCCGTGTTCGGTTTGGAGTTGCGAGAGGATGGCAATGACGATGCTCATTATTATCGTCTTGATGACAGACATCACCGGATCACGCTCTATCCAGGAAAAACAGATTCCGTACGTTACATAGGCTGGGAGGTTGAATCAGCTGAAGCATTGGCAAGTTTATCAGCACAGCTGAAAAAAGCGGGCGTGAATGTCGTACCCGGCACGCCTGAGAAAATTCAGGAAAGAGCGGTGATGGATATGATTTGTCTAAAAGATCCCGATCAGCTTGAACTTGAGATTTATTATCAGGGTGTAGTGGATTACATACCCTTTAAGCCCTCACGTGCAATTTCAGGTTTCAATACCGGAGAGATGGGCCTGGGTCATATTGTCATCGCCTGCGCGGACTTGCAGGCATCGACCCGGTTTTATCAGGACTTGCTGGGTTTTCGGTTGACGGATTATATTTATATGAGCGATGACAAGGGCGATGAGCGAGCAGAAATAACGTTTATGCATTGTAATCCACGCCATCATTCACTCGCGATTGTGAACGCATGCTTCGGTCTTAAAGGCGGTGATTTTAATCACCTCATGTTGGAGGCTAAATCTATAGATGACGTCGGTACGGCCTACGACAGGGTAAATGAATTGGGTATTCCGGTCGCTTTGACTCTTGGCAAACACACGAATGACAAAATGACATCATTTTATTTATACACCCCATCAGGATGGCAAATCGAATATGGTTGGGGCGGTGTGCATGTAGACGATTCTGTGTGGCAGCCAAAATATTATACCTCACCAAAAATCTGGGGCCATGACAGACCTTCAAAATAAAATAGCCTTTGCTAATAGTCTTGCCGAAGTTTTTATCGGTTAATTTAGTGCGGTAATTACCTATTCGAGATCGAATATATGAACAATGATAAGCGACCAGGTTCGATCGCATCTCAACAGGCGCATCAGTACGAGGCCTATTTACAGGATCCTTCCACCGCCCCGCATAAAGTCGCCGTGCAAAAGGTGCCATTATCTGCACAACAAAAATCCTGGATAGAAAATGCCTGGGCCTTGCTTGATAGTCAGCATGCCATCGACCTGGATGTTGACCTTGTCAATATATTCAGTCCCACGGGTTTCGAAAAAGAAATTAATCATTTCATTGTCGATTACTGGAAGCGAGCAGGTGTCCAGGCTTTTTATCAGCAAATGGATGAGCATCAGGGAAACGGTGTCGCCCGATTAATAGGGGAGGGTGATGGGCCAACGTTATTTTTGTGTTGCCCGATTGATTCACACTGGACGGGTAAGTTGGAGGATGATGGTTTGCAGTGGGGTGATCCAATGCGCCGTGACAACACGCAACCTGCCGTCGTTGAAGGCCAAACGATCATCGGTCTTGGCTCCAGCAATGATAAGGGCGCTGCAAGCTCGATAATGATGGCAGTCGAAGCCTTACATCGCGCTAATGTGCCACTGCAAGGCACGTTGATCGCAAGCACCCTGGCCGGTGGCGCGCCAGCGCTGTCCCCGGATGATGAACCCAGGAAAAATATTGGTTTTTGTCAGGGACTGATTCATGCCTTGTGCAACGGACAGCAAAGTGACTACGCCTTATTACACAAACCCGGTCATCATGTGTCCTGGGAAGAACCGGGCATGTGCTTTTTTCGAATACGCATACACGGCAACCCGGATTACATGGCCACTGAAAATCGTGCAGATGATGGCACTGATCCGGACACGCGTGCGCCTTATCGGGTGTTTACGGATACGGCGAGGATCCTGTCTGCACTTGATGCGGCTGCAAAAGAATATCGACAATTAGCTAAAGCAGGTACATTTAAACCCGCCATGGCGGTAGGCGCTGTCAGGGCAGGTGCGCCAAACAAACCAAATTGGTCAACCGCCATTTCTGAAGTGTTTCTGGATATTCGTCCCGCACCCTGGACGGCTCCCATTGAAATTAAATATTGGTTTGATGCATTGATGCTGGACATCATCAGCTCACATCCGGGGATGAAAGTAGATTGGGAAATGACAGTGTCCTTGCCTGGCGGCCGTACCGATCCGAATAACTGGATCATTCAATCCTCCATTCGCGCTGTGCAGGCCTTAGAAGGTGTTTCCAATGATGAGTATGAAGGTAGTGTCGGGGGACAAACGGAAGCGGGTATGCTGCGTAACTGGGGGATCCCAACGGCGCGGATTTCAGGCGGTCCTCCAAATCCGGAACTACCAGAGGATCTCAAACCTGGATTTACCATGTCAGGTGCCTACGCACCTCATCTAATCGACGCCGCCAAGGTTCTCATTTATATTGCAGTAGACACCTTAACGCGTAGTCGCGAAGAAACTGGTTTACCCTATTAGCGTGCCCAACGGAGTCTAATCGATGGCTAACACACAAAACGAAACTGAGATTGATGAAAAAACGCCTCAGGCCAGAGGCAAGCTATACCAAACCTATGTGGATGCTGAACTAGGATTACGTGAGCACTGGTATCCGGCTTTTTACAGCGGAGATTTAAAAGACGGCGAAACCCGTGCAGAAATGATGCTGGGTGAACGTATTTATTTTAAGCGCGCTGGCGGAAAAGTGTATGCAGTCGAAGACCGTTGCGCTCATCGAGGCGCGCCATTCTCGGCAAGGCCGGAATGCCACTCAGAAAATACTATTAGTTGCCCCATTCACGGTTTTACTTACGATGTGCGTGATGGCAAGCTGGTGAACATCCTGTCCCTTGGGGGAGATAGCCCACTGATAGGAAAGGTCTCGGTGCCCAGCTATCCGGTGGAAGAGAAATTTTCACTTATTTGGGTATATATCGGAGATGCAAAACCTGGGCCTTTGAAAGCGGATGTCTTGCCTTCTCTGTGGAATACACCGGATCTGGTTTTTGCGCCAACGCTGCGAACCCGAATCAGGGCCAACTGGCGCATTGCGATTGAAAACGGATTCGATACGGGTCATTTATATCTCCACAGAAACTGGGATGCTGCGAAACGCTACAATGCGACTCCGCCCATAGGTGCCGTACATAAGGATCCAGATGAACTGATCCTCGTTGAAGAGCCTGGCAGTGCCATCGGCATGATTGTGGCAAGCGCAACCACCATCATGTCTTCTGAAGTTGAAGGTGTGCGGGTAAGTTCGCCTCAGGTAGGGACGGATATTCCAGCAATTTTGCATGAGAATTTTTATCCGAAGGGTTTCGGCGCCTTTTTACCTTGTGGTCTTGATGTACCTGCTTTTCCGCTAGAAGGTAATTATCATTGGGAATTTTATGTGCCCGTTGATGAAGAACACCATATGTACTTCATACTAAACGGTGCTCAGGTAAAGAACGACGAAGAAAAAGAGGCCTTCTATGAACGACATAAAACGCTATCCAGAGACATGTGGATTGATCCTGCGGAAGTCTCCGCAGAGGAACCGGAAGGGTTTAATAATGCTGATGTGCTGGGTCGAGAAGCCTTTCAGCATGTCTATCAAAACGAAAACTTCTGGCACAGGGAAAATCTGTATCAAGCGGATTACGCCATTATGAAATGGCGTTATTTGGTGGCTCGCCACGCTGGCGTATTACAGACCCGCAGTGCAAGGCAATTCGCAAGACCAGCGCGCAATTATCCTGAGGATCCGATACCTTAATATTGCATCCTGGTCACCTGACACACCGCTTATAAAAAATCGATATCAACTTAAAACGAATTAATTAAGGAATAAAGCTATGCTTCCCAACTTATCGAGTTACGAAAAATTTGAAACGATTACTCAAGGCAAAGTACGGTATTACGAAGCCGGGGAAGGCGAGAGTTTGTTATTGCTGCACGGCATGGGCGTTTATACTTCTGCTGACACTTTTCAGTTC
>JBLIML010000271.1:0-5284 GCA_047638675.1 Planctomycetota bacterium | reverse complement strand
GGTTGTTCTGGGAGGCGCCCTGGGCGCCGGGATGGTCGCTGTAATAGAGAATCGATTCGGCCTGGTGAAACCATTGATGATTGGTATTTTGCTGCATTCAATTTGCATGATCGTCACCATACAAGTGGTAACTCTACCCGCCTACATTGCCGGCAGTATACTGGAAGGCGTTAGCTCGGTGTTTGTCTTAACCTTGTTATTTGCACTCGCGGCTAGCCTGGATCGCTTCGGCAGATGGGCAGCAGCGGCGGGTGGTGCATTCTCAATCAGCCTGGGTATCGGGCCTTATCTCGGTGGCGTCATTATTGAATTTGCGGGCTTTGCTGCACTAAGTGTTTTGATTGTTATTTGCACAATCATTATCTTTTTTTTGCTCTGGTGGATAGTCAGGCATTCTCACACCCACTTAGCTTCTACATAATATTTATGGGTCTTCAGCAGAAACTATGGGTTAACAGGAAAAGCAAGTAACAAAACACCGTCATTCCCGCATGCTTTTGGCGGAGAAGTGGTGCATGGAAGCACCGTTTACGGAGCTAAGGATGCAAACCCAGTTAAACAATTGATTCAATTTATTTCGTACCAGCATTTACACAACGGCTTACTCGATTATCCTGATTCACCGTTTTCTATGGATTTCCATCCTTTGATTCATATGCGGCACATCCATGTGCCATTTCTCCGCCAAAAGCATGCGGGAATGACGAGTTTATTTTTTCAGGATCAAAAGAATATTATATTTTTACCCACAGATTCTGCTGAAGACCCATATTTATTTCACCACACTTACCAGGACTTCAGTACTGTGAACTGAAGTGCTCTCACCCATATCCGTTTTCACGGCTTTATGAATAGCATTCATGTGATTACCGTTTTCCAGTTTTGGCCAACGACCTTTGTAAGAAAGTGCAGTGCCTGGTGGTATCATTGCATCAATGTGAGCTTCCAGTTCTACTTCTCCCATCTCGTTATGTAAACGAACACGGTCATTTTCGGAAACGCCAAGTGTAAGAGCATCGTCCGGATGCAAAGTCACGCTGGCAGGTCCCGCACTCTTGATAATACCGGGGTCATTGGCATAAGAATCGTTCATACGCCAAAGTGATGCTGGCGTTAACAATCGTAATTTACCTTCTGTCGCTCTCTCATCAGCCCAGGCTTGAGGTACGCGTGGTAAACTTTGCTGCTCAGCCTGCGCCGATGCAATTTCAATTTTTCCACTCGGTGTTGCGAAAATCAGATCCTCATAAAAAATAATGGCTTCGTCTCCGATGCTGATATGTCCTTTCTGTTTAAACTCCTCGAAATCGAAATCAAGTCCCATTTGATTCATCATAGTTGAAATCAGGGTTTCGTCACTTTCGTATAGCGCGTCTTCCTCGTAACCCATCCCCTTCGACAAGCGTCGAAAAATTTCCTGGTTGGGTAAGGACTCGCCCATTGGCTCCTGCGCTTTCGCTTGCACACCCATAATCATATGAAAATAACTGAAGGTCAGATCGTCAAACTCAAGAAAACTCGCGGCCGGTAAGACAATGTCTGCATAATCGACGGTGTCGGTATGAAAGCAATCGATCACAACAGTAAAGAGATCTTCACGCTGCATCGCCTTGCAAAACTGTTTATAGTTTGGCACAGAGGCAACGGGATTTGTGTTCCAGCTAAACAATGCCCGGTATTTACCAGGCTCACTCAACTCGTCTGCAAAATCCATGTGACTGATGCTTTCCGCGTCGCCACTAGCGAGTTGACTACCACCTAGCGCCTCAAAATCTATGCCAGCGACGGCGGGTGTCATATTAAGATAGCAGAATCCTGTGCCAGGTTTTCCTACATTACCGGTAAGCGCTGGCAATAAACCAGCAGCGCGCATAATGTTGCCGCCTGTGGTTTGACGTTGCAGACCCTGACCTGCCCAGAGCATGGATGGCCCCGCACCATAAAGTCGCGCCGCCGCCTCGATAAGATCAGCCGGCACACCACTACGTTCTTCTCCCCATTGCGGCGTACACGCATCGATAATGTCTGCTAATTCTTCGGCTCCTATTGTATGAGCATCAATGAAAGCGTCGTCAAATAAACTTTCGCGTTTCAAGACGTGTAAAAGACTAAAGGCAAGTGCGGCATCAGTCCCTGGTCGTGGTTGCAAATACAAATCTGCCTGTTTCGCCGTTTCTGTTCGTACAGGGTCAATCACAATCACTTTTGCTGGTGATTCCGGCAACCAGTGTTTATGAGCATGGGGTGCCGAATGCGAAGGGTTCGCGCCCCAGACGAGGATGCAATTACTGTCTTTTGCCGTTCTTGGATCAAAACCCACATTGGACTCGCCAAATAACAAACCCCAGGCCACGTGTCCCGCCGCATTACATATTGTGTCCCCTCTAACATCTGTACAAGCCAGACGATTGAAAAAACGCATAGGGAATTCAAGGGCGATAAGCGAAAGCGTGCCTGAATAATGTGTATTGAGAATAGCCTGTGAACCCAGTTCATCAACTATCGAAAGTAGTTTAGTTGAAATAGTATCAATAGCTTCCTGCCACTCAATTCGCTCAAATTTACCTTCGCCTTTTTTCCCTGTTCGTTTCATGGGGTACAACAATCTGGCATGTTCATCCTGCCAACTACCGTTATAACTGATAGCGCATTTACTACAAAGTCTACCTCTTGATACAGGATGATCCGGATCGCCTAGCACTTGTTGAATTTTACCGCCTTCTTTTTTTACCACGATACCGCAACCATCGTAGCAATCGCGTGGACAATTTGTTCGGATTGTCTCTGCACCTTCACTCATTAACTTACACTCCCGGGTATTTTCTAAGTTGCCCTTCAAAACGTGTCGCAAAATGAAAAACATCCTCATCACACACGTCTATACAACGACCGCAATTTGTACAATCTCCGCTCAGGATTAAAGGACCTACGCCCATCTTCGCTCCTTGTAAAGGCATAGTAATAACCTGTGGTTCGGGGCAAACGCGAAAACAATCACCACAATCTGTGCAGGAAGTTCTCTCTATTGCACTTACCCGAACAAGAGAGAATTTCCCGACGATGCCATAAAAAGCGCCCACCGGGCACAGATGAGAGCACCAGCCGCGACGGCTGACAAAGAGATCAAAAAGGAAAACCGCGAACACAATCGCCCACGCCACCCCCATACCGAAAACCAAACCACGTTGCAGCATAGTAATGGGGTTGACCACTTCCCAGGCAATTGTGCTGGTCAAGGTGGAAACTACGAGCGTCATGAGCAACAACCAGTGTCTAATGTTTTTCTTTGGTTGCCAGCTTAGGTTCAAACCCAGTTTATTACGTAACCAGAAGGCTACGTCAGTGACAACATTAATCGGACACACCCATGAACAGTAGGCCCGACCGCCAAGTACTAAATAAAATACAAGAATCGTCGCAGCACCAATAGCTGCAAGCCTACCCATCTTATGGCCGCCAATTATCGACTGCAAATAAATATAAGGATCGGTAAATGCGATAGCGTCAAGAAAGATACTGGAAGCGAGATTACCTTTTAAAATCCAGTAACCATACCAGGGGCCAGCAAGAAAAAGTGCCAACAAACCGAATTGGGCGAGGCGACGCAGGATTAAATAACGCTGACGTAAAAACCAGTTCCTCTTCAAGCTGGCAGACGAACCCGCAATAGCCTGGTTCATAAAAATTACACTGCCGATAAATCGTGTCTGACGAGATTGCGCGGTAACACCTTTATTGAAGCTTCCTCGGTAACACAATCTTTTTCACATTTACCACAGCCCGTGCATTTTTCACTGTGTACCGTTGGTTCGAAATACCAGCGACCATTCGATTCAGTCTTGTCCATGGTGATGGCCTCATCTTTAATCGGGCAGGCGAGATAACACGCCCGGCAATGCGCAACACCGGTGGTGCTATAGCAGGTGTCCACGCCGGTCAGAACCGCAACGCCCATATCGGCATCGGCGATGTCTTTTAAGTCTTTAGTTAATGCATCCGTTGGACAGGCTGCAGCACAGGGAATGTCTTCGCACATCTCGCAAGGGATATCGCGGGCGACAAAATAGGGTGTGCCGGTCGCCACCTCATGACCGAATTTTGCCAAAGATAATGTGTCATAGGGGCAAGCACGCACGCACAGACCACAACGAACGCAAGCGCCAAGAAACTCGTTTTCGTCTATTGCGCCAGGCGGTCGGATTGCCCAGGCAGGCAAGGCTTTGGATTGCTCGCTATAGGTTCCCAGCAACAGTCCAATTATGCTGACCGAACCGGCGGCCTGTGCACAACGCCCCAGAAACTGCCGTCGATCCAGTTTTGTAAGTTCGTTCATTGTTTTGAATTGCCTTCCAGGGCAAAAGCCTCTGGCAACGAAAACGGTATAAGCAATCTAGAATAGTTTAGTACACTTGTCCAGTTTTGCTGTAGTTCCTGAGTGCTGGTAAGAGAATAGTCATATCAATATAGATGCGCGAGCCCGCATAAACGTCCTTCCGAAGGGCAAATATGGCTAATACATTCAAACCTATAACGTGTACAATTTCGTCGAAAATTATTTCTTTGAAACACAGGAATTATCATGCTCGAATCTCTGGAAAAACTGGCTGCCGATCCAATACTGGGACTGACCGTCTTCTACAATCAGGACAAGCATCCCAATAAGGTGAATCTGGGCGTTGGTGTTTTCCAGGACGCTGACGGTAACACCCCGGTATTTGCTTCGGTAAAAAAAGCCGAAACCATTTGGCATAATAAGGAAACCACAAAGTCCTATATCGCCCAACCGGGATTCGAAGATTTCAACACAAACATTATCAATCTTATCTTTGGTCAGGATCACGCCGCCGTTAAAGATGAAAGATTGACCTCAGTGATGGCGCCCGGTGGCAGTGGTGCCTTGCGTATTGGCGCTGAAATGCTCAATCGAGCACAGCCCGGTGCCACACTTTGGGTGAGCGCGCCTACCTGGGGAAACCATACCCCTTTACTTGGCAGTGCCGGATTAAAAATTCAGGAATACCCCTACTACGATGCCGACTCGCATGGACTTCGTTTTGAGGCAATGATGGATACGCTGAAGCAGGCTACAAAAAAAGACATCGTGCTTTTGCACGGCTGTTGCCATAATCCTACCGGTGTCGATCTCTCCAGAGAACAATGGGACCGCGTCGCAGAACTCGCGCAGAAAAACGGCTTCATGCCTTTTATTGATATGGCCTATCATGGATTGGGAGAAGGCCTGGATGAAGACGCTTACGGCGTCCGCAAGATGGCCTCCTCTGCC
>JBLIML010000270.1:0-5296 GCA_047638675.1 Planctomycetota bacterium | reverse complement strand
AGGTTATTATCCAGACTTTGCCAATCCTGCAGGGCAGAATAGGATTCGACTAATAATTCAACTAGTTCAATCTGTGCAGGATTGTGCATACCCTTATCTACTTTACTGATGTGTAATGCCCTTTCATAAACATCAGTCGCTTTTACATAATCACCCTGACTACGATACCACTCCCCCGAATTTATCAAAGCACCTCGAAGCGCTGGATGATAAGCGCCCTTCTCAGATTCTAATCTAGCAATCTCCGCTTGATGCTCTTGCAATGATTGCGAGGACAGAGAGTCTTCAAATATCTTATTTTCTCCATCCTCGGCAACTACATCTCCAGTAAAGAGAAAAAGAGAAAGTACAAACGATAAAAAACTTATTCTGAAATTCATAGCGTCATTGTGCTCTGGATTTATCTCTAATTGCCCTGAATTCTGTTTTCTCATGCCAGTTAGCCCGGTGTTGTTCATTTGCAATTCGATGACCTATCTCAAAATAATTTTTCACACCTTCTTCTGCACCCCTTAAATCCTGGTTTGGGCTAAAATAGCAACACACAGGATTATTGCGATGAACAAATTAATTTTCATGTTGCCTCCAATAAATTATCTTTTGGGGGTCTTTAGCAGAATCTATGGGTTAACAGGAAAGGCCAGTATAAAAACACCGTCATTCCCGCGTGCTTTTGGCGGAGAAGTGGTGCATGGAAGCGACGTTTACGGAGCTAAGGATGCAAACCCAGTTAAACAATTGATCCAAATTATTTCGTGCCAGCATACACAATGGGCGACTCGTTTATCCTGATTCCTCTTTCTCCATGGATTTCCATCCTTCGATTCATGTACGGCACGTCCATGTGCCATTACTCCGCCAAAAGCATGCGGGAATGACGGTGTTTTTTCCAGGCTCAAAAGAATATTATATTCTTACTTACAGATTCTGTGGTAGAGCCTCTTTTTTAAACCTGGTCTAAGGGATTATAAATTAATCGAGACGCCATTCACGCCATCCCTGCATTAACGGAAAATAGAGGGCCAAACTTACAGGTCTCTCATCCAACGCTCTCATCAGTGTGCCGTATTTTTCCAGTTGTTCTTTGTAACGTTCTTGTTGTTGGTCAAGGAAGGCTTCAATGTCCGTGCCTTCATGACGGCTGGTTTTATAATCAACTATCCAGCGCGTACCGTCCGAGTCGACAAAGGTTCTATCGATGATTGCATTCACCACTTTGCCCTGGTAAAGACCGCTAATGGCGTACTCGTTCCTGGCATCCTTATGATCATTGGAAAATAACCACTTCCCGCGCTCATCTTTCTCAATATTTGAAAGTGCCTGCTGTACTTGCAGGCTTGCCCAGTTCATATCATTTTCGGCGACGCCAAGACGCTTGAGTAGGGAGTGGTGATAATGTCGGATTCTTTTGCTATTCGCTTCATCTCCAGAATCACTTCCATGTTCTGCCAGCCATTGAATACATCGGTGTACCACTGTACCGATATGTTTAATCGTGTCGCCCGCCCACTCGTATTCAATTGCCGATATTTCAGTCTCCGCCTGTTGGTCAATATCATCACCCAGCCACATTACCGACTCAGGTGGCGTTGGCAGAACCCAATTTTGCTCCAATCTTCTTAGCATGTGCGGACTGGTTTCTTTATTGGATTTTTCTATTTCCAGATCTGCCTGGTACGCTTTTATTGCATCATCAAAAATATCTTTAACGACTGGCCAGAGTTGCCCCAACAGGCTGTTTCGGCGAGGTGACTTTACCTTGATTTCATCATCTGGCTTGCCGACTTCAGCGGTAGCAAAAATATGCAATCGCTTTTTTGCACGCGTCGTCGCCACATATAACAAACGCCCCAGCTCATGGCTTTGTTTTTCTTTTTCCAATCGCTGTAAATAGTTATAAATCAGAGATTCTGGTTTTCCGGCTTCCCTGACCGGGGCTAGCAGCAGATCCTGTTTGGCTCCATGCGGCAACTCCATCCATAACAATAGCCGACTCTCATCAGCACCACTGCCTCTGGATAAACCTGGTAGGAATACGGTGTCAAATTCCAGGCCCTTGGCTTTGTGTATGGTCATGATTTGCACAGCGCTTTCACTTCCTATGGCAGGTACCGCATATAAGGCTGCCACCTGCTGCGCAAAGACTTCCCGTTCTTTTAGCACGCCGCCCTCATCAAATTCTTCAAGCAAATGAAAAAAACTCAGGCTGTTTTCCAGATCGCTTTCATTTTGTAAACTTGCGGGGCCGCCAATGTTCATCCAGATGGACTCGATCCAACGATTCAATGGTCGCCGACCTTGTTCAACAAAGGCCTTGCTCAAGACAGCAATCATTCGCTCTAATCGTTCTCGTCCATCAGCGCTCAAAGATTGCAGGCGGTCCGAATTCTGCATGCATTCCCATACACTTAACCTTTTGTTGTCCGCCACCAGTGTGTGCAAATCAGCCAGGGTCAGTCCACACCAGGGTGCGCGTAAAATCGCCAACCAGGCGACACGGTCAGCAAAGTGCGTCATTGCCTGGGTCAAGGCGAGTAGATCCTGTATCGCCGCACGTTGTCCCATGGCCTCGATATCAACGGCTCGATAAGGCAACTTTGCTTCTCGCAATTGCTTCACGATTTCTGTTAGATGACTACGGTTCCTGACCAGGATGGCGATACTTTCTTGTGGCTCACTTTGTTTGATTTCGTTAATCAATTTCAATATCAATGTCGCTTCTTGCTCATCATCACGCCCCACAATGGGATGCAGATGTACAGGATTATCCACACCCGGTGGATGAAAGGCATCAGCATTCACATAATTGACAGCACCGCGAGCAAGGTCGGCCGTCCTGGGTAATATCTGTGTAAATGCTTTATTTATCCACGTGACAATCCCCGGCACGGAACGAAAGTTAACGGTAATGTTTAAAGGTGTTAATGCAAGCTGGTTTAGGCGTCGTTCCTGCCATGTATTTAGAAACAAGCCAACTTCAGCTTCGCGAAAACGATATATAGACTGCATGGGATCACCAACCAGAAATAAACTATGCTCATCCCCACTCGACCAGCCCGCCGTTAATTTTTCCAGCAGGGTATATTGATTAATGGAAATATCCTGAAACTCATCCACCAGTATGTGTTTGATTTGATAGTCCAGTTGCATGGCCAGATCGCTTGGCGCCTCCGCCGTGCCGAGTGCCTGAATGGCCGCCTGGGTGATGCCGCTAAAATCCATCTGCATACGCTCGGCAAACAGCACGCGCAGTTGTGCATCCGCAAGGATGAGCAATTGATAAAGAGCGTCTACTACTTGCCATTCACTATCAGTATATTGTGTCGCTGGTAAGTATTTTATTTCCTTCAGTAACTTTGCAGGTTCATCTTCTGCTGATAAATTAGAAATTAATGCCGCGAAACGCGTCTTCATGGCCTTGCGTGTTTCGCTTTCTACTTTGTTTCCAGAAGCCGCTGGAAAACCCAGTTTAACATTCGCCGTTTTTCTCCAGTCATCTCCCTGGGTAAACAACAAGGTCGTGATCGCTCGCCACTTGTCCAAATCTGCAGCCTCACTTCCCGGCATCCTCTCAATATCAAGGCAGGTGGTAATGATTGAATCGCTTTCATCATCATGTAGGTTTTTTGCAGCAAATCGTAATAAGGCCAGTAATTCCTCCTGATGGACAATGGATAAACTTTGCGCTGCCTGACTTAATACCGATTCAACCAGATGGGTTAATGCCGCTTCCAGTTCTTCGCGCTGATGTTGTACGGCAATGTGTCGTAGCCATTGATCGCGACGCGCCAGCATGCTCGCCAACATATTTCTCAGGCGAGGGAGATCATTGTCGAGGTGCCCAAGTAAGACAGCAATAGAATCAGACCATGCATCACCACTGTTGAGTTCGGCCAGGGTATTGGCTGCGGCCAGTTGATAAAATTCACTCGCGTTCTCGATCGTCTCGGGCTGGGCGCCGAAGCGGGCGAGTATGGGCATTTGTCTTGTTAACGATGCGGTTAGTGAATCGATGGTTTGTATACGTAGTCGAGTCGGGTTATCCGCAAGTTGCCAATCCAGTTTTCTGTCCCTTTCAATAACCGCCTGTGCCAATTTATGGGTGATTTCTGCGGCGGCGTCCTCTGTAGCGTGCTCATCCGCCGCACGGTCCAATGCATTGATAATGCGAGCCCGCATTTCCGCCGCGGCTTTGCGAGTAAAGGTGATGGCGATAATTTCTTCTGGGGCCTCGACAATAGATAAGACGCGCAAGTAACGCTGTATCAATAATTCTGTTTTTCCAGAACCCGCCGGCGCCTGCACGATGAAGGATTCACCCGCTTCGATAGCGCGCTGCCTTTGCGCCAGGTCAATTACCTCATTCATCGTCCTGCCCCGTGTTCGCTAGTTCATCCATCGATGTTGCGCTAAGTTCATAAATTCGACAAAAGGCATGTAGATCACAATAGCGACAGGTGCTTGCGTTTTTTGGATTTACCTCAGCCTTACCCTGACGAAAATCATCACCGATCTGCAATAAAACTTGCTCCCAGTGATTCAACAAGCCCTGCCAATCCTTCATTTCATTTGCAACATTTGTCTGCTCGAAAGATTTTACGGCCGGGATTATGTCTTCACCATTGGCAATACCAACGAACTGTGATTCACCGCGTTTTACCTTTGCGAAAACGATAGCAGCAATGTCACCCTTACTTGTGATCGCATAGAGAGGTAATTGCGGATCATCGGGACGCGCATCGAACCAGGCATTGACACTGACATTTCCCGTCTTGTAATCGATAATCACCAGGCGGCCATCATCAATTTCATCTATACGGTCAATACGAGTATGCACTTCGATGTCAGCAAAACTAAAAACGTACTTATCTTCACGAACAGCGACTTTGAAGGACTGACGTTGCCTTTCTATTTCCAGCCATTGTTCAACAATCACTTTTAGGCGCTGTTTCTCAAGTGTGATAAAACGCTCGGTAAAAGTTTGCGGTCGTTGTTTTTTATAAGACATAATTGCAGTATCAATGCTGACTTCAATCAGCGAATTCTGCTCTGCGCTTGTCAAGGCCATCAGCGCTGCATGTCCACTTAATTTTCCCCAGAGGATTTGCATAAGATCATGCAATAAGGAACCACGTTCCATTGGATCGAGACCGATATCTGCTTCCATCAGACTATGTGCGTGCAAGCGATGTCTGGCAAATGCGCGAAAAGCACAGGCGGCCTGATCTTTGAATAGCCCCGTACCACCACTAACACGCTGTCCTTTGCTTATTGCCGGTGCCTCATCATCCTGCGT
>JBLIML010000269.1:0-5327 GCA_047638675.1 Planctomycetota bacterium | reverse complement strand
GGTGGCGCCCCGTACAATGTAAATAGGGAATTATCACCGGGGAAAACACCCTCTTTCATAACCCATGGTTTACCGTAGGGATCTAGATTCCCTTCTTCGATAGAACCGTCAGTTCTGTGAATACGAGCCTTGACCCGAGGACTTAGATCAATTTCTCGGTATCCTTTAAGTGAATACATTTTTGCTACCTCTTATTTTTTTTCAAGTTACGTCTAAATCCAAGCGAGTCCAAATTTGCTCATCAAAACTTCACTCACTTTGCGGTGATTTTTTAAATCCTCTTCTACAAAGGAAACGGCATCACCCTCCTCACCATCAATTAAATCCCTGAGCGGTTAAATATGTCCAAGGCTCTCGCTCACCAATACCATACCCACTGAGTAGACCATCCTTGAGCCATTGCCGAAATACAGAAAAGGAATCAAGAGCGGCAATCTTCTCAAGTGCTTTTAGCCAGGGCGCCGGATCATAAGTAACCTGACGTGGGTAATACAACCCATCTTCAAAAACACCGTAACAAGCATATAATTTGCCACATCGAGGTTGCCCAACACTGCCTGGGTTGATGGATGTCTTATTACCTATTTTCTGGGAAAACTGAACATGCGTGTGGCCAAATAAAATTAGTGGGCAGTCACTATCGCCATCCAACGCGGCAAAACTTTCATCAGGAGCACCCGGAATAGCGGCAGGTATATGTTTACCCATTTCACCATGGTGAAGGAACATCTTAGTGTCGGCTATGCTATGGCACCCTGCATTCTTAAACCCTTGTAATAACTCCCTTGCTCCACTATCCAGATGATCAATAATCCATTGATTGAGTGCAATCCACTCGATGGGGTAGTGAGCAAACTTAGAGTAATCAAACAATGGATCGTCATGATTGCCAGGAATAGAAATATCGATATTCATCGATTGTAAAAGTGCTGCAGTTTCGTTTGCCTGTGGCCCCGATAAGAGTGTATCACCAAGGAATATGGTGTGATCCACGTGTTGCTCCGCTCCGATTACAGCGGGCAATGCCGAGGCATTGCCATGGATGTCACTGATCACAAGAATTCTCATACTTCCTCCATAGAGTGTTACCGGTATCTCAAATTTATGACTAAAGCCCTTACCGACTTGTAAATCAGTTTATTCAATATTAGCAACCGATAGAGAAGGTTTGATTCACTTATTTCGCGTAATCTTTTTCAACTACTAAGTGTGCAGTCATAGCAACACCGGATGTTAAGGGGTTGTTGAGTCTGCTCAAAGGCTCAGAGTAGATTAGATTAAGTCCTAAATAAGTCCAAACAAGATAATCTGAAGTTCACCCATTACGCACATTTTTTCGCTTCAGAAAAATTATCCCCGAATCATTGCCTATCCAGTTTCGTTTTAAACACTCACCTTTTGAGGATTTGAGATCGATATAATTGTTAAACTATGGTGGATTGGTTAAAGAGGTAAGCTAGGTATGCAGCACGTTCCGCTCGCTACCATCTTATTTGGGTGAATTTGCGTGTGCGGATGATTTTGTTTTTACCTTCGTCAAGAACATTACGTTATCCTTGTAAAAATCGTCAATGTGCAACATCTTGATGCTTAAAGAGTCAGCTGTTGGCAATGCTATATTTAATTACTCTCCCAAAAATAAAAGTAGGAAATAAAAAAATGAATGGAGCTGAAGCGCTGATTCAAACCCTTTACGACAACGGTGTCGAGGTCTGCTTTGCGAACCCTGGAACATCAGAGATGCAACTTGTTGCAGCAATCGGTCAACAAGAGGGTATGCGCGCCATTCTTGGTTTATTTGAGGGTGTGGTGACCGGCGCCGCAGATGGCTACGGGCGGATGGCCGATAAGCCAGCGGCGACGCTGCTTCACTTGGGTCCCGGTCTTGCGAACGGTCTGGCCAACCTACACAATGCTAAGCGCGCACGGACACCGATTATCAACATCGTTGGTGACCATGCGGCTGATCATTTGAAGTATAACGCTCCGTTGACCTCTGACGTAGTCGGGGTTGCTACACCCATGTCTGACTGGGTGAGAACCTCTACATCGCCCTCTGATCTTGCGATTGCTGGCGCTGAATCTGTCGCTTCAGCACTTACCTATCCTGGGCAAGTTTGCACCCTGATCGCCCCAGGTGACCATACTTGGACAGATGGCGCGAAGGTATCTGCTAGCATAGCGGCGCCTGAAACTGCACAGCCAAGCAGTGCAGAGATCAAAGAAGCTGCCGCTTTACTAAAAAGCAATGGTCAAGCAGCTTTATTTCTCGGTGGCAGGGCACTTCGTGAAACCGCCCTGTTTCACGCCGGTCGCATTACGGCCGCTACCGGTGCGCGACTTATTTGCGAGACTCTGCCTGCGCGCCTGCAGCGAGGGGCTGGTCGGGTAGAGGTCGAACGACTGCCCTACTTTGCGGAAATGGCAACTGAACATCTGTCGGGTATCGAACAAATAGTATTTATCGGCTCCAAGCCGCCGGTCGCTTTTTTCGCGTATCCGGGCAAGCCGGGATGGCTGTCTCCTGAATCCTCATCTTTATTTGAGTTTGATCATTCTAATATTGATGCCGAAGCGACCTTGCGTCGCCTCGCTGACGAGCTGGCAGCACCTGCATCCCCGAAGCTTGTCAAACACACCCCCCCACCTGCATTCGAAAAGGGCAAACTGACTCGTCAATCGGCCGGCATAATCACGGCCGCACTGATGCCAGAAAATGCCATAGTTTCAGATGAGGCGGGCACTAATGGTATGCCTTTTTATAATCACGCGGCCACCGCGCCCAAGCACGACTGGCTAGTTATCACCGGTGGGGCTATCGGGCAGGGTCTTCCGCTTGCGACGGGTGCAGCAGTGGCCTGTCCGGATAGGAAGGTCCTAGCTTTGCAGGCAGATGGCTCTGGAATGTATACCCTGCAAGCACTTTGGACGATGGCTAGGGAAAACCTTGATGTAACTGTTATTATTATGAAAAACAATAGTTACGGTATTCTCAACATTGAATTGGGGCGGGTTGGCGTTGAGAATCCTAGTGAAAAAGCACTATCACTACTTGACCTTTCCAACCCAGTACTCGACTGGGTAGCGCTGTCAAAGGGAATGGGTGTTCCCGCATCCAGTGTAACAACAACAGATGAGTTTTCTTCGGCTCTTAAGGACGCCATCAACAGCAAGGGCCCCAGACTCATAGAAGCTGTGCTTATCTAGCAGTGACCGTTAGTATGGGCCACTTTTGGATGTTTTTATTGTGTTATTTTTGTCGCTCTATTCACTGAATTGAAGACCACACTCGCTATGTCTTCCGGAAACTCCTTAGTGGGTTGCTGCACCATTATAACAACATTTATACCATTTTCTGGGTCTGTCCAAGACATCGTGCCTGCAGCACCAGCCCAACCGAATGAACCTTTGCCTCGTTTTACAGAGGCTTTTTCTGGATCAAGGGTAATGGAGACTGTATATCCGAACCCTTCCGCACCCTCTGCCACTTTCTCGGTTTTTGAGAACAAATCACCTGTTTGATTAGTTGACATTAACTTAATAGAAGCTTCTGACAGTATTCGTTTGCCTAAAAACTCGCCTTGATTAAGTAGCATGTTCTCAAAATGGAGGTAGTCCTTTGCGGTACTAATCAAACCCACAGAACCTGAGAAAAATTTTGTTTCTCCAGCGGGTTTACTTCCATCTTTACCACCACCACTTATACTCACAATTCGATTGAATTTTTCACTAGGCACATTCCAGTAGGTATCTTGCATATAAAGTGGATCAAAAATATTAGTTTGAACGAACTCATTAAAAGGTTGCCCAGATGTAATTTCAATTATGTGAGCAACGACGTCTAATCCCATAAATCCGCTATAGGAAAATCTTGAACCAGGCTGAAAGTCTAAAGGACCCTCGGAAATCATATCGGTCAAAGATCCTATAGTGACATTATTGAGAAATGCATTTTCTTCTTCATTACCGCCATCTTTACTAGACGTAAGTTTGGCATTCCAGGGTGCAATAGCCTGGCCAAGCCCATTGGTTCCCAGTCCTGCTGTATGAGTTAGCAAGTGATGAATGGTAATTGGTTTGTTTGATTTAACTAACCGATGTTCTGGAATATAACCAAGGTAGTATCCATCAGAGAACCACGACCACACTCTCCAATATAAGCTTGAAAAAAAACCAGCCTCACCGCCTAACTGGGCGTAAACTCCCAGGGGTGAAACATCTTTGTCTTTTGGATCATCCAATACTGCAACTTCAATACCGTTAAAATTTGGAAGATACTTACCCACCTCGTCCTCTGGGCTAAAAAGACCACGTTCGATGGCAATCATCGCAGCTACTCCAAGGACTGGTTTGGTGGAGGACCACATTTGAAACATTGTATCCTTTTCCATCGCAATTTTATTTGGAACATCGGCTAATCCATGTGCTGAAAAATATATCGGATTACCAAAGCGACTTACTGCTACAACGGCACCCTGTATTTTTTCATCCTCTATAAATTGTGTTATGACATCATCGAGCTCACTACTCATTGTGTTTTTCATTCCCTGACTTTGAGGTTCGAAAATTTTAAGATTTTCAATATCTAGAGGAAGAGCCATTAAATTTAAACTCCAAGAAAATGTTAAAAGCAAAGATAAGTAGAGATGCTTCATAATATAAATTCCAATTTATTTGTAAACTTTGTTAAAAGCGCACCTAGAACTTGATTACACTGCGCAGGGTCTCTCCTGACTGCATGGCATCATAGGCTTCGTTAATTTCTTCGATGGGGTAGGTGCGACTCAGTAATTCATCCAATTTCAAACTGCCATTGGTATAGAGGTCAATCATCATCGGGATATCCGTTTTGGGTACCGAAGAGCCATACAGAGACCCCGTAAGAACGCGCTCTTCATAGACCAAACCCACCGGTGATATGGTCACCTCAGTGGTCGCCGATGCAATGCCAAGAGTCATTGCAATACCGCGCTTAGCGAGGCTGTTATAGGCCTGCTGAATAGTCGCGGATAAGCCGATAGCCTCAAATGCGTAATCTACACCAAGTCCACCCGTCAACTCACGAATTGCAACGACCGGATCTGTATCGGAGGCGTTAATAGTATGCGTTGCGCCAAAGGTTAGTGCATCATCCAGCCGGCTTGAGTGGCGATCAACAGCAATAATGGTTTTTGCACCAGATAGCGCCGCACCCTGAACCACATTAACACCCACACCACCTGCGCCAAACACTGCTACTGTACCTCCACGTTTGACTTTTGCTGCATTGATAACTGCCCCTACGCCGGTAATGACCGAACAACCCATCAGCGCAGCCAGTTCAAATG
>JBLIML010000268.1:0-5331 GCA_047638675.1 Planctomycetota bacterium | reverse complement strand
TCAAGGTCGTGTCGAGGCACCGATAATTGTCTGTGTCACTGGCATGTGCATATTAATCTTGCCAGCTGTCGCAAGTCCTCTTATGCCTAATCTGTTTCTATGCCTGGCCTGTTTTGCCATAATGAAGTTTTGCTGGGGGATGATAATGACAGCCAGTTTCACCTCTATTTTGATTGTGACACCCGGTCGGATGCAGGGCGTCATGATCGCCAGCTATCTGGTATTATTGAACATAACTGGCGGCTCGCTGGGGGCAATTCTGGTTGGGGTTTTATCTGATCACTGGTTTGGCGCTGATAATGTTCGCTATTCTGTGGCACTGGTCGCTGCTGTCTGGCTACCCGTTTCCGCCGTGCTTTTTATGATGCTCAAACCCGTTTATCGAAATACCCTTACTCATGGAATATGAAAAATATTTGCCACAAATAAATCGATTTAGAAAATATGACAAACTTCGATAATAGAGAATTCAGGAATGCGCTGGGCACATTTGCAACCGGGATCACTGTCGTTACTACCACTAATGACAAGTTAGAACCTGTTGGAATTACAGTAAACAGCTTTACTTCCGTATCGCTGGAACCGCCACTGATTTTATGGTGTTTGGATAATGAAGCGGACTCTCATGGAGCTTTTTCTGCCTGTGATAATTTCACTGTCCATGTTTTACATGAAGGTCAAGAAGTGATCTCACAAATTTTTTCCTCAGAAAACAATGACAGGTTTGCCGGATTGGAATGGGAGCAGGGAGAATTCGGATCACCTGTTCTTAAGGATTTTGCTACCTGTTTGAATTGTAGAACTGAAAAAAAATATGACGCAGGCGATCATATTATTCTACTGGGCAGAGTTATCTCATTTGAATCACATCAGCATAAAAAACCCCTCATCTATCACGGTGGTGCTTATCAACACTTGAAATCGTAATAGCATTTATCTCTGCTAAAAATAAGTACTAGCACTAAGCCACACATAGCTGAGCGAGAACCCGACCAATGAATTTTAAACTCGATGAAGAGTACCAAATGTTCCGCGACCCAGTGAAGAAATGAAATGGCCAGGAATATGATTGCTAAAGAACCTGGACAACCGTGTTCATTTTAACCTCATGAAGCTTAACTCATTAGCAGACCTGCTAATCAATGCTGCTGCAACTTGGCCGGATAGTGATGCGCTCATTTTTCCGAAGGTCCAGTTGAAAGATAATTGCCGTAGTTATCAACAACTCTTTGACAATGCCATGACCAAGGCAAAGGGACTCAAGGCCATGGGGATCCAGGCAGGTGACCATGTCGGTATTTTCATGCCCGACTGTGTAGATTATGTGGAAAGCATCTATGGGATTTGTCTTGCCGGTGCGAGACCGGTACCTATTAACGCACGTTACCGCGCCACAGAACTTGCCTATGTAGTCAATAATGCCGACGTTAAATTGCTTTTATCATCCGCCATTGCGCGCGACTACCTTGATATCGCTTCAATGTTAACGAGGACCTTCCCTGAGCTGGCGAACTCAACAAACACAAAAAACCTTCAGCTGGAAAAGGCACCACTATTAAAAAGCATTGTGTTGCTTCACAGCGAAAGTTCGTGCGGTTTTACCGGCAGTAAAGCATTCTATGAAAGCGCTGATCACTTTAGCGATGAGGATATTCACCTGCAACGAGAGCAAATCGACGATCACCAACGCGCTATCATCATCTACACCTCTGGTACGACGGCAAATCCGAAAGGTTGTATTTTGAGTGACACCATGTTGTTACGTAATTCCCTGGCAATGGCAGAGCAACGTTATTATCTACAGCCGGAAGACAGGTTCTGGGATCCCCTGCCCCTTTTTCACATGGCAGCCATACTGCCGATGCTTGCCGTTATTCAAACCGGTGGTGCCTTCGCCTGTATGATGCATTTTGACGTTGACGTCGCCCTGAAGATGCTGGAAGAAGAACGTATCAGTATTGCTTTCCTCACCTTTCCGCCCATCACATCGGCGCTGATTAATCACCCCGATTTCAAAAATACTGATCTATCTCGCATCCGCCGCATCAACAATGTAGCGCCGCCTGATACCCTGGCTATTTTTCAGAAAGCGTTCCCCGGGGCCGTACAGACAGCCGCTTTTGGCATGACTGAAGCAGGTGGTGTCATTTCCTTTAATGATCCTTCCGAAGATCTTCATTCAAGGCTACACACCTGTGGCCGACCATTTGATGATATTGAGGTTAAGATTGTTGATCCTGAGAGCGGAGATGAAGTCGCTCGGGGAGAACAGGGAGAGATCATTATTCGAGGATATAATTTGTTTGATGGTTACTATAAAAACCCTGAAGCCACTGCCGCGGCAGTCGATAAGGACGGCTGGTTTCACTCCGGTGATATCTGCTCACTGAACGAAGCCGGCAATATTCGCTATCACGGTCGCACAAAAGACATGCTCAAAGTGGGAGGCGAGAATGTCTCTGCCCTGGAGATTGAATCTTACCTTTCCATGCATCCGGCGGTAAAAATGGTACAGGTTGTCGGCAAAAGCGATCCTGTCATGATCGAAGTGCCTGCAGCATTCATAGAATTAAAGGACAATGTTGTCTGCACTGAAGATGAAATCATCGAATTCTGTAAAGATGAAATTGCCTCCTTTAAAATCCCGCGATTGGTTCGTTTTGTCACTGATTGGCCAATGTCGGCGACAAAAGTACAGAAATTTCGCCTCCGAGAATTGTTAGAACATGAATGATGTAAATTGGATAAACTTGACTGATGAATAAAATTGAAATCACAAAAATAATTTATGCCGCTGCCGTCGCTGGCGAATGGGATACCGTCGAAAAACACATCCATCCTGAGTTTACTGTTATTGAATCAGAAGGTCTGCCCTATGGCGGAAAATATAAAGGTGTTAAGGGATTTCAGGATGTCGCACGTACCGTCTTTAAATTTTTCGAACGACTAGCAGTCGAACCGCTCCATTATATGGAAGGCGATGGTTATGTTGTGGCGATTGTTTCTTTTAAGGGCAAAGGCAAGCTTACGGGCAAGAGCTTTGAAAGCGATCTACTGGAATTGTTCCGTTTTGAAGGTGATAAAGTAATTGAAATAAAGCCGTATTACTGGAACCAGCAATTGATAAAAGAAGTTTGAGGGAAACGCTGATGATTCAACAATCGAAAAATCTCTAAACCAGGATAGTTTAATTTTATGAAAGTCATCTGGTTCGTTAATTTCGCCATTCTGTTTGCATTCATGAAGGTGTTTGAAATCCCTTCGATGATCCCTCTTTATGTTGAAGAACTTCAAATCAGCTATGCACAGGCCGGCATATTTATGACCGCCTATGCCTTCATTAGATGTATTGCCAGTTTGCCTGCTGGATCCGTGACAGACAAATGGGGGGCGGTTCCTGTTATCTCGGTATGTCTTCTCTGTATTGGCGTGTTCGGCACCCTGGCGACTTTTGGTAGCAACTATCACATTCTATTAACCTTGAGAGTTTTGGTCTCAATTGGCGTTGCCATTATCTTTATCGCATCCGTCGATGCCATTCCAAAATACATGCCGCCGGAGAACGTAGGCAAAGGCATTGGCTACATAAACGGTTCGCTGAATGTGGGTGTTGCGCTTACATTATTCCTGACACCAATACTCTCTGACGCAATAGGTTGGCGCTGGACCGCTCGACTGTATTCAATCTCTTTTTTGGTGCTTTTTATTATGTCTATCCCGCTAATAAAGAGTTTGCCTAAAACTATTGATGTAGACCGTACTAAAAATAGAGACCGATCGTATTCCTTCGCCGAATTACTACAGAACCCTTCTATCATGCTTCTTTCCGCGGGTGCATTCATCATTTTTATTGAACTCTACGGTTTACTCACATGGGTCCCGGCATTTCTAGCTAAGGTTTATTCTTACTCACCTGCAGAAATAGGCACAAGTGCCACGATGTTTGGTATAGCAGCGATTCCCGCATCCGTAGTCACGGGATTCCTTGCTAAAAGCATGAGGCGTATTATTTGGCTATGTGTTTCAGGCGGTATCATGGCTGGCGCAGGTATTCTTGCTCTGATTGCAAGCTCACATATGCCTTTATGGCTGACGGTGCTTACCATTAGCATCATTACCTGGGGACACAGTCAGGTCGTTGTCTGCATTATGAGTGTTGCCGCGATTATCGTACCGCCACACAGCTCCGGCAAAGCGCTTGGTTTGATATTTACCTTCGCCTACGGGGGTTCGATATTACCCACCTATTTGGGCGGTTACCTATTGGAAAAAACAGGACAGTACGATTTGGCCTTTATTATTTTTTCCGCCGCTGCCTTCATGAGTATTGCGGCCATGGTAGCGGTTGGTAGATTATTACAAAAAAATCCACCTCCTCATTTTAAACTTAATACAAGCACGTAAAAAACAGAAACTGTATATGGAACACTTTAATTTTCCTGAAATTATTAACCAGGCGCAACACTGGGTTTCCGAATATGTTTTCGTTACGTCCAATTTTGTCCAACTATTAATAGTTGCTGTCACCTGGTTGGTGGCGTGGTTAGTGGCCAAACCGCTCCGCAAACAACATCAAATGTGGGTGGAAAAAAAAGGCAAACGCCTGATACCCGGTACTCTTCGAAATGTCACTAATGTCTTAATCTTGCCTCTTTTGTGGTTAACACTACTTTGGTTAATCACTACATTGGCACGGCAAGCCGAATGGCCAGAGTCGGTTTTGACAATCTGCAGCAGTTTGCTGTCAGCCTGGGTTGTTATTCGTCTCTCGGCAACATTAATGCGCAATCCAATTCTAACAAAGTCATTGGCGCTCGTAGCATGGACTATTGCAGCCTTGAACATTCTTGACCTTCTCAATCCAACTCGCGAGTTTCTTGATAGTCTCTCATTTAGTATTGGTAATCTGAACTTATCACTACTCATCGTGATTCAGGGCGTAATCTATCTTGCAATATTCCTGTGGGCGGCACTTCTTGTTTCACGCCTGATCGAAAACAGTCTAAAGTCATCTGTATCATTAACGCCGTCTATGGTGGTCCTGACCGGGAAATTGGTACGGATTACGCTCGTGACAGCGGCATTTCTAATTGCCATCTCTACAGTCGGAATTGATCTCTCAATATTTTCCCTGTTCGGCGGTGCGCTTGGTGTCGGCCTTGGTTTTGGTCTGCAAAAAGTTGTCTCTAATTTCATCAGTGGGATAATTTTATTGTTGGACAAATCAATAAAACCTGGCGATGTCATTTCCATTGGTGATACTTATGGCTGGGTCAATTCTTTAAATGCACGCTACGTTTCATTAGATACCCGTGATGGCATCGAGCATTT